>JBFMEU010000023.1:0-36946 GCA_040753155.1 Bacillota bacterium
GAGACTTCATTCAGAGGGGGATTCAACCCCCTCTGAATGTTAGCCGAGTCCATACTGAACTAATCCGCCCTAAGACCCCCGCCGCCTACAGAGGCGGGGGTCTTAGGGCGGATTAGTTCAGTGATAATAATCTCAAACCCATAACTTAGAGTCCAAATTTTTTGGCCACAAGGTTTATCAGCGGCAAAAGGCCATTTTAATTAAAGGCTGCCCTCCTGATTCAAAAGAGTTTCAAAGGCTGCTGCAAGAAGAGGGTATGGATTGTAATTATGACGAATATGTAAAATACCGGCACTATATCTTTAGCCGCTACAAGGAAAAGGACGGGTTTGATATGGGGCTGTATGTGAAATAAGCTTGAATATAACCTGCAGGCCAATTAAGCTGCAGGTATTTTTCGGGCCTTCACAGGAAGGCCGCCGGACGGAAAACGCTCCAGCATTTGATGCAGGGAACGGATGGCGCGCATCAGGTCGTTTTTTACAGGCAGGAGTTATTTTATTTGTCTGGTTAACGGTAGTGAAGGATAAAAAAGTATTTTATAGAAAACGTAGAACAATGTATCAAATAGGGGGGGCGGAACCCTTTGAATAACCTGCTGTTAGCCCTTGAAGACGCTTGTCGGCGCCATCCTCTGCGGGAAAAAGTATTGATTGTACCCACTCACAGTTTGGGGCGGGAATTGTGCGAGGGCCTGGCGATGGAAAGAACGGGTTGGGTGAACCTGCGCCACGAAACCTTTGCTGCCCTGGCGCATAAACTGGTCTGCGATAATCTGGCAGAGAATAACTTAACCCTGTTAACCGGCAGCCTGGCGGCTGCTGTGGTGGAAGAAGTTTTCCAGGAGCTTGAGGGCAGGAATGCCCTGCCGTATTTTAAGAGAAAAGGTAATTCTCCCGGGCTAATCCGGGCCATCGCCGCTTCCTTGTATGAGTTGAGGCTGTGCGGCATTACCGGTGACAACCTGGCCCATGACAGTTTCGTCAGTGCCGAAAAAGGCCAGGACCTCATTGTACTCCTAAAAGCCTACGAGCTTTACCTGAGCCGGCATCAATACGTAGATACCCCCGGACTCCTTTCACTGGCTTTAGAAAGACTGGCTGCTGCAAACCATGCCGGAGAAGAAGTCCTTTATCTCCTCCCGGACTTTTTGAAACTGTATCCCCTGGAAAAACAATTCGTTTGTTCCCTTGCAGCAGGCCATCTGCTCCTCCTGCAGGCCGGCCCTGTTTACGGCCCGGCCCGGCCCGGTACCGGGTTCGTCCCGGCGGCTGAAAACCCTGCTGTAGTGCCATCCACCGACGTGGCGCGCCTGCCCTGGCTCTATCAAGTGGACCAGGCCCCGCCGCCGGCAGGGGATGGTTCTTTGAGTTACTTTCAGGCCTACGGCTTGAGGAATGAGGTGCGGGAGATTTTAAGGCGCCTGCGGCAGGAAAACATCCCTTTGGATACAGTGACAGTGGCCTGTGCCAGCAGCGAGTACGTACCCGTTTTTTACTCCCTGGCCAGGCGCTCCGGCCTGGGGCTCACCTTTGCAAACGGGATACCCGGGTCCTTGACCGGTCCGGGGAGGGTCCTTCAGGGATTGGTTGAATGGCTGAGAAACGATTATTCAGCAGCTGTTCTAAGGGATTTAATCATCAGCGGCGATATAAGGCTGGCCAATAAAGAAGGTGAAGCGGCACTTTCCCCGCAGGCTGCGGGCCAGCTGCTGAGAAGCGCGGGCATCGGCTGGGGCAGGGACCGTTATTCACTGCTGGCGGAGTTTACCGCCAGTCTAAAAGCACGGGCTGATCTGGATGTAGACGGTGAGAAGGACCGGCGGGAAACGCTCCTCTTGCAAAGCCGGCAGGTAGAAGAACTCCATGAACTGATTCAATCTTTGCTGGAATCACTTCCATTGCCTGCTGCAGACGGAAATATCAGTTTCAGGGACCTTACCAGCAGCCTTGCGGAGCTTCTTTCCAGGCTGGCCCGGATAAGAGACGAGGTGGATGCGGCTGCCTTGAAGGGGCTGGTGGGAGAACTTGTGCAGGCAGGACAGATTGCTTCTTTTAACCTGGAAATGGACGAGGCTTTGGAGCGGGCAGAAAACCTGCTCAAAGGTTTCCGGGCCGGGGTGTCCGGTCCGATGCCCGGGCACCTGCACCTGACAGGCTATGAGCATCTCATCTGGTCCTGCCGCCCTAACACCTATGTGGTGGGGCTGGACGCCAACACTTTTCCGGGAAACAGCCGCCAGGACCCGGTCCTGCTCGACACGGAACGGAAGCAGCTTCACCCGGGTTTGCCGCTGGGCGCAGACCGCCCTGCGGTAAACCTGTATATAATGGCCCTGGCCCTGATCTCCAGGAGGGGGCGGGTTACCTTGAGCTATTCTTCCTTCAATATCGTAGAAAACAAGCCGGTGTACCCGTCCTCAATACTCCTCCAGGTACACCGGCTGTTAAAAGGGGATACTTTCCCGGACTATACAGACCTTTTACAAGCCCTGGGCAAGCCGGCCGGCTACTGCCCGCGGGATGGCACGCCCCCATTGGATGAGGTGGAGTGGTGGGTTGGAAAAGTGATCAACCGGCCGGGTATCCGTAACGGCCCGGCGGCGGTAAAAGCCGGCTACAGGGGAATTGCACTGGGGCACCGGGCCCTGGAAGCCAGGGTAAGTCTGGAACCCACGGAATACGACGGAATGATTGAAGTGAGCGCCGGCCGGCTGGACCCCCGTTCAAACCGGGAGCTGGTCATGTCCAGCAGTAAGATTGAAGCTATGGCGGGATGCCCCTTTGCTTACTTCCTCAAACACGTCCTGCATATTTACCCGCCCGACGAAGTGGCTTATGATCCCGGCCAGTGGCTGGGTCAGCTGGAGCGGGGCGCGCTTCTGCACGAGTTATTTTACGGCTTTATGAAAAAGCTCACGGAAAGAGATGAGAAGCCCGGGGTGGCAGCACACAGGTCCATGATCATGAAAATGGCCGAAGAACTAATCGGGGACTATAAAAAGCGGATTCCTCCGCCCAGTGATGTGGTTTACAACCACGAAGCCAGGGAAATTTACCGGTGCTGTGAGGTTTTCCTGGCGGCTGAGGAGACCTATGCAGCCGGGACCCCGGTGTTTTTTGAAGTTCCCTTCGGCCTGGGTCCTGAGGCTGTGGCAGAAGCAGGCTGCGGCCTCGCCGGACCGGTCCGGATTGATCTGGGCGGGGGTAAGGCTTTTAATCTGGTTGGCAAGATAGACCGGATTGACCGGGTAGGAGATGGGGTTTACCACATCTGGGACTACAAAACCGGCAGTACGTATGGTTATCACGACCACAAGCACCTGTGCGGCGGACGCCAGGTCCAGCACGCCCTTTATGCCATTGCCGCGGAGCAGGTTTTGCAGGGATTGGTTCCCGGGGAAACACCCCTGGTTGAAGTCTCCGGTTACTACTTTCCCACCGGGCGGGGCGAAGGCCGGCGGGTGGCCCGGCCCCAGTCCGGCCGTAAAGCCGTCATTCTGGCCTTAAGCCATATCTTTGACCTCCTGGACAACGGTGTGTTTATTGCCGCCGACCACGGGGAGAAATGCAATATCTGTGACTATCCGGAAGTTTGCGGCGGCAGCGGTGCGGTGGCCCGGGCCAAAGAGCTTTTGAACGCCGGCGCTTCGCGCCTGGATCCCTGGAGGAGGCTGAAGGAACTTGATTAGCAGCGGATTTAAAGATGAAGCGGCACGCAGGGATATTGCAGAGGACCTTGACACCTGTATTTTGGTGGAGGCCGGCGCCGGTTCCGGGAAAACCTACAGTTTGGTCCAGCGGATGGTAGCGCTGGTCAAGGAAGATCGATGCGCCGTGGATAAACTGGCGGCGGTGACTTTTACCCGGAAGGCTGCCGCGGAGCTGAAGGGCAGGTTTCAACTGGCCCTGGAAAAGGCTCTGGCGGATGAAACTGAGGCGGATAAAAAAGAGCGGCTGAACAGGGCATTAAACGACTTGGACCGGTGTTTTATGGGCACCATCCACTCCTTTTGCGCCACCCTGTTAAGGGAGCGGCCTATTGAAGCCGGGCTTGACCCCGACTTCATGGAGTTGGAGGAGTTGGAAGACGCCCTGCTGCGGGACAAGGTCTGGGATGAATACCTCACCCAACTACAAGTAAGCAGCCCGTGTGAATTAGAGGGACTGCTGCAGATTGACGTTGAGGCCGGGGATCTGAAAGATTGTTATGCAGTTTTGTGCGCTTACCCTGACGTGGAGGTCGTGCGGGAGGCTGCTCCGGCGCCGGACCTGCAGCCGGTGCGGGTGGAACTGAACAAGTTTCTGGACCGGGCCGCAGGGCTTCTTCCCGAAATTGCTCCCCCAAAAGGCTGGGATACCCTGCAGGTCATTATTCTGAGGGCATTAAGGTGGCGCAGGCTTTTGGGGTTGGAAGACGATATCAGGTTTCTGCGCCTGCTCGCATCCCTCGATAAAGAGGGAAACGTCACCCTGAACCGTTGGCCTGATGGCAAGGACGCTAAGGCTGCCCGGGAGAGATTTAATGATTTTCGTGAGAACTACATAACACCGGCCCTGCGGGCCTGGAGGGAGCACCGGCATGCCCGCCTGGCGGATTTCGTGCTGCCGGCAGTAGAGCAGTTCGCCCAAAGGCGGGCGCAGCGGTCCAAGCTTAATTTCCAGGACCTCCTGATGAACACGGCTTCTCTCTTGAGGGAAAACCCGGAGGTCCGCCGCTACTTTCAGGAAAGGTACAATCGCCTGCTGGTGGATGAGCTTCAGGATACCGACCCGGTCCAGGCGGAAATTATGTTTTACCTGGCCGGGCAGGAGGTAAATGAAAAGGACTGGCGCAAGCTTACCCCCCGGCCCGGGGCGCTGTTTGTGGTGGGCGACCCGAAGCAGGCCATTTACCGTTTCCGCCGCGCAGACATTGACACCTATAACGAGGTAAAAAGGTTGATTACCGAAAGCGGGGGCGGGGTACTGCGCCTGACTGCCAATTTCCGTTCAGTCCAGGCCATTGGGGACTGGGTAAACCCGCTTTTTAAGACACTCTTTCCCGGCGAGGCCACTTCATACCAGGCTGCCTTCACCAGCTTTGATACGGTGCGCAAAAATGGGGAAGGAAAAGCCTGTGGTCTTAGGACTGTAAGTATCCCCAAGGTGAGCGGCAACAATCAAGCCTTGATTGTTCAAATCGAAGCCGGGAGGATTGCCCGCTGGATTCGCTGGGCGATTGACGGCGGTGTCAAACTGGAAAGGACGGAAAGTGAGCTGGCGGCCGGGATAACCGAAATGCCCCGCCCGGACGACTTCATGATCCTGCTGCGGTATAAAGCCTATATGGACGTATATGCCAGAGCCCTGGAGAAACACGGCATCCCTTTTCAAATCGCGGGTGGAAACGGGTTTTCAACCTCAGCCGAAATGGCGGAAGTGTTAAAGGTTTTGCAAGCAATCCTGGACCCCGATGACCCGGTGCGGCTTGTGGCGGTGCTGCGGGGTGGGCTCTTGGGGATCAGCGACAACCAGCTGTGGAAATTTAAACAGGCGGGCGGCAAGTTTAGCTTTTATACCCGGGCGCCGTCTGACTTAAATGATCAAGACCGGGAAATATTTAACCGGGCCTTTGGCCTCCTGCGCACCTTCCGGGACTGGACGCGGCAGCTTCCCGCCAGCGCCGCCCTGGAAAACATCCTTAAGGAACTGGGTGTGATCCCTTACGCCTTAACCGGGGAACTGGGCAAAAGCCGTTCCGGCCACCTGCTCCAGGGCCTGGAGCTTCTTGCTGCCGCGGAGCGCAGGGGAATTACCCAGTTTTCTTCCCTGGTTGATTACCTGGCGCTGCTGATGGAGTCCGGGGTGGAGGAAGAGATCAACGTGGTCCCCTGGGAGGACGATGCGGTCAGGCTGATGAACCTGCACAAGGCGAAGGGGCTGGAGGCGCCGGTAGTTTTCCTGGCCAACCCGGGGAAAAGCGTCACCTGGGAGCCGGCTGCGCATATCAACAGGGTAGGGGATACGCCCCGCGGCTATTTCTTAATTAAAAAGAAAAAAGCCTATACAAGCGAAACTCTCGGCCAACCTTTGGCATGGGACAAGTACGCCGGATTGGAACGGCAGTATCTGGACGCCGAGGAAATCCGCCTTCTCTACGTGGCGGCCACCCGGGCTAAAAACCTGCTGGTGGTAAGCGCCTACCCTTCAGCTCCGGATAAAAGCCCCTGGCGGCTTTTCAACGGGTATTTCGGTGGCGTGCCGGAGTTGGAGGAAGCGGCTGCGGCAGACGTCCTGCCGGAGACCGGCGAGGAAGTAACCTTACAGGACCTGGAAAAAGCCAGGGCTGGTTTTCTCGGCCCCGGCAGCCCTGTATGTGTCTCCAGTTATTCCACCGCTTCTGTCACTTCACTGGTCAAGGGCAGCGGGGAGGGTCCGGCCAGAAAAACAACCGGGCGCGGGCAGTCCTGGGGCAGGGTGGTCCACCGGGTACTGGAAGCCTGTGCAAAAAGAGTCCCCGCCAACCTGGAACTGCTGCTTGAAAACGTCATTGCCGAAGAGGACAGGGCGCCGGAGGAAAAGGAGCAGATCTTAACGCTGGTCAACGAGATATTGAAGTCTTCTTTGTGGCAGAGAATGTTGAAGAGTAAAAAGCGTTTTATGGAGGCGCCTTTTTTAGTAAAAGTCGATGGCACTAAATACGGCTGCACTGCCCAAACTGTCATATCCGGCGTCATCGACCTGGTTTTCCTGGAGGAGGACGGCTGGGTGATCGCGGACTATAAGACGGATACGGTGGACAGTGAGGAGAAGCTCAATGAACTGGTTAAGTATTATCAGCCCCAGGTTGAAATGTACCGCAAGTTCTGGGAGAGCCTTTCCGGGGAAAAGGTCAGCGAGGTGGGGTTGTATTTTACCTGTGTAAACAGGTGGGTAGAGGTTTAGCCAGAATTTTAGAATTCATGCTGCATGGTGGCAGCTTTAGAGAAGGGAAGAAGAACCGCCCTCGAATATCGAGGCAGGACAAACGAGGGAAACAGTTCCTCAATGGGAGTGTAGTATTGATATGTTACATGAGGAGATAAGCCAATTCTTTCAAGTTTTGGCTTATTTTTTTAATAAAGGACCTTATATAAAAGAAGGAATTTACTAATCGATATTGAATACTAGTGGTGTAAAGTGGTGTAAAGTGGTTTGAAGTTAAACCGCAGTGGGGTAAGAAACCATGTTTATGGGTGAACACCAGCACACAATCGATGCCAAAGGCAGGTTACACATACCGGCCCGCTTCCGCGAAGGCCTGGGTGATAAGTTTGTGGTTACCAAGGGACTGGACAGCTGTCTGTTTGTTTATCCGCCCGGTGAGTGGGCGAATATTGAGCAAAAGATGCGCTCGCTCCCTTTTACCAGGGCTGATGCCCGGGCCTTTACGCGTTTTTTCTTTGCCGGCGCCGCCGAGTGTGAAATAGATAAGCAGGGACGTATTTTGATTCCGGCCAACCTGAGGGAGTACGCCAAGTTAAACCGTGATGCCGTTGTGATTGGGGTTTCATCCCGGGTCGAGATCTGGGCCGGGGAAGAATGGGTTAAATATAACGCCGAGTCCGCCGGCTCGGTGGAGGAAATAGCGGAGAAAATTGTTGACCTTGATCTGGGCATATAGGTTGTTGGCAGCCTCCGGAAAAGGACAAACTAACTGGTACGAAGATAAAGAAGACTTGGTTCAGGTGGGGTTTTAACCCCATCTGAACCTTAGCCGCACTTATTTCGAGTTTACAGCCTGTTAATCCCCGACCTAAGAGGGCGGGGTCTTACAGGCTGTACGAAGATAATTATCAGATTCTTGCGAATCTGCAGTTAAGTTATGGAAGGAGGCGGCCCGGTGGGCGACAATGATTTAAGCCGCCCCGCCGTTACAGGGCCTCAGGATTTTTACCACATCCCCGTGTTGCTGGAAGAGGCGTTGGAGGGGCTCAAACTGAGGCCCGGATGTACATACGTCGATTGTACCGCCGGGGGCGGCGGTCACAGTCTGGAGATCTTGAAGCGGACGGCCCCGGACAGCCTGCTGATAGCCCTGGATCAGGACCCGGAGGCGGTTGATGTATTGCGCCTGAGGCTTGCTCCGTATGCCGGCCGATGCAAGGTGGTGCGGGAAAATTTTGCCCGGCTGGGCAAGGTTCTGGAGGACCTGAACACCGGCCCGGTGGACGGTATTCTGATGGACCTGGGGGTCAGTTCTTACCAACTGGACAATCCCGCCCGGGGGTTTAGTTACATGCACGACGCCCCTCTGGATATGCGCATGGATCCGGACGGCCGGATTACTGCGGCAACTCTGATTAACAATTGGGGGGAGCGGGAACTGGCCGGCATGATCAGAAGGTACGGTGAAGAGCGCTGGGCTGACCGGATTGCCTCGTTTATCGTGGCCGGGCGACGGGCGGGGGAGATAGCCACCACCGGGGAACTGGCAGAAATCATAAAGAAGGCCATTCCAGCCAGGGCCAGGCGGGAAGGGCCGCACCCGGCAAAGCGGACTTTTCAGGCCCTGCGCATTGCTGTGAACAAGGAGCTGGAGTTGCTGGAGGGGGCACTGGGCTCAGCGGTGGAAGTCCTGGCCCCGGGGGGCAGGATTTGTGTTATAACTTTTCATTCCCTGGAGGACCGGACAGTGAAAGATGTTTTTCGGAAGCTGGCCGATCCCTGTATTTGCCCCAGGGATTTCCCCCGGTGTGTTTGCGGCAGGCAGGCCCGGCTAAAATTGATAACCGGTAAGCCCGTGGTCCCGTCAAATGAGGAATTGAAGCGGAATCCCAGGGCCAGGAGCGCCAAGTTGCGGGTTGCGGAAAAGGCAAGCATTCAGTAAACCAGGTGGAGGCACGGCGTTATCGTTAGCGAACGACTTGCGGAGCGCCGGTAACAGCACCCGGCGCAGTGAGGGTAACCGGACTGCGGCGCGAAACCAGCGGACTGGTAAGGCGACGGGTTTGAGAACAAGGTGCTTTGAGGAGAGCAGGCGCCTTCCATTATAAATCTATCACCGCCTTTGCAGCGCCGCTGGTCCGGTCCGAAACAAGCCGTGGTGCTGTCGGCGCGGAGCACTGAAGTGAGCGGTGATAATGCCGTGCCTTAACACCGGTTTCACTGAATATATACCGGAAAAAGTACAAGTTGTTCTAAATGCACTGGGGGTTGAATAAGCTTGATAGTAGCCAGGGAACAGGTAGAATTTTACAGTTTGCCCGGTGAGACAACTCAGCCCCGCCGCAGGCGCAGCCGCAGGGAGGGGTTGCCCAGGGGCCAGCGTTTGGCGGCAACAGGACTGGTGTTTTTGTTTTTTGCCATCGGGATTTTAGTTGCCTTTTACTGCGCCCAGGTGGCGGCTACCGGCTACCGCATGCATAAATTGGAAAATGACTTATCCATGCTGCGCAAGGAAACCCATGGCCTGCACAGCGATATTGCCCGTTTGAGTTCTCTGGACCGGGTGGAGGCGGTGGCCGTATCCCGCCTGGGCATGGTCAGGCCTGAGCCAAACCAGGTTGTAATGGTTAAGACAGACCTGGCTGCTGCTGAGGCCATGGCCACAAATAACACCGCCCGGGAAGCAGGCGCCGTAAAAGGGACGGCCCCCCCGGCTGCCGGTGAGCAGGCGGCGGGCGAAGCCGGCGCCGGGGAAGGGCGAAATTGGGTCATCCAGGCCTTTGTTAATTTGGTTGGTCAACTGGAGTACCGCTTGCGGCCCGGGTAACCCGGCGGGAGAAATATCTATTCAGCCCTGGTCCAAGGCTGGTATAAATTTAATAACGTAACTATTCAGGTATTCAGAATTCAGGAGTCAGGATTCAGAATAATCGTATATCTCATACTTCGGAAACGCCATGGATAAACGATAAACCGCAAGTACAAACAGGTGCGCCTTCTGCCATACCAGTAAATCTTCAAATGTTTTCGCTGGTTTTCTCATTCTGACTACTGACTACTGACTCCTGACTTCTGAGTAGTTACTAACAGGCTTTCAAGCAGGGGGCAAGGATACAGACTGCCCCGGAACGCCGGGCCGTGACTGGGAGGGCTAAATCTATGCCGATGACAAACACTCTAATCCGCAAACGTCTGACCATTATTTTTTTGGTGGCCTCAGCAGTATTAATTATATTCATGGGCAGGCTGGGTTGGATTCAGTTTGTGCGTGGTGAGGAGTTGCGCATCAAGGCCGAGGAAATGCGCATGCGGGACATACCGGTGGAGGCCAAGCGGGGTACCATTTATGACCGTAATGGCCGGGAGTTGGTGGCAAGCATCAGTGTGGACTCGGTTTACGCCATGCCCAACCTGATTAAGGACCCTGCCGGGGCAGCCGGGAAACTGGCGCCTGTGCTGGGCATGGACCAGGCCAAGCTGGAAAAAGTTCTAACACGGCATTCGTCATATGAATGGGTTAAACGGAGAATTGACTTTCAAACCGCCGAAGCCGTCCGCGCCCTCCAGTTGGAGGGCATTGGTTTGGTTGAGGAAAGTAAGCGGCATTACCGGCAAGAAGCACTGGCCTCGCATGTCCTGGGCTTTGCCGGCGCTGACAACCAGGGCCTGGCCGGTATTGAGGTTAGCTATGACCAATTGCTGGCAGGGCTGAAGGGACGGATTGTTATTGAGCATGACGCGGCCGGGCGGCCGGTGCCAAATGCGCTGCACAAATACTTTCCGCCGGTCCAGGGCCACGACCTGATCCTGACCCTGGATGAGACAATTCAGTACTTTGTAGAGCGGGAACTGGACAATGTGGTTCAACGGTTCAATCCCAAGCTGGCAGTTATTATTATCATGGACCCCAAAACCGGAGAAATACTGGCTATGGGCAACCGCCCCACCTTTAGTCCCACCAATTGGCAGGAGGCGCCCAAGGAAGTCTGGGATCGCAACCCTGCGGTGTGGTACAATTATGAGCCCGGGTCAACCTTTAAAATTATCACTGCTGCGGCCGCCCTGGAGGAAGGGGCGGTGCGCCTGGAGGACCGGTTTCACTGTCCGGGTTTCATCAAAGTTGCCGACCGCAGCATACGCTGCTGGAAACGCGGGGGCCACGGCAGTCAAAGTTTTGAGGAAGTAATTATGAACTCTTGCAACCCGGGCTTCATCAATGTGGGGCTGGATTTAGGCAAGGACAGGTTTTATAAATACATCAAGGCTTTTGGTTTTGGTCAAGAAACTAACCTGGCCCTGCCCGGCGAGGCTTCCGGTATTGTCATCGGGGAAAAGATCGCCACTAATCTAAACGTGGCCACCATGTCCATCGGCCAGTCCATTGCCGTTACACCGATTCAGTTGGTGACGGCTGTAGCTGCGGTGGCCAATGACGGGATGCTGATGAAACCACAGCTGGTCAGGGAAGTTCGGGACGCTGAAGGTGAAATTGTTAAGCGTTATGAGCCTGAAGAAGCGCGTCGGGTAATTTCAACTGAAACTGCCCGGGTGTTAAAGGAGCAGCTGGAAAATGTCGTGGTTAACGGTACCGGTAAAAATGCCTTTGTCGAAGGCTACCGGGTTGGCGGCAAGACCGGAACTGCTCAGGTGGTAGGTCACGGAGGCTATGTCAGCGGCAAGTATGTGGCGTCCTTTGCCGGTTTTGCCCCTGCCGGCGACCCCCGGATTGCGGTCCTGGTTATGGTGGCGGAGCCCCAGGGGGGAGTGTACTATGGCAGCCAGGTGGCGGCCCCGGTTTTCCAGGCCGTGGCCAGGGATGTACTGCGCTATCTGCGTATACCGGAAACGCCGGGTCTGGTAAAGCCTGTGCAGCCGTGGGAAACGCCCCGGGAAACAGTAGTTATAACTGTGCCCAAGGTCATAAACTACCCGGTTTCAGAAGCCGGCCGGGTATTGCAGGGAGCCGGGCTCAAATATCAGACGGTGGGCGAGGGGAATATAATTTATGGTCAGACTCCGGATGCCGGGGCCAAAGTAAACAGCGGTACCACCGTAATTTTGGAGCTGCAGCCGGCGTCCGGCGGGGAGTCGGGCGAAGCAGTCACCGTACCCGACCTGACCGGACTCAGCATCAAGGAGGCAGGGAACCTGCTGGAGGAAATAGGGCTCAGACTTGAGCCCGCGGGCAGCGGTCTGGCGGTTTCGCAGCAGACCAACCCCGGCAGCAAGGTCACCCGGGGTACCGTGATCAAGGTGGAGTTCAGGCCGCCGGGGCAGGAGCCGGAGCAGAGCACTGGAGTGAGCGGTGATAACGCCGTGCCTTAACACCGGTTGCACTGAATATATACGGAGCAGCAGCCATGATTGAAAACTTGGAAAATAAGCAATAATAAAGGTATAAAAAGGAATATGTTGCCATGAATAGATATAGAGAGGGTGGCTTTTGCCAAATATAGCCGGGGAGGGATAATGGTTTGAATTTTAAGGAAGTGGTCCGCGGTTTTACTGTCCTGGCCTCCGGCGGGCCGGAAAATGTTGATGTGGCGGGCATTGCCTATGATTCCCGGCGGGTTGCGCCCGGCTATCTGTTTGTGGCGGTTGAGGGGTTCGCCACCGATGGTCATTTGTTTTTGGAGCAGGCGGTGGCCGCCGGCGCCGCAGCCGTTATAGTCCAGCAGGAGGTGTCCCTGCCGCCCGGGGTTGCCTGGGTACGGGTTGCGGACAGCCGCCTGGCCCTGGCCCTGGCTGCGTCGCGCTTCTACGGCCAGCCGTCAGCCCGGATGCGGCTGGTGGGGGTGACGGGCACCAACGGCAAAACAACCACCACCCACCTGATCCAATCAGTTTACAGGCAAGCAGGACAAAGGACCGGGTTGATCGGGACCGTACACACCCTGGTTGGGGAGCGGGAACTGCCGGTGAGCCACACTACCCCTGAATCGGCCGAATTGCAGCGGCTGCTGGCGGAGATGGCCGGCGAGCAGGTTGAGACCGTGGTGATGGAGGTTAGCTCCCACGCCCTGTCCCTGCGCCGGGTGGCGGGATGCCGCTTTGCCGCCGCGGTATTCACCAATCTGACCCGGGATCACCTGGACTTTCACCGGGACATGGATGATTACCTGGAGGCTAAAATAAAACTCTTTGACGGGTCGGGCAGCGGCCCGGGTTCTGAATATGCCCCGCCGCTGGCGATAATTAATGCTGATGACCCGGTGGCTGAAAAAATCATCAGCCGCTGCCCCGGCCGGGTTGTTACTTACGGCATTAAATCAGAGGCTGATGTGCGGGCCGGGGATGTTGTGTTAACTGCCCGGGGCGTTTCTTTTACCGTGATCAGCCCCTGGGGCGGGCATAAGCTAACCCTTAAGCTGACCGGTCTCTTCAATGTGTATAATGCCCTGGCCGCCTTTGCCGCCGGGGTGGCGGGCGGGGTGGACCCGGCCCTGGCCGTCCGGGGGCTGGAAGGTGTGGCCGGGGTGGCGGGCCGCTTCGAGCTGGTGGACCGGGGGCAGGATTTTACTGTGGTGGTGGACTATGCCCATACTCCCGACGGGCTGGAAAATATCCTCAAAACAGCCCGGGAAATCAAGCAGGGCAGACTGATTACGGTGTTTGGCTGCGGCGGAGACAGGGACCGCGCCAAGCGCCCGATGATGGGTGAGCTGGCGGCCAGGCTCAGTGATCTGGTGGTAATAACCTCGGATAATCCCCGCACCGAGGAACCCCTGGCCATCATTAAAGAAATTGAGCAGGGTGTGATCCGGGCCGGGGGTGCTGTTAACTATAGAATCATTCCGGACCGGCGGGAGGCCATTGCCGGGGCGCTTCGCCTTGCCAGGGCCGGCGATGTGGTGATGATCGCGGGCAAAGGGCATGAGACTTACCAGATTATAGGCGCCCGGCGTTTTCCCTTTGACGACCGGGAAGCAGCAAGTATAATATTAGAGGAATTGAAGCAAGGCCGGAGGTGAAACGGATGCTGGCCATGACGGTTAATGAGGTCTGCCGGGCCACTGGCGGCCGCCTGAGCCAGGGGGATGGGGAGTCAATTATCAGCTCGGTGTCCACTGACAGCCGCTCCGCCAGGCCTGGGGATATATTCATTGCCCTGCGGGGTGAGCGTCATGACGCCCATAATTTCACCGGGGCGGCGATAAGCGCCGGGGCGGCGGCCCTGATCCTGGAACGGGAGGCCGGGGGGATTCCTCCGGCGCTGCCGGTAATCCTGGTGGCGGACACTATCAAGGCGCTGCAGGATCTGGCCAGGTATAACCGCAGCCGGATGAACTTGCCGGTGGTTGGTGTGACAGGCTCTTCCGGTAAAACCACCACTAAAGATATGGTGGCGGCAGTTTTGGGGGCCCGCTTCAATACCCTGAAGACCAGGGGTAACCTTAATAATGAAATAGGTTTGCCCCTGAGCCTGTTGGAATTGGGTGCCGGGCACAGTGCCGCGGTGATTGAGATGGCCATGCGGGGGCCCGGTGAAATTGAGACCCTGTGCCGGATTGCCTTGCCGACGGCGGCGGTGATTACGAACATCGGTGAGGCCCATCTGGAGCGGCTGGGCTCGGTGGACGCCATTGCCCGGGCCAAGGGCGAGATCCTGGGTCATGTGCCGGCGGGCGGGTTTGCCCTGCTGCACGGGGAGAGCCCCTTTATTAAAAGAGAGGCCGGACGCTGCCGCGGGCGGGTGTTTTTTTACGGAACCGGTGAGGGCAACGAGATCAGGGCAGCCGGTATAAAACCGGGGCAGGGGGGCAACCACCTGGAGGTTTTGGCCGGTATGGGCCGGGAGGAGCAGCGGTTTCCTTTGTTTGTGCCGGCGCCGGGCCTGCATAACGTGGTCAATGCCCTGGCAGCGGCAGGAGTGGGGCTGGCCCTGGGACTAACCCCCGGGGAAATCGCCGGGGGGCTGGCCGGCCTGCAATTATCCGCTCTGCGGCAGGAGATAATTGAATCTGGCGGCATCACGTTTATTAACGATACCTATAACGCCAATCCCGACTCAGCCCGGGCAGCCTTGCAGGCATTGGGGGAAATATCCCGGGGCCGCCGGGCGGTGGCGGTGCTGGGCAATATGCTGGAACTGGGAGATGTGACCGCGGAGAAGCACAGGAATGTGGGCCTGGCTGCCTCAAAGGTGGCCAGCCTGGTGGTGGCCGTGGGGGATTTGGCAGAAGGTGTGGCGTCCGGTGCCCTGGCCGGCGGGCTTAGTTCCGAATCAGTTTTTACTTGCCGGGGAAATCCAGAGGCCGTGGACAGGCTGCGTTGTTTGCTGCGACCGGGGGATGTGGTTCTGGTTAAAGGCTCCCGGGTCATGAAGATGGAGGAGATCGTCAACTCATTTGCCTGCCCCGGGGAGTAGAGAATTGTTATCATAAGGAAAGGAACCGGGGTGCCGGGCCCTTGACGAGGTACTTAAGATGGACCAGTTATTTACTTTAAATATTATCCAGGCGGGGGTGCTGGCCCTGGCAGTGACCGCAGTCCTGGGTCCTCTGGCTATACCGGCCCTGCGCAGGCTCAAGTTCGGCCAGCTGGTGCGCGATGACGGGCCGGCCAGACACCTGCAAAAAACCGGAACCCCAACTATGGGCGGGGTTATATTTTTGACCGGTATTTTACTGGCGGGGCTGCTGTTTGCCCGGGAATATCCGGAGGGACTGCTGGTTCTCGGGATCACCATTGCCTACGGACTGATTGGCTTGCTGGATGACTTTCTCAAGGTGGCTCTGAAGCGCTCCCTTGGCCTGCGGGCCAGGGAAAAATTACTGGGACAGATACTGCTGGCCGGCCTGCTGGCCACCCTGGCGGTTTCGTACGGCCGGGGTACGGACCTGGTGGTGCCCTTCTCCGGCTATTTTATCCCCGGAGGGATTAGCTTTGAGTTGAACTGGGCCCTGTATCTGGCCTTTGCCGTATTTATAGTTGTAGGTTTTGCCAATGCGATCAATTTAACTGATGGGCTGGACGGGCTGGCGGCCGGTACAACAGCCATTGCCGCCGTCACTTTTGTGGCAGTGGCCCTGTGGGCCGACAGTCCCGGCGTGGCAATTGTCATGGCTGCCGTGGCCGGCGGCTGTGTGGGCTTTTTATTTTACAATCGCTATCCCGCCCGGGTATTTATGGGAGACACCGGCTCTTTGGCCCTGGGGGGCGCTCTGGGGGCTGCGGCGGTGGTTACCCGCACGGAACTGTTGCTGGTTATCGTTGGCGGCATCTTTGTGCTGGAAGTTCTTTCGGTAATGGGCCAGGTATTCTCATTCAAGGTTTTCGGCCGCCGGATTCTGCGCATGAGTCCCCTGCACCATCACTTTGAGCTGGGGGGCTGGAGCGAGGAGCGGGTGGTGCACATCTTCTGGGCGGCCGCCCTGGTCTTTGCCCTGGTGGGCGTACTGTCATTGTACGGGCTCCGGTAGTGTGGGTCCAAAGTACCTGAAGGTAACTACTCAAGAGTCAGGAGTCAGGAGTCAGAATGAGAAAACCAGCGAAAACAACGGGTATATTTACGAAACAAAACTTCTCTGGCAAGAGGTTAGTAAATTACTGGAAGCATATTCTTGGGGAATTCTGAATCCTGAATTCTGAATACCTGAATAGTAATATTCAAAAAAGGTGGTAACCGGGGTGGAGTTAAAGAACAAAAAAATTCTGGTCATCGGCGCCGGTCGCAGCGGCCTGGCCGTAACCGCGTTTCTGGCGGGCAAAGGCGCCAGGGTTACCCTGACTGACATCAAGGGGGCCGATAAGCTGGGGGACACCGGCGAGGGCTTGCCCCGGGGCGCTGAATTGTGCCTGGGCAACTACCCCCGGGTTACCGGGGGCAGTTTTGACCTGCTGGTGGTAAGCCCCGGTGTTCCCCTGACGGTAGAACCGGTGGCGGCTGCCAGGGATCTGGGCATACCTGTGATGGGCGAACTGGAGCTGGCCTTTCAATTCAGCAAAGCGCCCTTTGTGGCCATAACCGGAACCAACGGCAAGACCACCACCACCAGTCTGGTGGGCGAAATATTCCGGGATGCCGGATTTAAAACCCTGGTGGCCGGCAATATAGGCCTGCCCCTGGTTACCGGGGTGGAGCAATACATTCCGGAGGATATTGTCGTGGCCGAGGTTTCCAGCTTTCAGTTGGAGACAACGGCTGGTTTTCGGCCCCGGGTGGGGGTAATTTTGAACATTACTCCGGACCACCTGGACAGGCACGGCAGTATGACCGCTTATATTGCCGCCAAGGCGCGGGTATTTGTTAATCAGGACCAGGGTGATTATACAGTTCTTAATTATGATGATCCTGAAACCAGAGCCCTGGAAGGTTTGTCCCCGGGAAAAGTTATATTTTTCAGCCGCAGGCATATTTTAGAAGAAGGGGTGTTTGTCCAGGACGGCAATATAACGGCTGCGATAAACGGCAAAATCATTCCGGTCCTGCCGGCGGCTGAGCTGCAGATACCGGGCGCCCACAATCTGGAAAATGCCCTGGCGGCAGTGGCCTGCGCCCTGGTCCTGGGGGTGGCGCCGGAGTCCCTGGCCAACACTTTGCGGAAATTTTCCGGGGTGGCCCACCGCCTTGAGCCGGTCACAGAAATAAACGGGGTAAAATATGTTAACGATTCTAAGGGGACCAATCCGGATGCCAGTATCAAGGCCCTGGAGGCCTTTGATCAGCCCATCGTGCTCATTGCCGGCGGGAAAAACAAGGGCAATGACTTTGCCGTTTTTGCCAGCAAGGTGCGGGAAAGGGCCAGGGTTTTGGTTGTTCTGGGCCAGTGTGCCGCAGAGTTGGAGGCGGCCGCTAAAAAAGCGGGCTGTACCACGGTGCTGCGGGCCGGCGCCTTTCCCGAGGCCGTTGAATTGGCCCGGCAGGCCGCCCGGCCCGGTGAAATAGTATTGCTGTCGCCGGCCTGTGCCAGCTGGGATATGTTTAATAGCTACGAAGAGCGGGGCGACCTGTTTAAGGAGTTGGTCCGGCAGTGGGCCGGGCAGGAGAACTGCCTGTTAGGCAAAGCGTAAGTATTTCAGTAAACCAGGTGGAGGCACGGCGTTATCGTTAGCGAACGACGCAGCAGAGCCGGTAACAGCACCCGGCGCAGTGAGGGTAACCGGACTGCGGCGCGAAACCAGCGGACTACTAAGGTGACGGGTTTGAGAACAAGGTGCTTTGAGGAGAGCAGGCGCCTTTCATTACAAATCTATCGCCGCCTTTGCAGCGCCGCTAGTCCGGTCCGCAACAAGCCGAGGTGCTGTCGGCGCGGAGCATTTGGAGTGAGCGGTGATAACGCCGTGCCTTAACCGGCCCTGTGGGCCGGGCAGGGGAGCAGGAATCAGGTTTGAGGGGGTGGGCTCCGGATGCGGGCAAAGCGAAACAGTCCGCCGGACTTCCTGTTGTTTCTGTCGGTGATGATGCTCCTTAGCATTGGGCTGATCATGGTTTTCAGTTCAAGCTATTACTTTGCCATGGATCCGCCCTTTAACGACAAATTTTACTTTTTCCAAAAGCAGCTTATTTCTGCCGTCCTGGGATTCGGCGCCCTGCTTTTTTTCATGAACTTTAACTACCGGCAATTAAAAGGCTACGTGAATCTAATCCTGGGCAGCGCCTTTCTGTTCCTGGTGCTGGTGATGTTTATCGGTGATGAATATTTGGGGTCCCAGCGCTGGCTTACCCTGGGTCCCATACCGTCCTTCCAGCCTTCAGAAATGGCCAAGATTTGCATCATCATCTATACGGCCTACGGGCTTTCCCTGAAACGGGAGCAGATTCGTGATTTTTTCCAGGGCATAGGGCCATACTTACTGATCAGTGGCTTTGCCGCCGGCCTTATTTTGATGCAGCCCGACCTCGGTACGGCAGCCACCTTGATGGGTACGGTTACGGTCATGTTTTTTGCCGCCGGCGCCCGGATCAGGGATCTGGGTCTGCTTGGCCTGGCCGGGGCCGGGGCGGTGGTGGTGGCCATCTATTTTGCGCCGTACCGGATGAGGCGCTTTTTAGCCTTTTTGGATCCCGAGTCCGATCCCACCGGGGCGGGTTGGCAAATTCTGAATTCACTAATGGCCCTGGGCTCGGGTATGCTGGTGGGCACCGGCCTGGGTCAGGGCAAGCATTCAAAACTGCTCTACCTGCCCGAGCGGCATACAGATTTCATCTTTGCCTCCATTGGCGAGGAACTGGGGTTCATCGGCGGGAGTGTGGTAATTTTACTCTTTATTATGTTTATCTGGCGGGGGTTTAAGATAGCTGTTACGGCGCCGGACGCCTTTGGCAGCTTGCTGGCTGCCGGGCTGGTGTGCGGGATAGCCCTGCAGGCCGTGATTAATATAGGAGTGGTTACCTCCTCCCTGCCCATAACGGGGATTACTCTGCCCTTGGTGAGTTATGGCGGCACCTCCCTGGTGTTTACCATGGCCGGGGTAGGTATAATTCTTAACATATCCAGATATTCCATGCGACGATGAGGAGTGTAGTATAGTGCGCTTTGTGATCACCGGCGGAGGCACAGGGGGGCATATCTATCCGGCCCTGGCCATAGCCCGGGGGCTGCAGCAAAAATATCCCGGGGGGAAAATACTTTACGTGGGAACTGACCGCGGCCTTGAGGCGGAGATTGTGCCCAAGGCCGGCCTGGCTTTTCGCACCATCCGGGTGGCCGGTTTAAAACGCAGCTTATCACCGGCCAACCTTGCCGTGCTCTGGCAGACAGCGGCCGGGCTGGCCGGGGCGGCCCGCATCCTGCGCAGTTTCAGGCCCGCGGCGGTGGTTGGCACCGGCGGTTATGTGTGCGGGCCGGTGGTTCTGGCGGCGGCCGGCCTGCGCATCCCCACCTTGATTCACGAGCAGAACGCCCTGCCGGGGATAACTAACCGTATTCTGGCCCGGATTGCCGGCCGGGTGGCAGTAACCTTTGATGAGTCAGCCCGCTATTTTGGGCGCCGGGCGAGGGTGCTGGTTACCGGTTTGCCGGTAAGGCCGGAGGTTATTGCGGCCGGGCGGGAGGAAGCCCGGGCCGGCCTGGACGTTAAAGACGGCCGGATGCTGGTGCTGTCTTTCGGGGGCAGCCAGGGCGCCCGGACCATTAACCAGGCGATGATTGAGGTGTTGAAACAGCTGGGGGGGAAACCAGACCTCCAATTTTTGCATGTGGCGGGTCCGAAGCAGTATGAGGGGTTTATGGACGACCTGAAAAAAAGCGGTATGACTGCGGAAAAATATGGGAATATTACTATTGAGCCTTACCTGCACCGGATGCCGGAAGCCCTGGCAGCGGCGGATTTGTTGATTTGCCGGGCCGGTGCGGCCACTATAGCAGAATTAACGGTACGTGGCTTGCCGGCCATCTTAATACCTTACCCCCACGCAGCCGCCAATCACCAGGAGCACAATGCCAGGGTCCTGGCGGAGCGGGGCGCCGCGCTGATGGTCCTTGACCGGGATTTAAGGGGAGAGATGCTGGCCGGGTTATTGTCCGGGCTGCTGGAAAACCGGCCCCGGCTAAAAGCTATGTCAGAAAAAAGTTTGCAGCTGGGAAGGCCGGGGGCCCTGGATGATATCCTGGACTCTCTGGCCGGTTTAATTTCCCGCCCTTAACCCGGCAGGTTATTTGTACCGGGTATTGAATATATCTATACTTTGGGTAAAAGGACGAGCTGCCCGGGGCGGCGGGAAAGTGAATAACTCTTTACTAATGTACAGGAGAGGTAACAACTTTTAATGAGCAGGCATAATATAATGTATCCTTTCGGCAGGGAAGCCGGATTAACCAGTCCGGGGCAGGAAGGAGTAGATGTGATGAGGCATGAATTGCCGGACAAAATTCATTTTATTGGTATGGGTGGGGCCGGCATGAGCGGGCTGGCAACTGTACTTCTGGCCCTGGGCCACCGGGTTAGCGGGTCGGACTTGAAGCCGTCCGCCAGTACCAGGCGTCTGGAAAAGCTGGGCGCTGTTTGTTACACAGATCACAGCGCTGATTATCTCGGCAAGGCGGGCCTGGTTGTAGTTTCCACGGCCATACCGCCCACCAATCCCGAGCTAATAGCCGCCAGGAGGCGGGAAATTCCAGTAATGCACAGGGGTCAGTTGCTGGCCGCCCTGATGCGTGACAGAAAGGGTATTGCGGTGGCCGGGGCGCACGGCAAAACAACCACTACCTCCATGGTTGCCCTGGTGTTGGAAAAAAACGATTTGGACCCGACTATCCTGATCGGAGGTGAATTGACTGACATTGGCGGAAATGCCAAATTGGGCCGGGGAGAATACCTGGTGGCGGAAGCTGATGAGAGTGACGGGTCTTTTCTAAAACTTGATCCTATGGTGACGGTGGTTACCAATATCGAAGACGACCATCTTGACCATTATGGTACCGTGGAAAACATTATTGCAGCTTTCCGGGAGTTTTTGGGCAAGCTGCCAGCCAGCGGGCTGGCGGTGCTCTGCGGAGACGACCCGGTGGTGCAAAGTATAAGGCAGGTTTGCGCCGGAGAGGTTGTGACTTATGGCCTGATGAGTACAGATGCTGACTATACAGCCCGGAATTTAAACTTTGACCGGTTTGGTTCGTCAGCAGACATTTATTGCCGGGGTGAACTGCTGGGCCAACTGAAGCTGCCTGTGCCCGGCCGGCATAATATCCTTAACGCCATGGCTGCAGTGGCCGTGGGCCGGTGGCTGAACCTTCCCTTTAAGAATATTGCCGGGGCCCTGGCTTGTTTTCAGGGGGCGGGGAGGCGTTTTGAGCTGCTGGGTGAGGAGCGCGGGGTCAGGGTTGTGGATGATTATGCCCACCATCCCAGTGAGATTATGGCCACCCTCGAGGCGGCGCGGCAGGTAGCCGGGGGCCGGGTGATTGCTGTTTTTCAGCCCCACCGGTACACGCGGACGGCCCTTTTAAAAGACCGCTTCGGCAGGGCCTTCAGCCAGGCTGAGGTGATTATCATTAATGATATCTACAGTGCCGGTGAGAAGCCAATTGACGGGATAACAGCCCGGGTTCTGGTTAAGGCTGTGGAGGACTATGAAAACCGCCCGGTACTTTACCTGCCCACCCGGGAGGATATAGTTGATTATCTGGCCTCAAATGCCGTGCCCGGCGACCTGGTGCTGGTAATGGGGGCCGGAGACATCCGGCAGGCCGGGGCGGAGCTTGTAAAGAAGTTGAAAGGGAGTTAGGGATGAAGCCCCTGGAAATCTATCAGGAATTAAAAAACAGGGCCGTGGGCAATGTGCGGCTGGCAGAGCCCATGAGCCGTCACACCACTTGGCGCATTGGCGGGCCGGCTGATATTTTTGTTGAGCCCGGGGGAGTCGATGAGTTGCGCCGGGCGGTGCTGTTTGCAAGGGAAAGGTCACTTCCTTTTCTGATTATGGGAAACGGCTCCAATCTCTTGGTATCCGATGCCGGTGTCCGGGGCCTGGTGATCAAAATTTGCCGTGGCATGTCCAAAGTTTCAGTTGATGGCAATAATGTATCCGCTGAGGCCGGGGTCAGGCTGTCTCAATTGCTGCAGATCAGCAAGAAGGCCGGGCTTGGGGGCTTTGAATTTGCGGCCGGGATACCAGGCGCCGTGGGCGGCGCTATAGTAATGAATGCCGGGGCCAACGGTTCCTGTATGGGTAATCTGGTGCAAGATGTTACCGTGATGAACTTTTCCGGAGAGCTAATGTGTTTTGGGCGGGAACAGTTGAACTTTGGGTACCGCGCCTGTGCTCTGCAGGAATATCCCGGTATAGTAGTTCACGCTAACTTTACCTGCCTGCCCAGGCCTGGACCTGAGATTCAGCAGCTTATTGACAGCTATATGAGAAGGCGCAGGTTAACCCAGCCCCTTAATTACCCCAATGCCGGAAGTGTTTTTAAAAATCCGCCGGGAGATTCGGCAGGCCGGCTGATCGAGCAGGCCGGTGCAAAGGGGATGCGGATTGGCGGCATTCAGGTGTCTGATCGGCATGCCAACTTTTTTGTTAACACAGGTAATGCTACTGCCGGTGATGTGTTGGCAATGGTGGCTGCTGTACGGAAAATGGTAAAAGAAAAGTTCGGGCTGATCCTGGCCCTGGAGGTGAAAACAGTAGGGGAGCAGACCGGCGGAGGTGACAGCAGTGCAAAGATATATGATCTTCGGGGGCAACAGTTTGAAGGGCACGGTTAAGGCCAGCGGGTCCAAGAATGCCTCCCTGCCCATTCTGGCAGCCTGCCTGCTGGTGGAGGGCGAGGCCACCCTGTACGATATTCCGCGCCTGCGGGATGTGGCTGTGATGAGAGACTTGCTGGTGTACCTGGGGGCAAAGGTAACCTGGGAAAAGAATATCATGCGGGTGGACGCCCGTGATGTTCAGCCACTGGAAGTTTCCGAGGAGCTAATGCGGAAAATGAGGGCGTCCAATCTTGTTTTGGGTCCCCTGCTAAGCCGGTTCCGGGAAGTAAAAATTTCCTATCCCGGCGGCTGCAATATAGGTTCAAGGCCCATGAACCTTCACTTAAAGGGTATGCAATCCCTGGGGGCTGGTATAGCTGAGAAGTTTGGCTACATTAAGGCCGAGGCTACCCGGCTCCAGGGAGCTGAAATTCACCTGGATCTCCCCAGCGTAGGCGCTACTGAAAACATCATGATGGCCTCGGTACTGGCGGGTGGCACAACAGTAATCCGCAACGCCGCCAAAGAACCGGAAATTGTAGACCTGCAAAATTTTCTCAACCGTTTGGGGGCCCAAATAAGAGGCGCCGGCACAGACACCATTAAGATTGAGGGTGTCAAGAAATTACACTCGGCGGAACACCAGGTAATACCTGACCGCGTTGAGGCGGGAACCCATATGGTGGCAGGGGCCATCACCGGCGGCGACATTGTAGTTACCAATGTAATACCGGAACACCTGGAGCCTTTGACAGCAAAGCTTAAGGAGGCGGGGATAGACCTGACCATAGGGGATGACTGGGTCAGGGTTAAGGCGGACCGGCGGCCCCGGGCTGTAGATATAAAAACCATGCCTTATCCCGGTTTTCCCACCGACATGCAGCCCCAGATGATGTCCTTGATGGCCATAGCCGAGGGTACCAGCGTAATAACCGAGACAGTTTTTGAAAACAGATACAAGCATGTGATGGAACTCCGGCGTATGGGGGCTGACATCAAGGTGGAGGGGCAGACGGCCATCGTCAAGGGGGTGGAAAAAATAAGCGGGGCCTTTGTTGAGGCCAGCGACCTGCGGGCCGGGGCATCCCTTGTACTGGCGGCCATGGCGGCGGAGGACGGCACAGTCCTGGAAAATGTAGAGCATATTGACCGCGGCTACGAGCGGCTTGAAAATAAATATAATTCCCTGGGAGCCAGGATTATCCGAGTGCACAGTTAATGTGGACTCTTTTTTGGCGGTGTTTGGGACAAGGCGCAATTGGGGCTGGGAAAGCAGGTGGATCAAGGACTTCCGGATAATGTCAGGGTAACTGCTCAGGAGTCAGAATGCCCCGAGAATATGCCTCCAGCAATGTACTAACCTCTTGCAAACAGCGGAGCAAATCAGGCAAACTTGTTAACAGTAGGCTCAGGCATAGAATTTGCTTGTTTTTGCTTATTGATTAGAGCAGGATAGGACATTTTTATATTAAGGGTGGGGTGTTGATGGTTACAGTCAGCGAACTTGCCGGGGGCGCGACTGTTTGGCGCCTGCTGGGGATTGAATTGCCTGATTTTATTTTTATCAGGGATTGTTTTATTAATACTGGCTGATGCCGGTTTAGAACTCTGGCTTAATTCTATAATAATTAGCGCTAACCTGATTACGCTGCTGATCTTAGGGCGCGTAGCGAATTAACCTGTACCGGGTTAACAAAGTCGATCACAAAATATACAATAGTGTCGGGGTGATACACCTTGACAACAAAATGGAAACCGCCATTTTGGATAGGCGACCGACTGTTCAGTCAGGAAGACATTGATCTGATCTTCTGGACAGTAAAACAATACCCGGACCTAAGCAGAACAGAATTAGCCTGTACCATCTGTGAAAACCTTGACTGGAACACCCACCATAGTCGATCCGGAACTGACCGGCGATTTGGAAAAGCTCATTTCACCCGATACCCGGGGCGATCCGCAATCACCCCTGCGCTGGACTTGCAAGAGTACGCATAAGCTGGCCAGCGAATTACAGGCAATGAAGCCTGGTCGTTCTGTCAGCCCCAGCCTGATCAGCAGGCTTTTGCGGGATATGGACTACAGCCTGCAGTCCAACCGCAAGACACTGGAGGGATCCGAACACCCCGACCGGGATTTGTTTAGTTTTCAGAAACCAGGAGACGGTCCGGCGCACCGGTGTGGCCAGGGGCAATCTGTATGACAAGAAAGAACAGGGTGGTATAACTGTTTAATATTTTTTTCTGCTGCTCTTAGGTTATAATGTCAGATATTAGATAATTAATTTGCAGGAGGTATAAAATGCGCCATCCCACCAACACTAGAATCGTTTTTGCGGATTCTGAAGCAGAGGCCAGGGAAAAATACGTTGCCCTGGGTATTCCGACCAAAGACCCGGAACCGGTCCTGGAATGCTACAAGATATCGGAGTTGGAGGACTTTGAAATTGATGAGGAGATGAACTTCGTTGGAGAAATCTCAGTTGGGCCGCCGGTGATGAAAGAGATTCGCCAGGATCCAGCCCGGGCCTATGTATTGTACCACATGGAAGATGTTTAAAGAGCCGGCAGTAATGGTATCAAAGTGAGATTATTTCGCAATTTGAGAGCCCGCTCAGCCATAATGGTTGGGCGGGCCTTTGCCGGTTACCTGATTACCCCGTCCACAAAAATTGCGTAGGTTATCACTGGACTCGGCTAACATTCAGAGGGGGTTGAATCCCCCTCTGAATGAAGTCTCGTTCAACCAGATGGAGGACGAGATCGCCAGCCTGGCTGCCATCATCGGAGCCTCCCTGGCCGGCATGAAGGCAATAACCGTCACCAGTGGGCCAGGTTTTTGTAAAATCAGCAAGCGCAGGCTTGGCGGCAAGTAGTTTGGGGACCAAAGTCCCATTGGGGCTGGGCTAAAAGTCCCGGTCTGAATAGGTAATTAATCCTAAATTAGGAAATAGAAGTTGCTACTTTGTAGGCTATTAAGTATAATCATATCATATAGTATGCAAATACTTGCCAACAATGTGTTAAGGGCAAAGCTACCGAAAGGTGGTGGCGCAAAGCTACAGGGGCTAAGGCAGTAATTAAGCTGCTAGGCCAGCCAGTTGCCGGTTGTGAGCTTAAGTGATTTAAGCCGCTCGTCACCTGGCGAGCGGTTTTGTGCTTGCTTAGGAAATTATGCGTTTTGAAAACTGGGGATAAGTGACCTGTGGGCTTACGTTAGCGGCGATTTTGAGCTCTGATTCAAATAGCGAGTGAGCCCGAGGGCGAACGAGCCCGGACAATTTTAAGGGGCGAATATGAGCCGCGTTGTAAGCCCACAGGTCGCCGAAGGCGAATTTGTTCTTCAAAACTCCATGCTTGGGAAATCCGAAAAGGGCAAAGCTGTCGAAAGGCAGCGGCGCAAAGCTACAGGGGCTAAGGCGGTCTAAACTGCTACGCCAGCCAGTTGCCGGTGCCGGGTGGTTAAAAAACCTTCCCGTCAGCTGGCGGTCAGGTTTTTTAATGGGGTGATGTAGATGTTTAAACCCGGTTATTTGCGGAAGATATTGTTGGCTGCTATAATTAGTTTATTTATTTTGTTAAGTGGCGGCCAGTTTGCTGAAGCTTCGTACAGTACAGGCTTCAAATCTCCAGTTATTGAGATTACGGCGCCAGGCTCCAGCGGCCTTGCTTATGACGGCATAATCAAGGTGCAGGGCAAGTCCGGACTTAATAAGGTGTGGTTTTGTCTCAGGGGCCCGTCCGGTGAACTGGTGACCTACTCTGCAGACGTCAGCGGGGGGAGTTTCGAACTGGACTTGCCGCTGAGATTCGGCCAGGGCCGGTATACGGTTTGGGCCGGTGATAACAGCAAGAAATTTGACGGCAAAATCCGCTTTGAAGTGGAAAACAGGCAGCAGCAGGACACGCGCTATACAGCCCCTTCCGCTTATGTGGACAGTGAGCATCCGGATGTAGTAAGCCTGGCGGCAAAAATTGCGCCACCGGAAATGAGCGACATGGAGAAACTTCAGGCCATCCATGGCTGGGTTACCCGTAACATCAGCTACGACTACCAGTTGTATTTGAGTGGCGAAAACCGGCTGGTCACCGCCAGTCAGACCATCAAGGACAAGCAGGGAACTTGCCGGGATTATGCCTTTGTGGTGGCCGCCCTGGCCAGGGCGGCGGGCTTGCCGGCCCGGGTTGTTTACGGACAGGCCGGTAACCAGGAGGGCTGGGCGTCTCAGTTGCATGCCTGGAACGAAGTTTATGCCGGTGGCCGCTGGGTGAGCCTGGACACTACTTGGGACGCCGGTTATATCAAGGACAATAATTTTGTAGCCCGGGCTGCAACGAAGTTTTTTAACCCCGAGGAAAAGACCTTCGCCAAAACTCACCTGGCTTCCAACCTGACGTTACACTAAAGTCTAATGGGGCGGGGACTTAAATAAAGGAGGCGCCAGCGCTGCCCGGAAAACCAGGCGCTGGGCAGCGCTCCCCACCGGGTGGCAGGTGGTCAGGGTCAGCGCCGGGCAGGGCTGATTCCTCGTACCACCCCGGCCACTTGGCCAGCTCCACCTGGGACATTCCTTTAAATACGGCAACAGATAAATTAAGCTTGGGAATTTCAAGGATCGCACCTTGAAATTATTTTATTTCCGCCCCGGCATCAAGCGGTGGTTCTTCGTTTTCCGGCTGCTCCGGCTTAATAATCACGTCCGGGTTTTCCATTTCGGAAATTGCTTGGACAAGTCTGAAGCGTTCCTGTATAATTATTTTCGTAACCATAATATGTAGGCAGAGGAATTTTCCCGTAAACCCGGAACTACCGCCGGGAGGTGCAGTCAGGTGCTTTTTTCAGGCTTGCCGGGCCAGCGCAGACGCAAATACAATCTATGGGAGAGTATTTTTTTTGTCCTGCTGGTTTTATTCACCGGGTATGTGTTATTGCAGTCATCACTTTTTGAAGTTAGGGAAATAGTAGTAAGGGGAAATCAGAGTCTTTCAGCGGAAAAGGTTATTGCGGTGTCCGGCATCCACACCGGAGCCAATATTTTTAAAATTGACCTGGGGGAGGCCGCCAAAAAGCTGGAGTTGCTGCCGGTATTGCGGGAGGTGCGGCTGAGCAGGGTCATGCCCGGCGCCGTGGTGATTGAGGTGGAGGAGCGTGAGCCGGTGGCCCTGGTGCCCACCGGAGGTGGCTTTGTGGAGGTGGATGAGGAAGTTGTCCACCTGCGCCCGGGGCGGGTTGGCGCCACCGGACTACCGGTCCTGACCGGGGTTAGCGCCAAGTCTTTGGGGCCTGGCCGCGGTATGACCGGTGAGGGCCTTGATGAACTGATCAGAGTTGTGCTGGAGCTGCCGCCGGAATTGAAGGGACGGCTTTCGGAGGTTCACCTGGATGAAGGTGGCAGTGTAATTCTTTATACTCTGGAAGGAATTCCTTGCAAGATGGGTGTTCCCAAAGATATCAGGGCCAAGGGCTTACTGCTTCTGGAGGTGCTTCATGAATTACAGGATAGGGGCAAGAGAATCGAATACGTTGATCTTTCATTTATCGGAACACCGGTTGTAAAATATGTTGAATGATAACCGGAGGTAATTCATGTGCGAGTAAAGAAGCTTTACGTTATACTGGTGGCCGTTGGTGTTGTTATGGGGCTTTTATTTTCAACCCAGCTAAGGCTGGTTAAAAATATGGACGTTGCCCCTCCTTACGACCGCGCCTACCTTCTGGCAACCCAGGTGGCCGAAGTCCGGGAGGAGCGGGATGCCATGCAAAAGGAGATGGATGAGTTGCGGGCCCGCCTTGATAAGTCTCTGGCCAGGCCACAACTGGCTGATTTGAAGTCTGAACTGGACACGTACAGGATAAGGGCGGGCCTGGTGGATATGAAAGGCTCCGGGGTTGAGGTAACCCTTAATGACAGCCCGGTGCAAATACAACCGGGTGAGAACCCCAATCTTTTTGTTTTACATGACGAAGATGTCTTAAAAATACTAAATGAGTTAAACGCTGCCGGTGCTGAGGCCCTGGCTATCAACAACCAGAGGGTGATTGCCACCACCGAGGTGCGCTGTATTGGGCCAACTATTTTGATTAATAAGAATCAGCGCCTGACCCCGCCGTTTATCATAACGGCAATCGGTAATCCCGATATCCTTGAGGGATCCCTTAAGATGAAGGGCGGCGTGATAGAGTCTTTGCAGTTTTGGGGCATCATGGTTAGTGTTAAAAAGGTTCCCGAGTTAACCATACCTGCTTTTTCCGGCGGTCTGAGATTTGATTACGCCCGGCCTGCTCAGTAACGGGCTGAACTAATAAGGAGGGGATCTGGTGGCCAAGCTCAACTATTATTTGCCTGTTATGCTTGTGGCCCTGGTCCTGGGTATCATCCTGGCCATGCAATTCAGGGTTACCAATTACCCTCTGGAGGGTGTGCCGATTAACCGGGACCGGGAACTGGCCAATGAATTGCGGGAATTGACCAGGGAAATAAAGGTCATGGAAGAGGAGATAGCCGACCTGGAATATAACCTGGAGCAAATCCAGACCGGTCAGGCTGAAGTTACTGATGCGATGATTTCTGAAGTGGCAAAAACCAGGCTTGGTGCCGGACTGGTATCGGTAACCGGACCGGGGGTGGAAGTAATTCTGAATAATCCGCCGCATCCTGACGGGCGTCCAGGGGGCAGCCTGTTCATTATCCGTGATGAAGATATGTTAAAGGTTGTGAATGAACTGAGGGGATCCGGCGCCGAGGCCATCTCCATAAACGGCCAGCGCTTGCTGTCTTTCAGTGAGGTGCGCCTGGCAGGTTCTTTTATAAATGTAAACCTTACCAGGGTGGTGCCGCCCTATCAAATTCTGGCCGTGGGGCCGGCTGACCAAATGGAAGAATCCCTGCTGCTGCCAGGCGGGCTGGCTGAGTTCATGCAGGATGTGGGTATCCAGGTAACGGTGGAGAAGCATGATTCCCTTACCGTGCCGGCTTATAAAGGGGATTGGAGTACAGTATATGCCAAACCTGCACAAAGAGGGTGATGATAAATGTGGCTGGGAATCATACTTGCTTCTCTTGGCTTGCTGGTGGGACTGTTGATAGGTTTTAATGTGCCGCTGGTTTTGCCCCAGGCCTACGCCAAGTATATGTCGGTGGCCGCTCTGGCCGCCCTGGACTCGGTCTTCGGCGGTATTCGCGCCGCCATGGAGGAACATTTTGACCAGAGTATCTTCGTTACCGGGTTTTTTAGCAATGCCCTGTTGGCGGCGGGCCTGGCCTTCGCCGGGGAAAGATTGGGCATTGACTTGTATCTGGCGGCGGTGGTAGCCTTCGGCGTTCGAATATTTCAAAATTTAGGCGTAATCAGGCGGCATTTATTGAAAAAATAATTTTTTGCCCTGGTAAAAAGGGAAATCCTTGGTTGCGTTGAAGTTTACAATTCAAGTAAGGATGGTGGAGGTGCCTGGCTTGGCGGGGGTGGAAGGGGAGTTTTCTGTTGGCCTGGATGTTGGCAGCGCCAATATCTCAGTTGCCGTAGGCAGAACTGGTTACGGCAAGACCATTGAACTGCTTACCCTGGTCCAGTATCCCTCCCTGGGGGTCCGGAAAGGCATGGTTGTAAATATTGATGAAGCCTCCAGGGCTATTAGCCAGGCTGTTTTTAAAGCCGGCGCCCGGTCCGGTGTGGATATTTCAGCGGCCTTTGCGGGTTTTACCTGTACCGGGGCCAGGATTCTGGCGGTTGACGGGCCGGTGGCGACATCCGGCTGGACAATGATTCTTCCTTCCAACCAGGTGGATAACCTGTCAGCCGCCATCGAAAAGGCGGGACTGGCCGTTGACGGAATTATGCTAAACTGCCAGGCGGTTGCCCGGCTGGCTTTGCGGGAGGCAGAGGTGAGCCTTGGCACGGTGGTGCTTGACCTCGGCGCTGAGACTACCAGTATCGCCCTGGTCAGGAACAGGGCGGTGGAGGATCTGGTGGTTTTACCCGTGGGCAGCGGGCACATTACCAGTGATCTGGCCATCGGCCTGCACACAGACCTGCAGCGGGCAGAAGAGTTGAAGCGCTCATATCTTTCCAGGCCCGGGGGGGATGACTGGGACAGGGATCCCTCGTTGCAGTCGTTGGTCAATAATATAGTTGGGGCCAGGGTGGACGAGATTATGGAGTTGATTAGGGACGCCTTGGAGGGCATGGGATGCCTGGCACGGGCGCCCGGAGGCATCTTGTTCGTGGGTGGCGGCTCGCGCCTGCCTGGCCTGGGGAAAATTTTGTCCGGTAAATTGGATATTTCTGTGCGGATTCCCGACGGGGAAAATTTTGCTCCTTTTTCAGATATGTCCGGGCATCCTGAACATGCCGCGGTCCTGGGGCTGTTGCTTAGTGATGCGGACAGGCGGCGGGGTGAGCTAAATGTCAGGTCTGTGGGTCTGATAGATAGAATTAAGGGTTTGATCCGTAAACCTTAAATTCCGCGTTGGTGAATTCTGACCGGTTGATTAATGTAAGGAGGAAAATTAATGCTTGACTTTGAACTTGATCTTGATCAGTATGCCAACATCAAGGTTATCGGGGTTGGGGGCGGCGGAAACAATGCTGTAAACCGGATGATTTTGGCAGGCCTTAAGGGCGTTGAGTTTATCGCTGTCAATACCGATGCCCAGGCCCTGCAGTTGGCCCAGACAAGTCTCAGGATTCAGATTGGGGCCAAACTCACCAAGGGACTGGGCGCCGGCGCAAACCCGGAAATCGGTCAGAAAGCAGCCGAGGAGAGTATTGATGAAATTCATCAGGCCCTGAAAGGGGCCGACATGATCTTTGTTACCGCCGGTATGGGCGGCGGAACCGGCACAGGCGCGGCCCCGGTGGTGGCCCAGGTGGCCAAGGAACTGGGGGCGTTAACGGTGGGGGTGGTCACCAAGCCCTTCACCTTTGAAGGCAGAAAACGCATGAACCAGGCCGAACTGGGCATTGAAAACCTCAAGAGCAAGGTTGACACCTTGATCACCATACCCAATGACCGGTTGCTTCAGGTTATCGATAAGCATACCTCAATTGTTGAGGCGTTTCGTATAGCAGATGATGTTTTGCGTCAGGGCGTTCAGGGCATCTCGGACCTGATTGCCGTACCCGGTCTGATTAATCTTGACTTTGCCGATGTGAAGACAATCATGCAGGATACCGGTTCCGCCCTGATGGGTATCGGCGCTGCCTCTGGAGAAAGCAGGGCTGTTGAGGCCGCCCGCATGGCCGTATCCAGCCCGCTATTGGAAACCTCCGTTGAGGGCGCCCGGGGCGTATTGCTTAACATCACCGGCGGAACCTCCCTGGGCTTGTTTGAAGTCAATGAGGCCGCTGAAATTATTGCCCAGGCGGCCGATCCCGAGGCCAATATTATCTTTGGCGCGGTGGTGGATGAGAGCATGGAGGACGATGTGCGGGTTACGGTTATTGCCACCGGCTTTGATCATAAGACAGTACAGCGGGAGCGACCCAAAGGTAAAAAGGGAGATGTTGAGATTAAACCCTTTGCCCAGCATGATGACCTGGATATTCCGGCCTTTTTAAGGCGACGCGGCTAACAAGAATTACAAGAACTGATTATCCCCTCCAGAATGGACATTGCAAAGCGTGGACGAAGCAAAAAGCGATGAATATGGGCCAAGAGATTGAGGAATGTCCCTATTGCTTGGCCATTCACAGTTTAGAGTACAAATTTACCCAAAAAGTTATTCAGAGGGGGTTGAATCCCCCTCTGAATGAAGTCTCGTTCAACTGCGAAAAGGATCAGCCATAGAGCGTTGGCCATACGTCCGTAGGCCAGGGATTGAAAAAATGGCGTTGTTTTTTCTAATAGAGCAAGTATTTCGGCAATAGACTGCCCGGCTTTCTCCGGCTGTTCCAGCAGACCTGCGCATAGCCGCCATATTTTGACAAACAACAAATGGTCGCGCGTGCTGCGGTTTAAAACGGCATATTCCTCCGCCTTGCTCAGATAACGGTCGACGGTTGAAAAATCAAAAGGCAATCCCTGGTATCGCTTCAAAAGCTCTCATTTTCATCCTTCAGGAGCAAGGCATAATCGGCGGCCTGTTCGTAATCCTTGCGGTCATAGCAAAGGATCATGGCCTTGTGCAGGGTTTTCCTTCCCAAACCATCGTCATTTTGCTGCAAAAAAAAAAGGCGGCTTCCCACTGCCGCCCCCGGCCCGCTCAAACACCGTGTATGTTGATCAGGGCCGCTACACGGCAGAGTTGCTGCAACGCTCTACCTTAAGGGCGCGTAGCGAATTAACCTGTACCGGGTTAACAAAGTCGATCACAAAATATACAATACAGGGATGTAACTTAATGCCAAATACACAACCCCAAAAAATATTTTAAAAATGGCCCCAGGTATTACCAAAAAGACTTGACTTTTTTGAAACAGCCCCATAATCGAAGTGGATGGTATTTTTTACCATTACTCTGTCGATATGGGTGATACTAATGAAAAAACTGTGCAAACCAACCTTCAAGAAAAAGGATCACGGTCGAGGAGCCGGGATACCGGTACTAAAAACAATCTGGGATTCTTTCGACCTATCCCTTTTGTTCTCTCAAACCGGAATCCGCAAGCACTCTGGTATCCCGGCATGGCTTTTAGCTTTTGCCTACATCTGTGGATTGGTTGATAATGCAGGTTCTGCAAATCAGAATGCCAAGTTTTCAACGGACGCTCCTTTTTTACAGCAGTTACTTTCGGGCCGGATGATATCACAAAGCGCCTTTAGCCGGTTTCTATCAAAACCTTTTCAGTGGCTTCAGTTCTCTTTAGGCAGGCTTGCCAGGCTGCAAGAGTGTACAGAAACCCGGTTGACCGACGGGGATATAATTGCCTTGGACGATACTAAAGTTGAGCATCCTCACGGGAAAAAGATTCCCTTTCTATGCTGGCTCTTTGACAGTTCTGATAAACGCTACGTATGGTGCATGAATCTTGTGTCTACCATGGCTGTTCTAAAGAACGGCTTGGAATATCCAATGCTCTGGCGCTTTTGGATTAAAACCGGAAGAGAATGAAAAGCAAACTAAAATCGATTTAGCCAAACTAATGCTTTCAGAGTTTCGTCAAATTAATAACGCCAGACTGTGGGTTGCTATGGATCGCTGGTTCTTATGCAAAAAATTCTTCGTTTGGCTTGCTGAACATGACTTTGACTGGGTTACTAAAGCCAAGCAAAATACTGTTCTGTTCCGGAAAGTCTACGATCCCGGGCAACGAAAAGAAATTTACGTTAAGCTAAACCCGAAACAACTGCTGCGGGAGGTATACCCCAAGCTCCTGGTGCTGGGAAAGGGTTCTGTGTTAAGCATCCCGGATATTTACATCAAGCTGCCTTATGAAACGTTTACCAGTAAGGGTAAACCTATCACCCGGCAACGCTTTGTACCTATTGCGGCTATTGCAGCAACCTATGCCAGGCAGGTACCGGAAACAAGTATCCTGCTTCCGGAAGATGATCTTCCGGCAACTTTCAAGGATGCGTATCTTCTTATCAGCAACCGCGTTGATGCACCCGAAGATGTAGCAGGAATCTATATCAAACGCTGGAGGATCGAGGTTTTTTATCGAATAGTCAAGCAGAATCTTGGTTTAACATCCTGCTATGCCCGGTCTGAAACAGCTCATTTCGCACATGTGGAGCTTTTGTTCACAGCGAATACCCTTCTTTGTTATGCCACATGGGAGTGTAATAAAGAAGGCGCTGAACAAGCCCTCTCCCTGTGCGAGGTGATCGGGTACTTTTTCAACGCCGGTTGTCGGATCCGCTGTTGCAACCAACAGACCCAAGTCTATTTTGACACGGCAACCGAGCGCTTTGCAAGATCAAGTCTGATTGATAAATTGTGGCCAAAAAATTTGGACTCTAAGTTATGGGTTTGGGATTATTATCCTGAAACTGCATAACTCCTGCTAATTATAATCATATCTTATAAACAAGCTTGGGTCAACTTCACTGGTGATTGATATAAAGTAACCTTATTCAAATATATCCTTCTCAGTTGGACTCTTTAGGATATGAGCAGTGAGAAAGAAAAAGTTTAATACTAGTAACCCCTACCCCTAGCTGAGCGTTTGAGCAGATCCAGTCCTTTGAGGCCAGTATTAACAGATATAACTTTGAATAATAACAAGGAAGAATTTAACTTAACCGGGGAAGGAAGTAATTATACAGATGTCGAAAACACATATTACCGCTGCTGCTGTCAAGCATTTATTGAGCATTAAAATGTTAAGGATTTTTCAATTACTTCCACCGGATGGCGCAGCCGCGCTCCGTACCACGTCCGCAACATGGGCGTATTGTGGGGAATAAATCAGGAGGGGGGTAAACTAAGTGGCCAGAGGAAAGAAAAGCAGTATCAGTCAGACCAGGAGCGCCCTTTACGGTATGGCTAAATTGCTGGGCGACATATCCGCCGTAAGCAAGGGGCCGGAGGCTATCGTTAAGAGGGTGGCACGCAGGGCGGCCGGCAAGGCAACCGGTAAGGCACTGGGGAAGCTGTTCAAGTAACAGGAACGTGGTGCTGCAGGTGTCCGAACAGCTGAATTATGTCTGCGGCCTGCATGTAAAAGATTTTTTGGAGGAAGTCCCATGCTTAAAGCAGGCGATGCTCGGAGAAAGCAACTACGAGAGCAGTATTGGTCAAGGATTAATGAAGTGATGGACTATATTGATAAAAATATTGACCGCAACTTTACCCTGGATGAGCTTGCCACTAGGGCTGGCTTTTCAAAATATCATTTCCACCGCATCTTTTATATTCATTTCAAGGAAACCTTGTTTCAGTTTATCCAACGGCTGCGACTGGAAAAAAGCGCCACTATTTTGTTGAATGAACCCGGCAAGCCGGTAACCGATATTGCTCTGGAGTGCGGTTTTGCCAACTCATCTTCTTTTGCAAAGAGTTTTAAGCATCACTTCGGGGTTTCAGCAACAGAGTGGCGCAACAATAAAGTACGGTACTGCAGCAATTTGGGAAAAATGAAAAGCAACCCTGGAGAAGATTTTCTTTCCACCTCGGTTTATATTGAGTATGTAAATAATACTCAAGTATGGAGGTGCGTCATGGAAAACCAAACCAGGACAGTTGAAGTAAAGGACCTGCCGGAAATGAATTTGGCCTACGTGCGTTATGTAGGCCCTTACAAAGGTGACGGCCAGCTATTCGAGCGGTTATACAGGCAGTTGTTTCAGTGGGCTGGCCCCAGGAACTTGTTAGACTTCCCTGCAACCAAATCCATCATCATCTACCACGACAACCCCGAGGTTACCGAGGAGGAGAAACTTAGGGTCAGTGTGTGCATCACGGTGCCCCCGGACACTACCGTGACGGGGGAAATCGGGAAAATGGTCATTCCGGCGGGCAGGTACGCCCTGGCCCGGTTTGAACTGGGGGAAAAGGAATACCAGGAAGCCTGGGATTGGGTATTTGGTTCCTGGCTGCCGGAGAGCGGGTATCTGCCTGATGACCGGCCGTGCTTTGAGATGTATCACAACGATTCCCAGACTCACCCTGAAGGAAAAGCCATTGTAGATATCTGCATTCCGGTAAAGCCCGTGTAAATGGTGAGAGCTAATATGAAAGCAAGTAGCCCAAGCCCCTGAACATAGTTAATCAGATGTATGAGTTCCACGACCAGAACGGGTATGTCTGCCCGGCTGGCGAGCCGGTCAAGATGAAGCAGGGCATCAGCCGCGGGGCTGGTGAAGACCCCAGGATGTTGGGCCGCGGTAACCACTAAGGGCGCGTAGCGAATTAACCTGTACCGGGTTGACAAAGTCGATCACAAAATATACAATAGTGTCGAGGTGATATACCTTGACAACAAAATGGAAACCGCCATTTTGGATAGGCGACCGACTGTTCA
>JBFMEU010000024.1:0-35908 GCA_040753155.1 Bacillota bacterium
CGTTGCCGGAATAATATTTTAGTGAGCCTGAAGTGATTAAAGCTTCGGGCTCTTAGTTTTTAATCCAACTTCTAACCAGCTACCTTCCAACCTCCGCTTTTTGGAGCAGGACGTTGCCGGAATAAAATTCAAAGCCCGAGGCTCAACAAGCCCCGGGCTTTTCATTATGAGTCAAATGCAGCAAAAGGATTTGCTCGTTTATTATTTACCGACGACTGACCACTGACGACCGACGACCAAACCGCCCCGGGCTTATTAATTTTATAAATTATTGATATTTGCAAAATTGATAAAGGAAAAAACCGGGGAATGTTTTATATTGTTAATGAATGACTATTCAATAACTTTAGAAGAGGTGTTTTGAGTATTATGAAAATGTCGGTGATAACCAGGGCAGCCATAATTATTCTATCGGTAACCATGTTTTTTGTTGGTACGGGAATATTTATTGCTTGGTCAATGAATTCTTTTAATGTTAAGGCAGAAACATTAGAATATATTGTCAGTGAGAAGATAACAACTGCTGGTGTTTCAGAGGCTGTGAAGGAAGAAATCACTCTGGCTTTTGATATAACTCTGGCTGAGATTGAGGGTCTAAGGTTAACCATAATCGTTGTAATTTGCATTATTATTAGCATATCGGTACTTATGACCTTTTTAATGGCTAAAATGATCACCGGGCGGATGAAGATAATAGGCGCGGTTGCGTCTGATATAGCTTCCGGTGACCTGACCAAGAGAATAGACATAGATACTGATGATTCCTTGGGGAAAACCGCATCGGCAATCAATAATATTGTTGGGGGACTGCGGGTAATTGTTCAGCGACTAGATAACGGGGTTAGTGAACTGTTTGAGCACAGTAGCCATCTTTCATCAGCCAGTCAAGAGGTTAACGGAGCTGTGTCTGAGATTGCAGCCAGCAGCAATCGCCTGGCTACGACTGCCGATAATCAGGCCGGTTATGCTTCTATGGCTGTGGATGCGGCCAGAGAAGCCCATAATTCTGTTATCCACGGTAACAATTCAGTTGATGATACACATATGCGCATAAACGGGGTTAAGCGCGCTATTGAGGAAAGCAGGGAAGTTTTTGACCGCCTGGCCGGCTACAGTCAACAGGTGGAGCAGATGCTGGAGGTAATAACAGCTATAGCTGAACAAACTAATCTGTTGGCGCTTAATGCGGCTATAGAAGCTGCCAGGGCGGGGGAGTCGGGAAGGGGCTTTGCTGTTGTGGCCGACGAGGTAAGAAGGCTTGCTGAGCAATCTTCACGTGCGGCCGGGGAGATTGCCAGTGTTGTGGATAGAGTGAGAATGGGTACAACTGAAGCAACGGAGGCAATGAAACTTGTAGCAGGAGAGGTGCAATTGGGCGCTGATGCGGCTAATCTTACCCGGGAATCTCTGGATAAAATAAAACAGCACATAAATGTTGTTAATGAAATGATTGAACATATTTCCAGTTCAGCGCATAGCCTGAGGGAAACTGTCAGTTCTGTCGCTGCCGCAAGTCAGGAAAGCAGTGCCGCTATGGAAGAAGTTACGGTCTCAGCCCAGGGTATGGCTCAAATGGCCGATAACTACAGGACTTTAATAGCCGGCTTTAAAGTGTAATTCGATGGGGGGACGTGTACTTGTTTTTGTTATGAAAATACTATAAAATTATTTGGTAGCCTTGGTAGCTATGGATAAGTTTTGAATGGAGGCGTCATTCATGGCGGAAAAAGGTACCTGGACGGTTAAGAAAGGCTTGGCCGAGATGCTTAAGGGCGGCGTAATCATGGACGTTACAACTCCGGAACAGGCTAAAATTGCTGAGGAGGCTGGGGCCTGCGCAGTAATGGCGCTGGAAAGGGTGCCGGCTGATATCAGGGCGGCCGGCGGCGTAGCCAGAATGGCCGACCTTGCCATTATTAAAAGGATTATGGACTCAGTTACTATACCGGTTATGGCAAAAGTAAGGATTGGCCACTTTGTAGAAGCCCAAATCCTTGAGGCCATCGGCGTGGATTATATTGATGAGAGTGAAGTTCTTACACCTGCGGATGAGCAGTATCACGTAAATAAAAACGAGTTTAAGGTTCCCTTTGTATGTGGTTGCAGAAACCTGGGTGAGGCTCTCAGGAGAATTGCTGAGGGCGCGGCCATGATTAGAACAAAGGGTGAGCCGGGTACCGGTAATGTTGTGGAAGCTGTTCGTCATATGCGCATGGTGATGAGTGAGATCCGCCGCTTGCAGAATATGCCTAAAGAAGAATTAATGAACGCAGCCAAGGAAATGGGTGCGCCATACGAATTGGTAGTACAGGTTGCCGGGGAAGGGCGTTTGCCGGTAGTCAATTTTGCTGCCGGTGGTATTGCCACACCTGCTGATGCGGCATTGATGATGCAACTGGGCTGTGACGGTATATTTGTTGGGTCGGGTATATTTAAATCAGCTAATCCGGCTGCCCGGGCCAAGGCCATTGTATCCGCCACCACCCACTATAATGATCCGCAGATTCTGGCCGAGATATCCACTGATTTGGGAGACGCCATGCCGGGTCTTGAGATTGCCTCCATAGCCCCTGAACAACGCATGCAGAACCGTGGCTGGTAGTATGAAACTGCTCAAACCAAAGAATGAGGATGGCATTAAGATAGTATAACAATAAAGCTTAACATGTGCTGTGGAGGTTTGAAGCAGCTACAGAATAACTAAACAAAGATTGAAAAAAATAACAAAAATCGCTTACTCAAACACCTGTTCTATTGTATAATAGTAACAGGAGGTGGTGGCGGCTCATGAAAACTGAGTAAGTAAGAAGAAAGGAAAAAGGTTTCTTGGCAGACACATCCGATGATGCGTCGCAAAGACACGTTGTGAAAGTCGGGCGCGGAGGTTAGAACAACCAGGCGGTGGGTAACACCCCCTTCCGGGCAGCACTGTAAAGCCAGGCGGCATTTCTGCCACCCGGAATATGGACGAGAGTCCATAGCTCAGCAGTTGAATCCTGTGAAACTGCCTCCCGTTAGTCGTCGGGAGAGAAAACTAAATATATCTGGATTATCCTGTATAAATCAGATTTGTTTGGTTTTCAGAAACCAGGTGCCCTGAATTGATGGATATAGGTGTGCTGGCTCTTCAGGGGGCCTTCCGGGAACACCAGGCCAGTTTGGCGGCTTGCGGAGTTAAGGCCAGGCAAATTAGAAAGCCGGAACATCTGGAAGGCTTGGACGGTCTGATCATACCCGGTGGTGAAAGCACAACCATGGGTAAACTATTGATGGAGTTTAAACTGTTCGATCCGTTGTTAAAGCTGACCAGCCAGGGTTTGCCCGTATTTGGAACTTGTGCCGGTTTGATCTTGCTGGCCAGGGAAATAGTTGGTTCAGAGCAGCCAAGGCTTGGTCTTATGGATATGACTGTGGAACGTAACGCCTTTGGGCGGCAGGTTGACAGCTTTGAGGCCCAAGTAGACATTGATGTGCTGGGTAAGCCGCCGGTGCCTGCTGTTTTTATACGGGCGCCATATATTGTGAAGGCCGGCCCTGGGTTAGAAATTTTAGCACGTTATGAAGGAAAGATAGTTTGTGCCCAACAGGGTTGTTTTTTGACTGCAGCTTTTCACCCGGAATTAACCCCGGACATTAGACTGCACAAATATTTTTTAGAAAATATCATCAAGTGACCATTGCTTAATTTCCTGTTGCAAATTGTATGAGCCTGTAGTAATATTTAATTGAATCAAATAAGTAAACCTTATGCAGGGGTATAGTAATCGGTCATGAGACCTGCAGAGAGCCGGTGGTTGGTGTAAACCGGCGGTAGTGACTGGTGAATAGGCTCCCCGAAGGGGGCCTGCCGAAAAACGAAGTAGGCAGGTTCGGGTAAGACCCGTTATAAGTAATCAAGGGGATTCAATTATTTGGATCAACTAGGGTGGTACCGCGGGAGAATAGCCTCTCGTCCCTTTTTACATGAGGGATGAGAGGTTAATTTTTTTAAGCGTGTATTACCAAGAACGGTGTAAAGCTGGTTAATGGGGGCTGAGCTTGTGTAAAATATCACAAGCTATCCAAATATACCTGCGTGAGAAAATTACTAGTCCTGGAGGGAGAGAATACTAATGCAAGACAAGCAGTATCTAATGATTCCCGGCCCAACGCCTGTTCCCCCGACGGTGGTAGCCGCCATGTCCAAACCAATTATCGGGCATCGCAGTGAAGATTTTGCCGCACTGCATAAGGAAATTGCAGGCAAGTTGCAGAAGTTGCTGCAAACCCAGAATGAGGTTTTTGTACTAACCCACTCCGGTACCGGCGCCATGGAAACTGCCGTTGCCAATACCGTAAGCCCGGGAGACAAGGTACTGGCTCTGGTGGGAGGTAAATTCGGTCAGCGTTTTGCCCAGTTGGCCCGGGTTTACGGTGGGGAAGTGGATGAAATTAATTTTGACTGGGGAAAACCGGTTGATTTGAGGATAGTGGAGGCAAAACTGGCAGCTAACCCGGATATTAAAGTGGTACTGGCTACTCAAAATGAAACTTCTACCGGTGTGACCAATGATATTCAGGGGTTGGGTAAACTGGTAGCCCAAACACCGGCTCTTTTGGTGGTGGACGGAGTAAGCGGGGCAGGTGGTATCGAGATTAAGGTTGATGAGTGGAACGTTGATATCCTGTGCACCGGCTCTCAGAAATCAATGATGCTGCCACCGGGCCTGGCAATTGTAACCGTAAGCTCAAAGGCCTGGGCCGTGGTTGATCAAAACACTTCGCCAAGATATTATTTCAGCCTGCCGGCGGCCAGGAAGTCTTATGCCAAATGGAACACCGCCTATACGCCTGCCGTATCCCTGTTTGTAGGGTTGAACGCTTCTCTGGACATGATGCTGGCCGAGGGATTTGATAATGTATTTGCCAGACATATGCTTTTAAAAAAGGCAACCAGGGCCGCTATTAAAGCTCTGGGTCTGAGGTTGCTGACCGACGAGGACTGCGGGTCACCGGTAATCACTTCGGTACTTAGCCCGGAGGGTATTTCCGCTGATGACATACGCAAGGCGCTCAAAGAGGAGTTTGGTGTAACCTTTGCGGGCGGGCAGGATCAGCTTAAAGGAAAGCTCTTTAGAATTGCCCACATGGGATTTACCGACCGGATGGATGTAATCATAGCCATTGGAGCGCTGGAAATGGCTTTGAACAGGGTGGGCTATCCGGTGGAACTGGGCGCCGGGGTCAAGGCAGCCCAGGAAATCTTCTTGGGGAGGAACGCCTAAAATGAAAAAAGTCTTAGTTATGGATGGGGTTTCTGAAACTGGCTTGGAGCCATTACGCAAAGAGCCGGATATTGAAGTGGTTATTGGTTCTAAAATGAGCGAGGACGAACTGGTGGCGGTAATCGGCGAGTACGAGGGCCTGATTGTGCGCAGCGCCACCAAGGTGACGGACCGGGTGCTTGAGGCCGGGTCAAAACTAAAGGTTGTTGGACGGGCCGGTGTGGGAGTGGACAATATTGATCTTCAGGCCGCTACCCGGCGGGGCGTACTGGTGGTTAACGCACCGGATGGTAATACCATTGCCGCAACTGAGCATACCATAGCCATGATGCTGGCTTTAGCCCGTAATATTCCCCAGGCGGTGGCCAAGATGAAGGCTGGTGTCTGGGACAAAAAAGCATTCCTGGGTGTTGAATTGCGGGGCAAGGCGCTGGGGATTATCGGGCTGGGCCGGATTGGTTCAGCCGTGGCTAGGCGGGCACAGGCCCTGGAAATGAACATTGTAGCCTATGACCCCTTTATCACCGAAGAAAAAGCAGCCGCTATGAACATTCAACTGCTGCCTCTGGAAGAAGTGTTCAAGAGGGCGGATTTTCTGACGGTACATTTGCCCAAAACCAAAGAATCATACCATATGATTAATGAAAAGGCTCTGCAGCTGATGAAGGATGGCGTTCGGATCATAAACTGCGCCCGGGGCGGCGTGATCAAGGAAGATGACTTGTACCGGGCTATGAAATCCGGTAAAGTGGCCGGCGCGGCCCTGGATGTATTTGAAAAGGAGCCCAATACCGACAGCCCCTTGTATGAGTTCGACAGCTTTATTGCCACCCCCCATCTGGGGGCGTCTACCCAGGAGGCGCAGCTTAATGTAGCGGTGGATGTTGCCGACGAAATAGTTTGTGCTCTGAAGGGCGAATTGGTGCGCAATACCGTTAACATGCCCTCCATTGACCCCAGGGTCCTGGCCAAGGTTAAACCCTACCTGGAACTGGCGGAAAAACTGGGTAAATTCCAGGCCCAGTTATTTGACGGGCGCATAAACCGGGTTGAGGTAATCTACAGTGGCGAATTGAGGAACTTGGAGGTAAACCCCATTACCACGGCTGTGGTAAAGGGCTTGCTGGACCCAATTTTACAGGAATCGGTAAACTATATTAATGCCCAATTGCTGGCCAAGAACCGTGGTATTAAAGTAGTTCAAACCATCAATGGTCATGCCGAGGGGTATGCCTCCCTGATTACGGTTAAGGTTTCTTCGGAGCAAGATGAGAAAACCGTGGCCGGCACAATGTTCCGGGAGAATGATCCCCGCATCGTAATGATTAACGGTTACCGCATTGACGCTGTTCCCAGCGGGCATATGCTATATATTCCCCATATTGATAAGCCCCGGATTATTGGCCCGGTGGGCAATCTTATCGGAGAACACAATATCAACATTGCCGCTATGCAGGTGGGCCGCAAAGAAATAGGCGGCAAGGCCGTAATGATGCTATCAGTGGACGCCCAGGTATCGGAAGAAACATTGGCGCAAATTGCCCGTATAGACGGCGTGCTGGATGTTAAAATGGTAACCTTGTAAAACCGGGGCAAGGACTTGCTTTTGGCCGGTTTTACTTCAGTGTATAAATATGGTATACTTGTGCCGGGATTTATCCCGGCATATGTTTTATTTTTGAAAAACAGGAATTGCGGGCAGGCCGGGATGACCAGGCTAATTCATTCCCGCCAGGGGGTTTATTTATATGCTGGATATTAGATTTGTGCGCAGCAATTCAAACATGGTCCGGGAAGCGCTGGCCAACCGGGGTACTCCGCTGTCCCTGGCCGGTTTTTTGCGCCTGGATGAAAGGCGCCGGGAAAAACTGGTTGTAGCAGAGCAACTTAAGAATAAACGGAATGTAGTGTCTGAAGAAATTGGCCGTCTTAAAAAAGAAGGACAAAAAGTTGATCATATGGTCCTGGAAATGCGCCATGTTTCGGGGGAAATCAAGGAGTTGGATGATGAAATTCGGGCTATTGATGAGGAACTGGCCAAAATATTGCTGGGTATTCCCAATATTCCCCACGAATCGGTGCCGGTAGGAAAAGATGAAAACGATAACCTGGAAGTTCGCCGTTGGGGTGAGCGGCGGGACTTTGAATTTCTACCACGGCCCCACTGGGAATTGGGAGAACGACTGGAGATCATTGATTTTGAGCGGGGCGGCAAAGTGACAGGTGCCCGGTTCAGTTTTTATAAAGGCGCCGGGGCGGCCCTGGAGCGGGCGGTAATTAATTTTATGCTGGATGTGCATACCAGGGAACACGGGTATGTGGAAGTTTTTCCTCCCTTTATGGTTAACAGCGACAGTATGATTGGGACCGGCCAACTACCCAAATTTGCAGCAGACATGTTTAAGGTGGAAAACACGGACTACTATTTGATTCCCACTGCCGAGGTGCCGGTAACCAACCTGTATCGAAATGAAATTTTCAATGGCGAGCATTTACCTGTTTATCACTGTGCCTATAGTGCTTGTTTCCGGGCGGAGGCCGGGGCAGCCGGGAGGGACACCCGGGGTTTAATCCGGCAGCATCAGTTTAATAAGGTAGAGTTGGTTAAGTTTTGCAGGCAGGAAAATTCCTATGAGGAACTGGAAAAGCTAACTGCCGACGCCGAAAAGATCCTCCAATTACTGGGCCTGCCTTACCGGGTGGTTACCCTTTGTACCGGGGATATTGGTTTTAGCGCGGCCAAAACATATGACCTGGAGGTTTGGCTCCCCAGTTACAAGCAGTACAGGGAGATTTCTTCCTGCAGTAATTTTGCCGATTTTCAGGCCCGGCGGGCCAACATTCGCTGCCGGGTGGGCCGGGGTAAACCCATTTATGTGCACACTCTCAACGGTTCCGGCCTGGCGGTGGGCAGGACAGTGGCTGCTATTCTGGAAAACTATCAGCAGGCGGACGGCACGGTGCTTATACCAACCCCTTTGCAAGAATATATGGGTATGGAGAAGATTCAGAGTAAATCTTGAGTAATAAAGTCATTTATAACCAGAGGCAGGTCCAATTTTCCAATTTCAGGTTTATTGACATGGGTATTGCCCTGTGCTATACTGTATAATGCCTCTGGTTTAAAGACTACTGGAGGGGTGTCCGAGCGGTTTAAGGAGGCGGTCTTGAAAACCGTTGAACCTTTACGGGTTCCGTGGGTTCGAATCCCACTCCCTCCGCCAGAAAAATATTACGGAGAGCTGGCCGAGTAGGTCGAAGGCGCTCGCCTGCTAAGCGAGTAGACGGTCATAAGCTGTCTCGAGGGTTCGAATCCCTCGCTCTCCGCCAGTATTTAAACGCATTCCTGCTTTGGTATGGAATGCGTTTGCTATGAAACAGAGGGCAGGTTGTTCTGCCTTGACTATCATAGGACGGTCTGCTACAATGTTATATGCAGTGCCTTTAAGCTGCAAATTATGTGCCCGTGGCTCAATTGGACAGAGCATCTGACTACGGATCAGAAGGTTGGGGGTTCGAGTCCCTCCGGGCACGCCATTTGGAAGTTGTTAGATGACGGTAAGCTCCGTTGCTAACAGCTTATTACTATGACAGGCGCCCGTAGCTCAGAGGATAGAGCAGCGGTTTCCTAAACCGCGTGTCGGAGGTTCGAGTCCTTTCGGGCGCACCATCATAAAGAAAAGTCCGGAGTCAATTGCTCCGGTTATTTTTCTTTATGGGACACATAGTACATCAAAGGGGTAGATATAATTAGGCTCAGGAATGTGGGGATTTGCTGCTATTAGCTCCTCGACACTAATATTGAATCTGCGGGCAATGGAGAACATGGTCTCACCGTAATCAACCTCGTAACGAATTTGATAGTTTGGCGGACATTCTACCGGTACCCGGAATCCAGGGACACAAAGTACATCTCCGGGGATAAGGACGTTGGGATCCGGGATGTGAGGGTTTACAGAGATAAGCTTTTCTGTGGTAATGGCAAATATCTTGGCAATTTTAGCCATGGTGTCTCCGGAAATAACAAAATAGTGGCTTATAAACCCGGTGGGACAGTCGGAAGGGAAACGGGGGGTCATAGCAACACCTTCCTTTTCTTTTTTATACAATATGCGGGAATGCTGATTTAGTGTTGCGAAACCATGAGTGCTTTGCAGGTATAATAATAGACAAGAAATAAATTTAGTCAAGCGGTCAGTCCTTTTTTTAAATCACGCTGTAGTGCTATAAACTTTTCACTATAGCTTTGTGCCGAAATAAATTTTTGCAAAATGCATATAATAATGCTATAATAATGTACAAGAAGGGAGGCGTCAATCATGCCCCAGATAAGACCGATAACTGATTTAAGAAACACCAATGAAATCTCCGACCTGTGCCATGCCAAGAAGGAGCCGATATTCATAACGAAAAATGGCTATGGTGATTTAGTTATTATGAGCATTGAAACCTTTGATTCCATTCTGAAGGATCGTGAACTTGATGCGGCTATCGCGGAAGCCGAGGCTGAGTATACTTCCGATAATCAGCTGATAGATGCGAGGGAAGCTCTCTCGACATTAAAGAGGAAACATTTTGGAAAGTAATTATGTTGTCAAGTTACTGCCTCGTGCATACCGCGATTTGGACGGCATATATACCTATATCGCTGAAACACTAGTAGAGCCCGGCATTGCTCCTAAGTTGGTTGATTCCTTAAAGGAAGCTATTTTCAGCTTGGAAAGCATGCCCAAACGAGGAGCTTTAAGAAAAGCAGGTGCATATGTCAACAGAGGATACCGCCAGCTTTTCGTTGGCAATTTTACGGTATTGTACCGCATTGACGAAACAAAAAAGTTGGTCCTCGTAGTAACAATACGGTATTCAAAAAGCCAGTTCTAGCCTGAGCCGAGGAGAAAATCTTCATGACCGCCCCAAGGAATAATAATGAAAATCTCAATGCTATGCGCACTCTGCAGGAAGAAATGAGCGACGAGTTTGAAAAAGCAGGAATTAACAGCGAGGAAGATATTCAAAAGGTATTGCTGGCCCCCAAAACTGCTACAAATACGTAAGCAGGCAGCTTTTCGCCGGTTGTGGGATCTACCACGGTCATGGTGAAACCGGCATAATCAACAAACATAATCTCCCCAGCTTTGTATGACTGGCGCATTACAGGATCTATCTTGACTATCATAGGGCGGTCTGTTACAATGCAATATACAGCGCCTTAAAGCTGTATGTTATGTGCCCGTGGCTCAATTGGACAGAGCATCTGACTACGGATCAGAAGGTTGGGGGTTCGAGTCCCTCCGGGCACGCCATTTAGAAGTTGTTAGATGACGGTAAGCTCCGTTGCTAACAGCTTTATTACTATGACAGGCGCCCGTAGCTCAGAGGATAGAGCAGCGGTTTCCTAAACCGCGTGTCGGAGGTTCGAGTCCCCCCGGGCGCACCATCATAAAGAAGACTTGGTTCAGGTGGGGTTTTAACCCATACGTTGGGGACATTCCTCCGAAGGAGGTGTGTCCCCTATCCGCTAAACCTTAGTCGCACTTATTTCGAGTTTACAGCCTGTTAATCCCATTAGTTGGGGACATACCTGTCCCCAGAGAAATACCCAAGCTTCAGCAGGTGTGTCCCCTTTCCTTATGCGAGGGCGGGGTCTTACAGGCTGTACGAAGATAAAAAAGGAGAACCTTTGTTGAATCATGCCGCTTATATGCGGGAGGCTCTGGCCGAGGCAGGCAAGGCTTATGCCCTGGGGGAAGTACCCATTGGGGCTGTTGTAGTTTTGGACGGCGAAATTATCGGCCGGGGCCATAATCTGCGTGAAAAACTTCTGGACAGCACGGCCCACGCCGAAGTGCTGGCTATGCGGGAGGCTGCCAGGAATATCGGTGACTGGCGGCTCAGTGACGCTGTGCTATACTCAACCATTGAGCCTTGCGCCATGTGCGCGGGAGCCCTGGTGCAGTTCAGAGTAAAACTGCTGGTTTACGGTGCTGCTGATCTTAAGGCCGGGGCCGTGGATTCTGTTATTGATGTGGTGCGGGAGCCCCGTTTTAACCACCAGGTGGCGGTTTTATCCGGGGTGCTGGCCGAAGAATGCAGTGAGATTATCCACCGGTTTTTTAAAGAACTGAGAAGTAAATAATGACGTGGAGAGATGGCCGAGTTGGTCGAAGGCGCTCGACTCGAAATCGAGTAGACTGTGATGAGCGGTCTCCAGGGTTCGAATCCCTGTCTCTCCGCCAGAATGTTAGGTCAAAAAAGATGCCATGCGGTCAAACCCGCATGGCATCGGCCTTTTCGGTGGTTTTGACCGCCATTTTTTCACCCTTCAGTTTTAGGTATGACATCGGGCATTTTTACTAATTAGCGGGATTCTAACCCTCGTATCTGCAGATAAACAGAAAAATCATAAAAATGCACGCGGCGGACGGCAAACTTCGAAAGAAAACATGAGCGGCAGTATTTTGGAAACAGAATACTGCCGCTTTTTAGGTCTGCGAGCAAGCGAAACATGTTTTGAACGCAAGCAATATACCGACACCGGTTTTTTCGTCCCGAGCTCATTGTTTGCTCTTTAAAAACCTGGCGTGGTTAACAAACAGGTAATTTCGCTTCTGGCCTTTCATGATTATTGCAACTATATCCGCTTATTATAATGAATTATTCAAAAGACGTATTGACAACCGCAAACATAAAGACTATAATCATTACAACATCATCCGCTTTTTATAAAATATTAATTAAAGTTAGAAAGGAGTACACAATGCGTCCGATTCATGAAATAAAGGCACTGTTCGATGCCCATGACGGGATGTTGCGCACTGTCGAGCTATACCAAGCTCGGGTTTTTTATAAGGATATACAATCACTGATCGCCGAGGGAATCGTTGAGAAGATTCGCTACGGTTATTATCAATGGGTAGATCATGACAATCCAAGCGACGCAGTGATTATAAGACGGCTGTTTCCCGATGCGGTTCTTTGTATGGATACGGCCTTGTTTTACCATGGTTACAGCGACCGTACACCGATTTACTGGCATTTGGCGGTCAGCAAGGATTCCGGCAAGTCCCGCTTCAATATTGATTATCCGTTTGTGAAGCCCTATTACATGGAACCCTCGCTGCTTGAGCTTGGTCTGACGGACGGCAAAATTGACGGGAATTCTGTTCGCATTTATGACAAGGAGCGCACGATTTGTGATTGCCTGCGCTACGCGAAAAAAATGGATAAGGAAATCTTCAATAAAGCAATCCGCAGTTATGTAGATGACGCCCAAAAGGACATTCTCCGCCTGATGCGTTATGCTAAAGAGCTTCGCGTAACACAAAAGGTAAAAAATCTAATAGGAGTGTGGCTCTAATGGCGGACAAGGGCGCATCCATACTGGTAAAATTGAAAAATAAAGCGAAAGCCTCCGGCATAAATTATCAGCAGTGCCTCCAGCTTTTCTTTCAGGAGGAGTTTTTGCGGCGGCTTTCTAAATCACGTTATGCTGATAATCTGGTGCTCAAAGGCGGTTTGTTTATTTATGCGTTGACCGGCTTTGAAAGCCGGGCAACCATTGATATTGACTTTCTGCTTCGGCGTATGGACAGCGATCTTGCCCACATGGACGAGGTCATTACGGAAATACTGGAAACACCCACCGGCCATAATGATGTCGTGCTGCTCAGGGCTAAGAAGACCGAGCTTATTTCTGTACAACGAAAATATCACGGCGTCAGTACGCAAATTACTGGCAGCATCAAAAATGTCCGCGTCCCATTTAATGTGGATATCGGTGTGGGCGATGTAATCGTGCCAAAAGCTGAGAAGCGTACGATCCAAACACAACTGAACGGATATGATGTGCCGGAGGTGTATACCTATTCCCTTGAAAGCACCATCGCTGAAAAGTTTGATGCCATCCTGCAGCGCTTTGAGTTGACTGGACGTATGAAGGATTTTTACGATATCTATTATTTGGCACGTGCTTTCGACTTCGACGGGCGCAGTCTACAGGAGGCTGTCGCACAAACCCTGGAAAACCGCGGGACGCCCTATGAACGGGACAGCTTGGAGCGGATGCTTCAGCTTGTAGACGATGACGACATGCGGATCAAATGGCACTATTTCCTCAAAAATATCGGCGGGAAGGAGTTGCTGTTTGCTGATGTGATGAAAACGATAGGCATTTTCCTTGCGCCGGTGTTTGCGAGTATTATCCGCGAGAATGAATGGCTAAAAAAATGGAGAGCCGAAAGTCAAGTATGGCATAGTATTGATGGCGATAATTGCTAATTTGAAGGAGCGACGAATGATTAAGGATATTATTGCTTCCAACGAATGGGCGAAGCTCAATGATATAGAAATGGCGGTTCTCAAAGAGCTTTATCCGGCTCCAGTGGATACGACCACAGCTATCATACATGAGATTGGCAGGTGGAAACGTGAGCATATTCGACACAATTCCCGGTAATTTTTTCTCCGTGCTGGCATCGGGAAACAAAGAAATATATGTTGATGCGCTCATGCTGTTGCATCAGATGTTCAAGTACGAACTCAATATACGGGTGGATGATTATATCTCATCTTTGATAGCCCAGATTGAGGACAAGTCCTTTGTGCCCGAAGAAGATGACGAAGTGACCGAGAGTAGCTTAACACCCAATGTTAAGGCGCGTTTGATCCTGAGCCGCTTGATTAAAACAGGCTGGGTAGATAAAGAGCTTCTGGACGGCTCATTTATCGAAATTATTACTCCGCGTGATTATGCCATTCAAGTAATGAAGCTGTTGAGTGAACTAAGCGATCACACTCTACACGAGTACAACTCCCTCGTCTTTGCGACTTATTCCGGTCTCAAGCAAGCGAAAAATGAACATCAGGGGCAAATGTACGAGGCTGTTTTGTCTGCAAGGGCAAACACGGAGCAGCTTACATACGAGCTAAAAAGTCTTTATCATGGGATTCGCAGCTATTTGCGGCGGATACAGGAGCAGAGCGACGTGAATGTGCTGCTGAAAAATCATTTTGAAGAATATAAAAGAATGGCCGACCTTATCTATCATCCGATCAAAACCATGGATTCCATTCATCGCTATATGGCACCCATTCAGGAGATACTGTCGGACATTCTTGCGGATGAAGAACTCTTGAGCGGCATGCGCTCAAGAGCCATGACCATCCGAAAATATGAGAATGATAGCGAAGCGGGACAGAAAATCATATCCTCGATTGATTATGTTTTGGACATCTACCAGTCTATTGGCGACATTGTAAACGAAATTGACAGAAAACATAGCACATATACAAAAAGCTCCATTGAAAAAATCCAGTACTTGATGACCGCCGACCAAAGTATCAAGGGAAAACTGGTTGAGTTGTTAAAAGCGTATGCAAATTCCTCAGGCACTGAACGCCCTGAAATCGGCGGAATGTTTGAACGAAATATTCGAGTCAATCGTCAGGAATTTGTTGACGGGAAATCCCTCTATCACAAAAATGTCCGCAGCAGGCGCGTCAATTCCGATCCGCTGGAGATTACGGATGATAATGCGTTTTCCGATACGGCAATGGCCGGTATGCTTGAACAAATTAAAAATGGATATCCCGTGGCAAGAATTCGTGCTTATGTGAACAGCCTTTTTATGGAAGGTCAATCTTCTGTCAGCAGCGAGACAATACCGATCTATAGCGATACCGATTTTATACTTCTGATTCTGACCATTGTTCGCGCCAATGAGCGAGGCATGGATTATATGGTGCAAATGAACAATGGCCGACTTAATAGGAATGGCTACACAATTCCTAATATGACGATCAGTAAAAAGGAGGCGGAGCACCGTGTGGAATGAGCAGTACGAAGCACTCACCAGTTATGAGAAAGGCGAGTTCAGACGTTTGGCCAATTATCTATTATCTCATACCTATATGGTACGATATGAGTATCAGCCATCACAGCAAATGACCTTGCCAAACTACGATTATCAGACGGCGTCACGTCTATTTGGCATCTTGCAGGATTATTTTGCTGTCACCGGCTGGCGCCTTGAGAAAGACGATAATTACGGAATTATGTCCTTAATAAATATTTTTGACCATAACCGCTTGAGAATCGATCGATTCACTACATTGTTTTTATATACATGCCGTCTCATATACGAGGAAGAACGTGAACAGGCAAACAGTTTCCACACGGTGAAAACCGATACCCAGGCAATCGTTGAAAAAATGCGGATGCTTGGGCTTCTCGATAAAGGAAAAACAACCCAAAAAGAGCGTATCGACGCCCAAAGGACGCTTGCGTATCATAATATTATTCAAAAAATGGAATCCTCTGCATGGAACAACGAAGGAAATCAAATTCTCATCCTTCCATCCATTTTGTCGATTATTTCCAATCAGGGGATTAACGATATGATGACGGAATTGGATGAGCTTCGAAAAGATGATGCCAGTAGCGCGGCACCTGAGCAGGAGGATTCGGAATGAAACTGATGACAAAACTCCTGCTGGTTCATTGGCACTACTTTGTCCGTGAGGTTATCGAGTTTGATAAAGTGAATTTTCTGACCGGAAAAAATGCTTCCGGAAAATCGACGATTATTGATGCGCTGCAGCTTTTACTGCTTTGCGATACCAGCGGCAGCTTCTTCAATAAGGCGGCCAGTGGACGCGGCAATCGAACCTTGAGCGGATATTTACGTGGCGAACTGGGTGATGATGAGGATTCAGGCTTTAGATACCTACGCGATGGACGTTTTACAAGTTATATCGCTTTAGAGTTCTTTGATGAGGAAAAGAAAAAATCTTTCACCATAGGGTGTTGCTTTGATACCTATTCGGAAAATGATATGCAAAAACTTTTTTTCCGATTTGACGGAGCTATACCATCAAATGAATTCGTCGTTAACAAAAAACCGATGGAAATTATGGATCTGAGGGCATATATTAAGGAGCACTATGCCACAGGACATAGTTACACTACCAATGTGAACCGGGATTTTAAACAGGATTTATACGGCAAGCTCGGAGGACTACGCGATCGCTTCGGGCAGTTATTGAAGAAGGCAGTTTCGTTTAATCCCAATGTGGATATACAGCAGTTTATCTCCGAATTCGTTTGCGATACGCAGCAAACGGTCGACGTCAGCCGTATGCAGGAAAATATCAGAAGCTATAAAAGCCTGGAGCAAGAGGCCGCCGTGCTTAAGGATAGAATTGCTTTGCTTGATCAAATTCTTACGACTCATCAGAACTTTGAAACCCACAGACAAAATGAAGTGCTATATTCCTATTTAGTCGACCGTGCGCGGGCAGATATCAAAATGGCTGCTATAGCAGGCGAAAAAGATAAAGCAGCCGGATATTCAAAGCAGCTTGCAGAATTGATGGGTACTTTAGAAACGGAAAATAGACGGCAGAGCAAACTGCAGGATGAGCGTGATATCATGCAGGCCAAGCTGCTCAATAACGAGCAGGCGCAAATCTTAGAGCATCTTCAGACGCAGATTACAGCGAAAGAACAGCAAATATCTGCGCTCCGCGGGGAGTTCGGCAGGACTTCTGCAATGCTTTCAAAAAGTATTGCGTCATGGCGGATAAATACGGATGGAATTATCCGGAAAATCAAAGGAACCGATACTACCTCTCTAGACCCGTTATTGACTACTCGTATTCATAATCTGGTTGCTGAAGGGCAGCAGTTTTATGCCAGGCTTGCAACACTCGACAATAGTGACGCGGCAGCTATTTTAGCAGTTGGGGAGGGGGGGCTCATCCGCTACACGGAAACTGCGGACGCGATACGAATGCAGTCCAGTGGACTCGTTTCACGTCTCTTCGAAGAACAGCAGAAAATTGCCGATTATCGCAAAGCATTGCAGGTGGAGCAGCAGTCCCTTGAAAGCGGCGTTTACCACTTCCCGCAGGATGTACTTGACCTCAAGGAAGCTGTTTCGGGGCGTTTGCGTACCAAAACGGGAACAACGGTTAAGGTCGTAATCGTGGCAGAAGCCGCCGAACTTAGGAACAACCGCTGGCGCAATGTCATTGAGGGATACCTCAACACGCAAAAATTCTATCTGATTGTCCCTCCCGAACATTTTGACACTGCGCTTCGTGTTTATGACGGCATTAAGAGACAGCGAAGCATCTATGGCACCGGCATCGTGGATATTGAAAAACTCAAACGTATAAATCCCGCCGCAGATCCCGGAAGCCTTGCTGAAGAGCTAGAAACAGATGATCCCAATGTGCGATTATTTCTGGATTTTACACTGGGCCGCGTGAAAAAATGTGACCGCGTCGGTGATTTGCGCCGGCATCGAACATCGATTACAGACGATGGTATGTTATACCAGAATTTCGTTGTAAGAGCGATGAATCCGGACAGATGGGCGAAGCCGGCTATTGGCCGGGGTGCGATCCGGCAACGCTTGGAAGATGTAAAAAGAGAAATTGCGGCTTTAACCGGCAAAATATCTATCTGTGCATCTGTAAAGACTGCCTTTCAATTGGGGGGCTATTTGCTGACACTAAGTGAATCGGATGCCGGACAAATTGTCGCGGCGGCGAAAAATTTTGGCCTGATTCCCGAGCTTGAGCAAGAGATTGCTCTGCTGAATAAAAACATGGAATCTGTGGATAAAAGCGCTGTGGAAGCAATGCGAGAGCGTATCAGGACATTGGATCAAATGCTGAAAACGCTTCGTGAGCAGATTGACACACATAAAGACGAGTACAGCACCATCAAAGAACGCTTGCGCGTATGCCGCGACGAAACGATTCCAAGGCTGTCTGGGGAGTTGACCGCCATGGAGTTGCAGTTTTCCGAAAAATACGAAGCCGAATGGCTTGAGAACACAGGAAATCCAAGATATCAACGGGAGTTGTCCGGCAGAGGCAACGCCATCGATATTGAGCGGGCGTTTCCGCGAGAGCTCAGCCGCTCAACGAATGCCAAAACCGCTATGTGGGACGAGTTGCGAAATCTGCGCCGCCAATATAATGATAAGTATATCATGGGATATGATATCAATGACGTGAATAATGACGCCTATGACAACGCGTGGCTGGAGCTTAGCGATATAAAACTTCCGGAGTATCTGACCCGTATTGAAGATGCCCGAAGCAAAGCCTTTGAGCAGTTTCAGGAGGATTTTTTAAGCCGCCTGCAAAACAACATAAACGATGCAAAACGACAGATTGACGGACTCAACAGCGCATTAAGCGGCAGTTCCTTTGGCGAGGATACATATCGCTTTCGGATTATTCCAAAACCGGAATACAAGCGGTATTACGATATGATTGTCGATCCAATGCTGCTGGAAGGCGGGTATAACCTTCTATCCAACCAGTTTAATGCAAAATACAAGGAAGAGATTGCAGAACTGTTCGCAATCATAACCAATGAAGGAACCGGATCCAAAGCGCAGGAACGCGATGATTATGAAAAACGCGTACAAGCTTTTACGGATTATCGTACATACCTCTCCTTCGATCTAGAGGTCATTAACCGCGAGGGCGAATCACAACGACTGTCGAAAACGCTTGGTAAAAAATCCGGCGGCGAAACGCAGACGCCATTCTACATTGCAGTATTGGCGTCGTTTGCACAATTGTATCGCGTTGGCCGGGACAAGACCGCTAATACATCCCGTATCATCCTGTTTGATGAAGCGTTTTCGAAGATGGACGGCGAGCGTATTGTGCGCAGCGTCGAGCTTTTGCGCCGGTTCAATTTTCAAGCGGTGCTTTCAGCGCCGCCCGATAAAATTGGGGATATTGCCACGCTCGTAGACAGGAATTTATGCGTTTTGCGTGAGGGCAGGCATGCATGCGTACGCAGTTTTGACCCAAGGAAGCTGGAGGAACTCGATTATGACCAGATATAAGCATCAATTGATTTCAGCCTTACTGGATAAATATGAGCGCAGCAGCTTTTTTCGCGAGGGGACACAGCCTACTCGTCGAATCATGCTAAAATTATATGATGGAGGGCTGACAGAGTTCCCGCAGTATGATATCGAACAACCTGAAAAGCGTATGCTGCTCAACCGAGCAGTATTATCATTATATGAGGCGCGCCTCGTTTCTTATCAATGGATGAGGGGTGAGGAAAACCACATCATCGCAAAAATATGGTTGAATTTCGAAAACATCTCGTTTGCATACGCCCTGATTGGGCGGCAGCCAAAAAGTGACACGGTAGATGATGTTTGCTTGGAACTGTTAGAGGCTTTAGATAGCGTGCGCAGCGAATGGGTAAAACAGTTTCTAAGCGATGTCTATGATGCCATCTCGCGGAAACGCTCTGTTGGAAACCGATTGCCCGCAGACAAAAACGAGCGAACGGATCTCTTCCGGGCAATATGTTTTATTGATCAATTGGGAGAGACGGAAATGCTTGAGCGTGTTTTCTCATTACAGTGTTTCGGCGATTCAAAAAGATTTGAAAAGGCGGTAAAATCACGGTTGCTTGGCATTTTGTCCAAATACCTGGATTCCGAAGATGATAATACCGATGAGGCGCTTCTCAGACAAGTGGGGATTACGAAATACCCCGAACAATTTGAGTTTTGCGGACAGGTCAGCATGTCATTCCATTGCGGAACCGTCGACTTTTCTCACCTGATGTTTGGGGGTGTCGTAAACTCAGCGGATTTTCAGCAAGGTTACCTAAACGTTTCTCCTGCGATAGATCGTGTGCTTTCAATTGAAAATCGGGCAAACTACATAGAATACATTTATAAGCAAAAAAACGACCATGAATTGGTTATATACCATGGCGGGCAATTCAGTCCCGCAAAGCGGAAATTTCTGCGGGCCGTTGCCGCTTCTATGTCTGATACCAGCCACTGGTATCACTGGGGCGATATTGATTATGGCGGGTTTTCCATGTTAGCAAGGCTAAGACGGGAAATCAAGCATGATGTCATTCCGTACCGCATGGATAAATCCGAATTGATACGGTATGCTTTGTTTACGGCATCCGTACAGCCCCAATATATTGAAAAGCTCTGCGGCTTGAAACAGCGTAGCGAGCTTGGCGATTGCCTGCCATGCATCGACTATATGATTGAAAATCGGGTAAAATTGGAACAGGAGGCCATGCTGACAGATTCGATTGCATAATAAAAGGCTGTGATGAGCGGTCTCCAGGGTTCGAATCCCTGTCTCTCCGCCATATTTGATAAAAGACAAGGGCTTCTCACGGTTGATGGTGAGGAGCCCTTGTTTTCTTAAAACTCATCCATCAGCAGGAATTCCGCAAGATGCTTGTGCCTCACGCCCTCAATGTTGTCGGTCCAGAAATCATCCATCGTGACAACGTATTTCGGATAATGATCTTTGACGGCAAGCAACGGGGCGAATTCGCGGTCGATGGTTTCTTGCGAAACTGTGGGCGTATAAGACACCTGAACGTATACCTTCTCGTTTTTCCGCTCGGCAATAAAGTCAACCTCTTTGGTGTCGAGCTTACCGACGCAAACTCGGTATCCGCGCCGTTCAAGCTCCAGCATTACGATGTTTTCCAGAATCCCGGAAATCATTCTGTCCTTGTAGCCCATGACCGCATAGGCCAATGACTGATCGCCGAGGTAATACTTTTCGTTGGTCTGCAAAATCTCTTTGCCCTTGATGTCATATCGGGGAATCTTGCGGATGATATAGGCGCTTTCGAGCGCGCTTAAATAGTTATAAACGGTGTTCAGGTCAACCTTGCGCTGCTGGCTCTTGAAGTAGTCGGCCACGTTCTTTGCGGAGAAGGTGTTGCCGATGTTGTCGAACACAAACTTCACCACGCGCTCCAGCAATTCGATGTTTCGGATGCTGTGGCGCTGCACCGTGTCGCGGAGGATGGCCGATGAATAGATGTCGTTCACGATGCGGTAGGCCACATCTTCTTCGTAGTCACCGATATGGACGGCGGGAAAGCCGCCACGACGGATATAGGAGCGGATTTCTTCACGCAGGTTGACCGGTTTTTCGCCTGTGCGCACTTCCTTGAACAGCAGGTATTCCTTGAAGGACAGCGTGCTGATCTTGATTTCCACATAACGACCCGCGATATAGGTAGCAAGCTCGGAAGATAGCAGGCGCGAATTGGAGCCTGTGATATACAGGTCGGCATTGGCGGTTGCAAGCAGGGAATTGACCGCCTTTTCCCAGTGCTTCACCTCCTGAATCTCGTCCAAAAGGATATAAGAGCGGCCTTCTCCGGTCATGCGCGCTTTCACATGCTGGTGCAGCTTTTCGGCTGTGTTAAGATCGGCAAAGTCAAGGTTCTCAAAATTGATATGCACGATACTTTCCGGCGCGACACCGTTTTGCGCAAGCTCATCCTTTACCATCATCAGGATGGAGGATTTGCCGCAGCGCCGGATACCCGTCAGTACCTTGACAAACGGCTTATCTATGAACGGCCTGATTTGCTTTAAATACAATTCTCTTTGGATCAGGGTAATCACCTCCTTGTTGCAGTATACCACAATGCAAAGGAAACATTCAACCAGTGTTTATGGTTATAACCATAAACTCAGCTTTTTGGCAAGCTGTTACCAAACTTTTTATCCTGGACTAATACTATCAAATTAATTTGGATTAGTCAGTCAGTCCGTAGTTTTTATTGATACATCAGGCAGATAAATTAAGAGAAACAAAAAAGCCAGTAGTCTTAATAGCACACTGGCCGTTAAAATTATTCACTTTACGGAACTACAATGAAATATTCCAATAGCGACAACACTTTTTGTAAGCCAGGATATCTGCTCTTGCTTCAAGTAATTTTTCTCTGTAAACCTTGGCAAACCAGGCGTTTTTGTTTATGAGCGGCGGATAAGCCCTGCACTTGTCAGCAACTTTGCATATGGCCTCAATCATCTCTTCCTAGAGGACAATGGATATAAGCAAGGCCCCTCTGAGATTGTTCCCATTCCTGGAACCATAATGTAATCTGTCGTTTAGCATCTGTCAATCCATTGAGATGGAAGCAAGTAATGATTTGATTATTCAATTCATACAATAAATTAGCGCTTGCGATTTCTTATGCTATGGTTTTTTGGGGAGGGGGGGTATTTATGAAGCATTTTATAACAGCTTTATTTTGTATTGCTTTGTTCTTTGCGGTAGCCGGGGTTGCCGTAGCCAGTGATTTATCAAATGTCTGGTATGAGGAGCAGATGGTCCGGGCTCTGGTTTTGAACGTGGAGGAGGATGCGCAGGGGCAGGAAGTGTACAAGCCCGGTCAGTTGGTGACGGTGGAAATCCTGGGCGGCAGCTTTCGTGGTCAGGTCTTAACCCTGCCGCATGTTGTATTGGACCAGGCAGGTTATGACATTGTTGTACAGCCCGGGGACGAGGTTGTGGTCCTAATCTATGCAGATGGAGAAGAGATTAAAACCGTTTACATTGCTGATTATGCCAGGGATACGCAGCTTTATTATTTGTTGGGTGCTTTTATCTTGAGTTTGCTGGTACTGGGAGGGTTCAAGGGGATAAGGTCGATTATCGCCCTGCTGATTACCGGCGGGACTATACTGTGGGTTTTACTTCCCCTCATGATGAAGGGCTATGACCCTATTCTGATTACAGTTGTTGTTTGCACCTGCGTGACAGCTGTATCCCTTATTTTGGTGGGGGGAGTGGGGGCCAAGACGCTGGCTGCGATTATTGGTACTGCCGGGGGAGTGATTGTGGCTGGCGTCCTGGCCTTTCTGGTTGGCACGGCGGCTCATTTGACTGGTTTTGTCAGTGAAGAAATGTATATGCTTCATTTTATCCAGCAGGATATAAAATTTGATATCAGGGGGATTCTATTTGCCGGCATGATTATTGGGGCCCTGGGGGCGATGATGGATGTGGGCATGTCTGTTGCGTCAGCCATTGAGGAGATTAAAAAGGCTAACCCGCGCATGAGGACAATGGGCTTAGTGAGGGCTGGCATGAATGTGGGACGTGATATCATGTGTACCATGTCACACACATTAATTTTGGCTTACACCGGTAGCGCAGTACCCTTATTACTGGTGTTCATGACTTATAACACCCCATACCTCAAAATTATAAATCTGGACATAATAGCTACCGAGGTGGTCAGGGCTTTGACCGGGAGCATTGGTTTATGTCTGGCCATACCCATAACAGCAGTGGCTGCCGCCCTGCTCATGGGCCGCAGGTCATCCAGGACAAATGAAAGCTCAGTTTACTGGCGAAGGGCTTAGCTCCCGGCCAGGTTTTAATGCCTTAAGTTAAGTAACGATAAAAGGGCCGGTTTTGTAAGCTTTTATTACAAAACGGCCTTTTATGGTTTAACTTATAAATGCATAACCCTTGTAGATAATTATGTCATTGGAACCTCTGCATATTTCTTAAAACTCATCCATCAGCAGGAATTCCGCAAGAGGCTTATGCCTCACGCCTCAATGTTAATAATTAAACACCTAAAAAATAAAATGAACCCCAAAATAGTGCCATAAATTATAGAATATCAATATGTTAAGCTGTAACATAAATAAAATATTGACAGTGGTAATTATTTTGTTATAATCTAATTATTGGTTTAGCTCTTTTCTAGAGAGGGTCAGGTCAAAAAAAGAGACAAAAAACAAGTCCGGGAACAGGCCATTCTTAGGCTTGGCGCCAAGAATCAGCTCATTATTTCCATGCAATACATAATTACGTAAAAACATTCCATAAGCATGGTTTAGCTGGTGGATGCAGTTTGTCTCGGAAAGGAGAGATTATGACACGTCAGCCAAGTCGCACGTTATTAAATGAGTCCTTTGACCCGTGGACAATTTTAGCCGTATGGGACAAGGCCGCTATTGTTCCCGGATACAACCACGGCGAGTTAAGGAAAGACCGGTGTGACGCGTGGATCAGATTTGGCGATTACGGCAATGTCAATTCAAATTTCGGTTGGGAAATTGATCATGATAAGCCGGTAGCCAAAGGGGGGACAGACGACCTAAACAACCTTCAGCCGCTGCACTGGCTCAACAATAGAGGCAAAGGCGACAATTGGCCGAATTGGACTTGTTCATACACGGATACATAATTAGGCTGATATGTTGCTGCAGCAATAAAGAAGACTTGGTTCAGGTGGGGTTTTAACCCATACATTGGGGACATTCATACATTGGGGACATTCATACATTGGGGACATTCCTCCGCAGGAGGTGTGTCCCCTGACCGCAGGAGGTGTGTCCCCTGACCGCTGATGGTGTGTTCTCTGACCGCTGAACCTTAGTCGCACTTATTTCGAGTTTACAGGCTGTGCGAAGATCAAAGACCCCGTTCCCCCTATAAAGTTAATTTGCCTAAAAGCCAAAGCCGCTCTTGCAAAGCAGTGGCTTTGGCTTGCATTGATATGGAACGGCTTAACGCAGGCTCCCTTAATTTTCTTTAAAGGGTGTGAAAAAGTGGCGGCTCCAAGAAAGGTAAAACTTGAGAAAATAGCTAATATATTTAATGGTGTGCCCGACGCCAAGCTGGCGGAGAAAGCATGCGCCGCAGGTGTGATAACATATAACTTTATTCAGCCCAACCAATTGGGAATTTTTAATGATATACATAATACTTCCGAAATAAAAAGACAGACCTCCATTGATGACAACTATTTTGTTCGAAAAAACGATATTGTGCTTAAACGGCTGAATCCGGATATTGCCACGCTAATAATTGAGGACCTGTCAAATACAGTTGTTTCAAGCAATCTTTTTATTATTCGCGTGTCCAAAGACTATTGCCCGGCTTATATAGCCTGTCTGCTGGAAAATCAGGGCATGACCTGGTTGAACAGTAATATTGTCGGTTCTGTTGCGGCAATAAAATCCATATCCGCCAAATCATTGGCGATGTTGGATATTCCAGCAATAGACTATGGTAAACAAAAAGCTATTGGGGAAATATGGTTGCTGCATAAAAAACGTAAAAAGCTGCTTGGAAATTTGATTGAAGAAGATAAAAGGCTTATGGCAGCAGTAATAAATAGTATTACCACGGAGCGCTAAGGAGGAAGCGGGATGGCTACTACGAGAAAAGACATCGAGGCGGCTCTCTGGAGAGGAGCAAATACTTTCAGAGGAGCTATAGATGCAGCCAATTACAAAGATTACATCTTGCCTATGCTTTTTGTAAAATATCTAAGTGATACTTATTTGGCAAAGGTTGAAGAGTTAAAGGAAAAATACAATGACCCAGTGAGGGTGCAAAGAGCTATAAACAGACTTCCTTTCATCATCCAGGAAAAATACAGTTTTTCTTGGCTTTATCAAAATAGATATAAAGATAACTTGGGGGAACTCATCAACATCGCCTTGCGGGGAATAGAAGATGATAATCCTTCACTGTTTGCCGGGATATTCAGAAATATAGACTTTAATAGTGAATCCATGTTGGGCAATCATAAGCAAAAAAATACCCGGTTAAGGGAGTTGCTTGAAGATTTTGAACCCCTTGATTTGCGCCCCTCTTCCATCCAGGCCGAAGAAGGCAAGGTGGCTTCCGACACCATAGGAGATGCATTTGAGTATATGATTGGCGAGTTTGCCAGTCAGGCGGGTAAAAAAGCCGGATCTTTCTTTACCCCGCCTGAAGTGTCGGAACTTATGGCCTGCATTGTTAATCCCAAAATTAACGATACCATATATGACCCAACGTGCGGTTCCGGCTCTCTGCTAATCAGAACCGGAAAAAAGGCTATTGAAAAGGAAAATGGTAATGTAAAGACTCTTGCGCTATATGGTCAGGAAATGAACGGATCTTCCTGGTCTATGGCCAAAATGAACATGTTTCTCCATGAAATATTAGACGCCAGGATTGCCTGGGGCGATTCCCTGGCCAACCCCATGCACTTGGATTCCGACGGAAATCTTATGCAGTTTGATGTCATCGTGGCCAATATGCCTTTTTCGCAGGACAAATGGGCGGCGGGTTTTAACACCGGCGGTGAAATGACGGGCAAGGGTAAAGAATTTAAGATGAAAGCATCCCTGGATAAATTTCACCGCTTTGACTGGGGAGTTCCTCCTGCCAGTAAAGGCGACTGGGCATTTTTGCTGCATATGATAGCCAGTCTTAAAAGTGGTGGTAAACTTGCCTCCATTGCTCCCCACGGTGTTTTGTTCAGGGGTGCGTCCGAAGGAAGGATAAGACAAGTCGTAATAGAAAAAAATCTATTGGACGCGGTTATTGGTCTGCCTGCAAACCTTTTTTACGGCACCGGTATTCCGGCCTGTATTTTGGTGTTTAAGAAAAATCGCAATCGTAATGAGGTGCTTTTCGTTGACGCATCCGGCAAGGATGAAAATGGCGATCTGCGCTACAGGAAAGATAAGAACCAGAACAGGCTGGAAGCAAAACATATTGACGATATTGTAAAAGCTTATGAGAACCGTGCGGACATTGAAAAATTCGCCCATGTGGCCACCATTGACGAGATAAAAGCCAACGAATATAACCTGAATATCCCCAGGTATGTTAATACTTTTGAGGAAGAGGAATTGGTGGATATTGAAGAGGTAACGGCCAATATGGCCAACATCCAAAAGGAACTTGCCGGAGTGGAGGCACAGATGGCCAAGTATCTCAAGGAGTTGGGGCTATGAGCAATATTCAAAAATATACTCCAAGAGAGATTGAAGAGATGCTGTTTTCTCACTGCGAAAAATGACATAAATGAAATGTGGGTGAAAGATTGAAGTCTGAAATAAAAAAACGTATTGAGCAGATACAAAAGGGTATGGCGCCCGGAGAGTATAAAGAGACCAAAGCGGGTATTGTGCCGGATGACTGGGAGGTGAAACAGCTTTCCAAAATAGCAAGAGAAATCAAACGAAAGAATGATGGAGAAAAACATCCTGTTTTAACAATTTCATCCCTTACGGGGTTTCTAGAGCAAGGGAAAAGATTCAGTAAAGTTATTGCTGGTGAAAACCTTGCAAAGTATACAATGCTGGAAGAAAACGAATTTGCCTATAACAGAGGCAATTCAAAAACATATCCTCAGGGCTGTATTTTTAGATTGGAAAACTATAGTAAAGCTTTGATTCCTAACGTTTATATCAGTTTTAGAATTGAGGAAGGTAACATTAACTACTACAAATACTACTTTAGCGCAGGGTTACTTGGTTATCAGCTTAGCAAGATTATTAATACCGGTGTTAGAAATGATGGGCTTTTTAATCTTTGCGACAAGGATTTCTTTGCTTGCCAGGTGCGTTGCCCTCCCTTATCCGAACAGAAAAAAATTGCTGAGATGCTCAATGTATGGGGTTGGGCCATTGAACTAAAAGAAAAGCTTATACTCGAGAAAAAGCAGCAGAAGAAGTGGTTAATTCAAAACTTGCTTACAGGAGACAAAAGAATCCCCGGCTTCAACGGACATTGGAAAAAATTTGAGCTTGAGAAAGTGATTTCCTTGTCATCGAACAAGATTGCTCCAATAAATGAAAAGCAAGTATTTAAATGTATTGAATTAGAGCATATTGAATCAGGAACTGGAAGACTTTTAGGTTCAACATTATCTTCAAGGCAAAAAAGCCATAAGAATCGTTTTAAAAATGGAGATGTTTTGTTTGGCAAACTAAGACCATATTTGAAAAAGTTTTATTTTGCAACACATGAGGGGGTTTGCTCAAGTGAAATATGGGTTATGAGACCAAATGCCGAGTATTTGCTGCCCCAGTTTCTATATTATATTGTGCAGTCATCCAGATTTATTGAGAAATGCTGTGTTTCAAGCGGCTCAAAAATGCCCCGGGCGGATTGGGATTATGTTTTAAGCTTGGTTATTCACCTCCCGCCACTTCCAGAGCAAACCGTCATTGCGAAAATCTTAGCAACCATAGATTGTGCCATAGACCTTCACGAAAAGCAGCTTGAGGAGCTGAAGAAGCAAAAAAAAGCCCTGATGCAGCTGCTTCTTACAGGAATTGTTAGAGTCAACGTTGAGAAGGTGGATTAATGCCCGGCTATACCATATTTGACGAACGCCCTGAGAGCCAGGACAGGGCTGTCAAGGTTTTACAAAAGTTAGGTTATCAATACATACCCCGCTCCCAGGCGGAAGCATTGCGCGGGCGGCTTTCCACTGTCCTGTTCCCCGAGGTTATGCGTGATTTTTTGCACCGCCAATCCTTTATTTACAGGGGCAAGCAAACGCCTTTTTCCGGCCGGTCAATCGGCAAGGCCATTAATGATATTGACGCGCCGCTGGTTTCCGGGTTGATGTCGGCGAGCAAAACCATCTACGAAATGCTTCTTTCCGGCAACAGCTATGAAGAGGAGTTGTTTGACGGCGGACGTCAATCATTTGATTTAAAGTTTATCGACTGGGAGCAGCCGGAGAATAATATCTGGCAGGTGACGGATGAGTTCGCGGTAGAACGGCCTAACGGCAAGTATGCGCGACCGGATATAGCGCTGCTCGTTAATGGTATTCCCCTGGTGGTGATCGAGTGTAAAAAATCCAGTATCGATGTGGAAAAAGGAGTTGCCCAAAGTATACGCAACTGGCAGCCCAACTATATTCCCCACCTGTTTAAATTTGCCCAAATTATTATGGCCATCAATCCCAACACCGTTAAATACGGTACTTGCGGTACGCCTTCCGAGCACTTTAGTATCTGGCGGGAAAAAGACTATAAATGGCAGCAGGAAAAATGCAACAATGTCAGTCCGGACGGAAAAGTCACCGAACAGGACAGGGCTATTGTTTCCATGCTATCCAGGGAGAGGTTGCTGGAGCTGATTCGCTATTTCATCCTATACGACAACAATGTGAAGAAAATCGCCCGCTACCAGCAGTTTTTCGGTATCCAGGCAGCCATGAAACGCATCAAAGGGGAAGATGGCAAGGGCACCAGAAATGGTGTGATCTGGCATGCCCAGGGCAGCGGGAAGTCCCTCACTATGGTGATGCTGGTAAAAAAAATAATAGCCGATCCGGATATCAAGGAGCCTCGCTTTGTGCTTGTCAACGACCGGATCAATTTGGATAAACAACTGCGGGATAACTTTGCCAGGACGGAGCGTGGCCCGGCCCGGGCCACGACGGGTAAGGGCTTGATTGGTTTGTTGAATTATAAAGGCGCAACTATAATAACCACTCTTGTACATAAATTTGATGCAGCGGCTAGAAAGAGGTTCAAGGTTGAAGCCAACAATATTTTTGTGCTGGTGGACGAAAGTCATCGCACCCATTCGGGTGAACTTCACGACTTTATGCTTGATGTGCTGCCCAAGGCGATAAAAATAGGTTTTACCGGCACGCCGCTGCTTAAGAAGCATAAGTTCAATACCTATACGCAATTTGGACCGCTTATCGACAGTTATCCCATTGTCAGGGCTGTAGAGGACGGTGTTATCGTTCCCCTTGTCTATGAGGGCAGGATTATTCCACAGGATGTAACGAGCGACAAAATTGACGATTATCTTAAATACATCATCGCGCCGCTGAACCGTGAGCAGCAGGAAGATATGAAGCGAAGATGGAGCCGGTTTTTACCCCTGGCCCAGACTCGTCAACGAATAGACATGGTGGCCTTTGATGTTCATGAGCACTTTATGCGGTATGCCAAGCCGAAGGGGTTTAAGGCCATACTCGCAGCCTCTTCCCGTCCCACAGCCATTGATCTGTATAAATCCATAAAAAAACTGGGCGGTGTAAAAGCGGTGGTGGTGATATCACCTGAAAATATTAAAGAAGGTGATGAGCTTACCAGCGAAAACAAAGAGAAAATAAATACCTTTTTCAAAGAAGAAGTGGAGCCTCTCTTTGGCAACAATTATGAGGAATATGGTGACTGGGCCAAAAATAGCTTCATTGGCGGGGAAGATGTGGATATGCTTATTGTTAAGGATATGCTTCTGACCGGCTTTGATGCGCCAATCGCTGCTGTACTGTATGTAGATAAACCCATGCGGGAACATTCACTGTTGCAGGCCATCGCCCGGGTCAATCGCGTTCATCCAGGTAAAGACTTCGGACTCATTGTGGATTATTGGGGCATTTTCAGCAAGCTTAATACTGCCGTGGACATGTATGCGGATGAGAAATCCGGCCTGGATGGGTATGATCAGGCCGACATAGAATATGCTGTTTATGGCGCCGATGATCAAAAACTCAAACTAGAAAAGGCGCATCAGGAATTGTGGTTAGTATTTGAGGATAAAGATTTTGACCGAAACAGTTCTGAGGGCTGGCAAATTGTATTGGCAGACAATGATTTGAGAAAAGTTTTTTATGAAAGACTTTCATTATTTTCCCGCTTATTGGATTTAGCTATGGGAAGCTATGCCTTGTACAGTGCCGTCGGATATGACCAGATTCAGAAATACAAGCAAGATTTGCTTCATTTTCAAAAGCTTCGCGGGGCTGGTTTGCTTCGTTATAATGATAAAGTGGATTTTGGCAAATATGAGGACGGCATTCGCAACCTGTTGAATAACTTTGTGCTTTCCGAACCAAGCCGGATTATTGTCGAACCGGTATCTATCAACGATCCTGAGGGAATGAAGGAGCAGCTTGCAAAACTGGACAGCAAAGCCGCCAAGGGGGATGCCATTCGAACTCGCGTGGATAGAGAGCTGGAAACCTGCCGTTATGATGATCCTTTACTATACAAGAGGTTTTCTGAGCAGGTCAAAGAAACCCTTGAAGAATACAGGATATCAAGAAATGATGATGCTTATCTCTTTAAAATGGAGAAAATGGCGGATGATTTTAAAAGAGGTTATACCGGTCATCACTATCCCGTCTGTATTGACAATGACATTGATGCGAAAGCTTTTTATGGAACTATTCGGAGTATCATTGCCGAAGCGATAAATGATGTGCCGCCGGAGATGGATGAAGCAATGGGGCAACTGGCTATTGAAGTTAAAAAGGCCATTTCCAGCCGGGCAAAAGTTGATTGGCGTTATAATGTAGCTGTGCACAAAGACATGGAGCAGATTCTTGACGATCTGATTTGGGATTTTACTGAAGAATATGAAATAAAATTACCCCTTGAGAAAATTGACCTTATGCTGGAAGGACTCAGAAAAACAGCAATCAGCAGGTATTAGGCTATGAAAGAAAATTCTTGCGGGACGCGATTGTTTGGCGGTGTGGCAGTAATTATTGAGCGCAAAAGGATTAAAAAAATCCGTTTAAAAGTGTTTCGGGACGGAGTTGTTAAACTGTCCGCGCCGCTTGGAACAGCGGATGAATGGATAAATAATTACCTCAGCAGCAAGGCCAAATGGATAAAAAAGTCTTTAGATTATTTTAAGGATGCCGGGGCCAATGAACTTGAAACAATAATATACAGCGGAATATCTACACGCATTTTGGGCAGGCAAAAAAGAATCATTGTCAGCGAAGGGAAACGCTGCAAAATAGAACAAAAAGAAGACTGTGTTTTTATACAATCACCTGCCCCGGGGGATGAACAGGCTCTCCAGAAGCAGTTTGAGCGCTGGTGGCAAAAACATAGCAAGGCCTATTTTTTGCAAGTGATTGATCGCTTATATCCGGTTATTGTCAAACACGGTATTGATAAACCGGCCCTGCAGGTTAGAAAAATGAAAACTCTTTGGGGCAGCTGTTCTAAAAAACACGGTAAAATTAATTTGAATTATTATTTGTATAAGGCTCCGCCATTCTGTATTGATTATGTTGTTTTACATGAGCTGACGCATTTTCTTTATCCCCGGCATAATAAAGATTTTTATGAATTTCTTACCGTGCATATGCCGGATTGGAAAGAGCGCAAACGAATTCTTGATCACGAGATTGCAAGAGGAATAGGATATTAAACTGAATGCATACAAAAACCTTGCATTTGAGCCGGGGAAATTGTATAATAATTTTTGCCTGGTTGCCGGAAAAACTATTTTCTTTGGATCCAGGCAGGATAGTTTAATATGGATTTTTTGTTGAAACCGCGGAGAGATGGCTGAGTTGGTTGAAGGCGCTCGCCTGGAAAGCGAGTAGACGGGCATTAAACCTGTCTCGAGGGTTCGAATCCCTCTCTCTCCGCCATTTTGTTTTGGCCGTGCTAGATGGGGAGGTAGCGGTGCCCTGTAACCTGCAAACCGCTGTAGCGGGGTTGAACTCCCACCCCAGGGTTTGGCTTGTGGGGTCCGGCTTTTGTAAGGAGCGTTGACGGCTGGGTCTTGCGCGACGGAGCCTTGCGAACCGTGTCAGGTCCTGACGGAAGCAGCACTAAGGGAGTCCCTCCGGGTGCCGCAAGGGCGCCTGGCCCGAGTCACCTGCAAGGGTAACGCCCGGAAGTTAATATTCAAAGGTGGGTGCACGGCCATCATTTTTTGAGCCGGGGCGGGGATTGCGCTAAAATCCTTTCCCCGGCTTGTTTTTTGAAACAGTTTTGGGGATGAGACAGGAAATGGCTGCCGGGTTAGAGAATATGTTTTTTATTCTGGAAAGGAGCCCAGCCATGACCTATAAGGCTTTGTACCGGCAGTGGCGCCCGCGCGCGTTTAATGAAATAGTTGGCCAGCCCCATGTAAGCCGAACTCTGCATAACGCCATTGCGACAGGCAGGCTTAGTCACGCCTATCTTTTTTGCGGGCCCCGGGGTACGGGCAAGACCAGTACGGCCAAAATACTGGCCAAAGCAGTTAATTGTGACGGCTCCGGCACGGAGCCCTGTAATGCTTGCTCTGTGTGCGCCGCTATAGACCGCGGCGCATCAATGGATGTGGTAGAGATTGATGCCGCCTCCAACCGCGGCATTGATGAAATGAGAGACTTGAAGGAAAAAATAAGATTTTCGCCCGGTGAAAGCCGCTTTCGGGTGTACATAATTGATGAAGTGCATATGTTAACAAATGAGGCCTTTAACGCCCTGCTCAAAACCCTGGAGGAACCCCCCCGGCATATCTTATTTATCTTGGCTACCACGGAGCCCCATAAAGTGCCTTTGACTGTGCTTTCCCGCTGCCAGCGCCATGATTTTCGTCCGGTGGGGCAAGAGGATATCCAGACCAGGCTCAGGGAGGTTGTGTCAAGATCCGGGCTGGCGGCGGAGCCCGGGGCTTTGCAGGTTATTGCCCGGATTGCCGAAGGAAGCTTGCGTGATGCCCTGGGCGTGCTGGATCAGGCAGCCACCATGGGCAACGGTGAAATTACGCTGGATGGTATTCATCAACTCTTGGGCACTGTTCACCAGGATATGCTGGAGGAGCTTTCCGGTCACCTTTTAGCTGCCAGGGCCGCTGAGATGCTGCGCCTGGTGTCTGAAGTGCAGGTTCAGGGTAAGGACTTGCGCCTGTTAGCCCGGGACCTGGGGGCTCATTTGCGGGGTGTTTTGTATGATCTGGTTGCCGGTGCGGCTGTGGAGAAAAAGGGGTTTGGCCGGGAAAGCCTGATCCACGCCCTGGAGATTATAACCCGGGCGGAGCAGGATATGCGCTGGAGCACCCAGCCCGGTACGGTATTTGAGTTGGCCCTGCTCCGGGCGATGGAGCCTGACCGGGTAAGTTTAATCGGCCTGGCCCGCCGGGTAGAGCTGTTGGAATCAGCCCGGTTAAGTCAGGAGGACTTGAGCTTGCCGGTTTCGTCTATAACAAATAGGTCTTTACGCCCGGCTGAAAAAAAGCTTTCGGTGGAAGGTCCGGAGCCTGAGTTGAAGATTGAAAAAAAGGCTGTCCGGAAGATTGTTGCCGGGAGTTTTAACACAGGTAGCTCCGGCGTGGAAACAGGTAATAATAAACTAAGCAGAGTTGAGGGTTTGTGGAGAGAAATATTAAGGGAAGTAAAAAGGTTCAGCCCTGCTGTTAACTCGTATTTACAGTTTGCCAGACCGGTTGGGATAAATGGCAACAGGTTGACCGTGGGTTTCCCCGAGGGGGAAGGGGAACTGTTTAAAGGATTAATGACTGAAGAGGAAAACAGTAAACTTTTAACCAGGGTGCTGAATTCACTGCTGAAAGGCCAGTGGCAAGTAAATTATATTTGCAGCGCTGAATTGAAGCTTGCGGAGACGGGTGAAGCGCCGGAGGATTTGAGTTCCAGCGAGGTTATAACCTTTTTTGAGGGAGAGGAAGTTGCCGGTGCCGGATTAGAACCGGATAAGGATAATTTGAAAAAGGGGGAATAAAATTTATGATGGGCGGTAATATGGCCAAGATGATGAAACAAGTTCAAAAAATGCAGGCTGACATGGCCAAACTCCAGGAGGAATTAGGGCAGCAGACCGTTGAAAGCACCTCCGGGGGAGGAGTGGTCAGGGTGGTGGCCAATGGGAAGCAAGAAATAGTAAGTGTGGAGATCAAGCCGGAGGCGGTGGACCCGGAGGATGTTGAGATGTTGCAGGACCTCATTCTAACGGCGGTTAATGATGCCCTGAATAAATCCAGGGATATGGCGGCTGGTGAAATGAGCAAAATTACCGGCGGCCTGAATCTGCCGGGTCTTTTCTAGCAGCAATGTTTTATGCCGGTGCGGTGAGCCGCCTGATTGAAGAGTTGGCCAAGTTGCCGGGAATAGGTCCTAAATCCGCCCAGCGCCTGGCCTTTCATTTATTAAAAGCGCCGCCGGAAGTTGCCCGCAATTTATCCCGGGCCGTAACTGAAGCCCGGGATAATATTCACCACTGTTCTGGCTGTGGTACACTGACTGACGTTGACCCGTGCCATATTTGTGCCGACCGGGAGCGGGATCACTCAACAATTTGTGTTGTGCAAGAGCCCCGGGACGTAATTGCCATGGAAAAAAGCCGTGGATTCCGTGGCCTGTACCACGTCTTGCACGGGGCACTGTCACCCATAGAGGGCATCGGGCCGGATGACATCAGGATCCGGGAATTATTAATGCGCCTGGAGGAAGGGCTGGTCAGGGAGATAATCCTGGCCACCAACCCCAATGTTGAAGGGGATGCCACGGCCCTGTACCTGGCCGGCCTGCTTAAGCCCCTGGGTATAAAAACAACGCGCCTGGCCCATGGCCTGCCGGTGGGGGCATACCTTGAGTATGCGGATGAGGTGACCCTGCACAAGGCCCTGGAAGGCCGCCGGGAACTTTGATCAGGCCGGTATATTTTTCATTTCTGCCCATAGAATAATCCTAAAGACTTGTCCTGAAATTAAATTCTTACAGGTCTTATAAGAAATAGCCCGGGGGTGGGGGTTGTGGAATGGGAAAATGTTGTTCTATTGCTGATGGCTATAGTTGGCCTGTATCTGATTCTATCGGTTTTCGCGCGGCCGGTGCAATTGATCATGCGTCTGGGTCTTTGTCTGGTGGTGGGATTTGTTTTGTTAACAGTGGCTAATCTAATACTTGCCCAGTTGGGCATGGAATTGGCGGTAAACCCAGTTACCCTGTTAACGGCAGGAGTGCTTCAAATTCCAGGAGTAGTGTTACTGGTAGTATTACAAAGCATATTTGTTTAATAAATTATTGAATGCAGCTTCTCCTTCGGGGGGAGTTGCCGTTTCTTGACGTGGAATGGTTTTTGCAATATACTGAGTCAGACGTCCGTGCCGCAGAAGCGGCGCCAGCAGAGGATGAAAATACCCTTTTAAAATATTTATCACTGAACTAATCCGCCCTAAGACCCCCGCCTCTGTAGGCGGCGGGTTTCAAAGGGCGGTTAAGTCCAGTATGGACTCGGCTAACATTCAGAGGGGGTTGAATCCCCCTCTGAATGAAG
>JBFMEU010000025.1:0-34440 GCA_040753155.1 Bacillota bacterium
TGTACATCATCTACAGTACGGCAATCCTTTGCCAGATCCTTGATAGTTTTGTCCTGTAACGCTTGCATAAATGGTCAACTCCTTTTATGGTAGTTTTAACCATTTACACGTATTTAGATACGTTCTCGGGCTGGACGACATCAGCGTCGGCAATACTGTCATACTACCGAAGATTTTGTAACATCCAGCTCCTTAAGCCATCTAAAGCCAAACCTCAGCAGCGCCAGTTCGTCAACCTGAAGTTTGGCGGCTTCTTCGGGTGAAACGCCAAAGGCAGCCTGAAATTCCTTTTCACCCACCATTTTTTTGAACTCATCCAGGTTGTAGCAGGCGGTGAAGAACAGTTCCCCGATAAGCCGGTCCATTTCCTCCCGGCCGGTCATCTTGAGGCGTCCGGGGATGTCTTTAAACTCCGCCTCCACCTCTTCGTAAATCTGCACCCCCTGGTTTTGCATCCATTCGGACACGGTCCACTCCCGGTCCTCCTTAAGCCCGTGACATTTGGCGCGGTCAAAGATAAAGCCGTATTTCCCCGCCCCTAACAAATCCACCGGGGCCATGCGGCAGGCCCAGGGGCGCTCCTCATAAACCTGACACCCTTTGGCGCTGACAAAGGGGCAATTCAGGTTATCCTCCTCCAGCATTTCAAGAAAAACCAGGGGAAAGCCGGTGGGGCCGGCGGTGAATCTATGGCCATAACGGTCCAGAAACTCCCCGGAACTCAGGCCCAGCTTTTTTTTCAGGCGCAGAACATCATAGGGCGAGAGAAAGATATTTATATCCCGGCAGCACCGACCGAAGCAGGCCAGGTTTTCATGACAGTTGAACTTAAACTTGTTATCCATGGAATGCATTATTCAGCCACCTCAGCAATTATTGAAGCAAGTTCAAAAATTCAGTGGGGGATTCACTTCTCCCCCACTGAATCAAGAACTGTTCAGACCTGACTTAGTTGGCGTAAGTTCCCCACTTCTTTAGGTGGGAAACTTACGCCAACTAAGTCAGGTTAAACTCACTGCCATGATTATACCTTTAATAAAGCGGCACATCAACAAGCTCAACGATCACAAAACAAACTTTTTTAAATATAAGGTTTACAAATTTATAGTAACAGCAATTGACTAATGTAGTGACAACTAATTATAATTTGGACAAAAGAACAATATTAGAGGGGTGAAGTTTAATGAAAATATTAGTTGCTATTGACGGCTCAGAAAACTCCCTGCGCGCAGCGGAATACGCCGCTAAACTCAAAGAATCCCACCCGGGCAATGATATAACCCTTTTCACCGTGGCCTGCTACGGCGAGCCCATGGCCATGTCCGAGTCCTTTGTAACCTATGAGGATTTCACCAAGGCCTGCTTAATTTCCAACAAGGCCAAGGTTGACCGGGCCAAGGAAATCTTTGACTCCAAGGGTCTGGCGGTTAATACCGATGTAATAGCAGGTGATCCTGCCGATGTAATCCTGGAGTACGCCAATAAAAACGGCTTTGATAAGATCATTATGGGCAGCCGGGGTCTGGGCAGCTTTAAGGGTATGCTGCTGGGCAGCGTCAGCCATAAAGTCTTGAATCTGGCCAAAGTTCCGGTAACCATAATTAAATAAGGGATATCATGCACACTTAAGGCAGCGGGTAAAACCGCTGCCTTTTTGAGCTAAGCAGTTAATTCATTGGCGGAAGCTGTATTTCCACAGCGTTCTTGGCTTCCTCCGGCAGATCAACGGTGATGTTGGGGTCATAGCTGTACTTGCTTATTTCCATAGCCATTTCTGTGGTGGCGATGGGCATTGCGTCGGCGTACCCGATGAGGGCGCCGGTTTTATCGCCATAGGTTAAGCTGTCTGCCACCCCGACATAAGATATACCCCACAGGGACATGGACTTGATTAACTCGGCGGTCTGGGCCATTAATTGACCCACAGCCGCGTCGTCACCAACGGCCTGGGACATCATCTGGCCAAGCTCGGTTAAATCGTTAATACGGCCATAATAACCGATTTTATGAACCTCCCGGCCATTCAAGGTAGTTGTTCCCAGGTACTTGTAGTTAAACTTTTCAAGCATGGGCTCCTGGATACCAGGTGTCTGTAACTCCATTAATTTCTCAAAGTCGAAGGGCAGGTTCATGTACTGCCACATTACCTCTCCGGTTTCCGGGTTGACCAGCTTCTGGTACATTTTGGAGTCAATTAGATATTGCTCAATGGCCATATCACCCAGGACTGGAACATTCATGGTAATCACTTGGCGCATCCGGTCAGGCCTGACAAAATCCATCTTCACCGCCGAGGTCATGCCCTGCAGCGACTGGGCAACCTCCTGGCTAACACCCGGCCGGGGAACTATATTCATGGTCATGGTGCCCTCCAGGCTAAAGGCCTTGATATTTTTTTGGGCCTCCATGGATTTCAAAACAATATCCTTGGCCTTCTGGTCAGCGCCGAACACCCGGTTTAAAAAGTCACCGGCAGCGACCAAGGTCAGGGGCTCTGTAAGGTTTTCCTCCCCAATCAGGCCGTATTCACTCATCCAGGCCACCTGTTCATAGGCCCAGTGGCCATCCGGCAGTATGGTCAGCCCGGCCCCCTGTACATTCAAGTTGGAGGGCAGGCCCAGGGCCCTTCCTGCCATTACAGCCGCCTGAACACCGGTCACCGGCGCATCCGGGCGCATGGTCCCATCGGGATAGCCGGCCATCACACCGGCCTTCACCAGGCCCGCCAGGGCGCCGGCATAGGAAGCGTCTGCGGAAACATCCGCCGGCAGGGCGCTGACCTCCCCGGCCGGAATTCCCGCCTTTTCAGCCAGCAGGGCCGCAAAATCACCCCTGGTTGCTAGATCACCCGGGGCCGCCACCGCCGCCACGTTTCCCGCCATTAATGCCAGGACCAGCACCACCGCTATGGTCCCCACCTTACCCCAACTAAGCATCCCTTTCATTTTTTCCCTCCCTTTCATAATTTAAGTTAATTTTCTAGCTCCCGTTACCCAACTCCTGCCCTCAGAAGCTGAAAAATTTGTTATTTTTTGCGGTAATTATGGACCTGCTCCTTGACTGAGGTATCTCCAATGTCAGCGCCGGGGCCGCGGAAATTATTGCCTACGGTACGGCGGTTAAAATATAACCGGGCCTGCCTGTTATTTTGCGTATACATTCAGTGAAACCGGTGTTAAGGCACTGCGTTATCACCACTCACTCCAATACTCCGCGCAGTGCGTCGTTCGCTAACGATAACGCCGTGCCTTCATCTGGTTTACTGAATACTTACTATTTTGCAGACAGGGCACCCACCGGGCAGGCCCCGGCACAGGCGCTGCAGTCGCCGCAGTCACTATCCCCCAGGGGGGCGCCGCCAAAGGTGGTCATCAGGCGGTCAAAGCCCCGGTGGGCAAAGCCCAGGGTACCCGACCCGGCCTGGCGGCAGGCCCAGACACACTGGCCGCAAAGAACACACTTATTGGGGTCATAAATAACATTGGGGGCCGTGTCATCAACGGGCAGTTCCCGCTCCAGGGCCGGCAGGCGCCTGGGCTTGAGCCGCCACTTGCGTTCTTTGGCTATTTTTTGCAAAGCGCAGGACCCGTTGGCCGGACAGGCTTTACACTCTATCCGGTGGTTGGACATCAGCATCTCAAAGCCGGTCTGCACCAGGCGGTCCAGCAGCGGGCTGCGGGTAACCACCACCAGGCCCTCCCTGACCGCCTCGGTGCAGGAGGTAACCGGCCGGGGATAGCCCTCAACTTCCACAAAGCACAGGCGGCAAGAGGCAAAAGGCTTGTGGTTTTCTTTGATGGCACACAGGTGTGGGATGTAAATACCGTTTTCCAGGGCCACCCAGAGCAGTTTTTCACCCGCCGGCGCGCTGATTTCCCGGCCGTCTATGGTAATCTTAACGGTTTCACTCATTTTTACCCTTCTCTCTCTCAGCCACCAGGGATGGCGGTGACAGCTTGATGACAGCATCATATTCCGGCGGGCAGGCCACCAGGCAGCCGTCGCACTTTACACATTTGGCCTGGTCAATGATCTTCAATTTATTATCGTCGCTGTAAATGGCCTCCACAGTGCAGATGGTGACGCAGGCCTCGCAGCCCCGTTCACATTTTTCCGGCAGGATGTAGTAGGCGATCAGGTCCTTGCACATCAGGGCCGGGCAGCGCTTTTCGTGGATATGGGCCTCGTACTCGTCCCGGAAGTATCTCAGGGTGCTTAAAATTGGGTTGGGCACTGTCTTGCCCAGGTTGCACAGTGAACCCAGCTTGATGTCTTCGGCCAGCTCCAGCAGCAAATCAAGGTCCTCCGGCCGGCCCTGCCCTTTGGTCAGGCGCTCTAAAATATCCAGCATGTGCTTGGTGCCCAGCCGGCAGAAGGTGCATTTGCCGCAGGATTCTTTCTGGGTGAAGTCCAGGAAAAACCTGGCTATCTCCACCATGCAGTCATCCTGGTCCAGAACCACCATCCCCCCGGAGCCCATCATGGCCCCGGCCTTTTGCAGGGAGTTAAAGTCAATGGGAGTTTCCAGAACTGATTCGGGCAGGCAGCCGCCGGAGGGCCCGCCAATTTGCACCGCCTTGAATTTTTTGCCCTTGCCCACCCCGCTGCCCACATCGTAAATCACCTGACTCAGGGTGGCACCCATGGGCACCTCCACCAGGCCGGTATTCACGATTTTGCCGGCCAGGGCAAAGATTGCGGTGCCGGGGCTGTCCGGGTTGCCGATGCCCCGGAACCAGTCCGCACCCTTACTGATTATATAAGGAACGTACGACAGGGTCTTGACGTTATTGATTACCGTCGGCTTGCCCCACAATCCCTTCTCGGACGGGAAGGGCGGCCGGTGCCGGGGCAATCCCGGCTCTCCCTCCAGGGAAGCGATGAGGGCGCTCTCCTCACCGCAAACAAAGGCGCCGGAGCCCTGGAATATTTCGATGTCCAAATCAAAGCCGGAGCCCAAGATGGATTTGCCCAGCAGGCCCGCCGCCCGGGCCTGTTCCAGGGCCAGCTTGACCCTTTGCGCCGCCAGGGGGTATTCGGCCCGGATGTACACGCAGCCCTGCCGGGCGCCTACCGCATAGGCGGCTATAGCCAGGCCCTCCAGCATCAGGTGGGGGTTGGACTCCAATATGGTGCGGTCCATAAAGGCCCCGGGGTCCCCTTCGTCGGCGTTGCAAATAATGTAGCGGGTCTGCTCCGGCTGGTTCCGGCAAATTTCCCACTTCATACCCGTGGAGAAACCGGCCCCGCCCCGGCCCCGCAGGCCCGACGCCTTAACCTCCTCCACCACCTGGCCCGGCGTCTTTTCCAGGGTTGCGGCCAGCCCGGCATACCCGCCCACGGCCACGTAGTGGCCCAGGTTTTCCGGGTCAATCAGGCCGCAGTCCTTAAGCACCACCATTTGCTCGGTTACCCCCCGGGGAAAGTCACCGAAGGCGGGTATATAGTCATTTGCCTCCATGGCCGCCAGGGCGTACTCCATGCAGGGATCGTCTTCCCCTATAAAATCCTGGACCAGGCGGCCGGCAATGCCCTCGTCCACATAGCAATAGCAAATAGTGGGAAACCCGGGTTTACTGATGATCACCAGGGGCTCGGCGTAGCAGTGGCCCATGCAGCCCACCTCCAGCACCGTGGCCTCCAGCCGGCGCTCTGCCAGCTCAGCCAGGATTTTGTCCCGCACCTCCAACGCGCCGGCGGCCCGGCCGCAGGTGGCCGTGCCCACCAGGATCAGGGGCTTGGCCTTCAAATCCTCCCAGGCCTTCCGGGCATCTTCCCTGATGGCCTCAAAAGCCGTCATAACGGCGCTGCTTTCCCCGCTCACTGATTACCGCCTTCTTTCTGCTCCTTTTCCTCCCTTTGCTGCTCAGCCAGCCGGTGAGCAAACAACAGGCCGTCAACCCGGGAAGGTGTTGCTTTGGCCTGCACCTGCTCATCATAAAGCATCACCGGGGCCATGGTGCAGCAGCCCACGCAGGCCACCCGCTCCAGGCTGAACTCCCGGTCCCGGGTGGTCTCGCCAACCTTGATCTCCAGGCGCCTCTCCCAGGCATCCAGGATAATCTGGGCCCCCTTCATGTGGCAGGCGGTGCCCGTGCAAACCTTCACCTGGTGCTTGCCCGGCGGCGTCAGGCGGAACTGGTTATAGAAAGTCACCACCCCGTACACATCCACCGGCGGGATGGCCAGGTAGACGGCCACCTCCCGCATGGCCTGGGGGGCGATATAGCCCAGCTCCCCCTGGATATGCTGCAATACGGGAATCAGATTCCCCTTGCCCCGGTCATATTCCAACAGTATTCTGCGGCTGGTCTCCGCTGCTATTTGTTTCTCCTCTTCGGTCAGCATCATTGGACAAGTCTCCTCATCTATCATTTGTTCAGGATAACTTTAATTTATCATAGATTAGCGGCCATGTGAACCTTGGTGGCCGGTCATGCTGCCGACACTTTGTCAATTATGGCTTGGATATGGTGAATAGCTCCGGGTTGCAAATTCGCCCTTGCAATTGTACAAGCTCGTTCGGTAAGCAGTAAACCCCTTCAGGTCTACAGCCGGAGATGCTATAATGGTGGGGACGGGAGGGTTGCTAATGAAAATAAAACTGGGAATTGATATTGACGGGGTTATCGCCGATTCCCAGCCGGTGATTATTGCCGAGCTCAATACCCGCTACGGGAAGAATTACGCCCTGGCGGACTTTGTCGAGTTTAACCCGGTTAAAATGTACGGCCTGGACCGGAAGCAGCTGGACGACTTTATCATGGAGCGGGAAGGGCACATCATTAAAACAGCCCGGCCCATGCCCGGCGCGGTGGAAGCCATCAACCGGCTCAAGGATAATTTTGGCATCCACCTGATTTCAGCCCGCACGCCAATCCACTTGAAGGATACAACTGACTGGCTGAATAATTACGGCTTTCACTTTGACAAGGTAATCCTGCTGGGCCAGCACGACAAGCGCCTGGCCTGCAGGGAAGAGGCGGTATCCCTGTTCATTGACGACAGCATGAATAACGTCAGGCAGGTTACCTCGGCCTGCCGCATCCCGGCCTACTTGTTTGACGCCACTTACAACCAGGGGGAACTGCCGGAACTGGTGTGGCGCATCTTCAACTGGCAGGAAGTCCTGCAACGTATTAGAGTAGATCTCTAGCTAACCACCACAGGAGGTGTGTCCCCATTCCTTTTACATAAAATCCTTAATTGTAAAAATCGGATCCACCTTGACCCCCAGGGCCTCAATGTTCTCCGTGCCGCCCTCCAGCCGGTCCACCAGGGCAATGGCCTTGACAACCTCACACCCAACCTCGCTCCTGACCGCCTCAATGGCCTTGATGATGGAGCCGCCGGAGGTTATTACGTCATCCACCACCACCACCCGGTCCTCCGGGCTCAGGGCCGGGCCCTCGATGCGCTTGCCGGTACCGTGCCCCTTGACTTCTTTGCGCACGATGAACAGTTTCAGGTCCGGCATCCCGGCGCTATACGCCGACACCGCCAGGGAGCCCGCCATGGGATCGGCGCCCAGGGTCAGCCCACCCACGGCCTGGATGTTTTCGCCGGCAATCTTGGCGGCCATCAGCCTGCCCAGCAGGTAGGCGCCCCGGGCATAAAGGGTAACCTGCTTGCCGTCAAAATAATAAGAGCTTTTTTTGCCCGAGGTCAGGGTAAAGTCACCAAACTTAAAGGAGCGCTCTTTAACCAGGCGGCGCAACTCCTCCCAATCTTTGGTCAGATTGGCTCTGTTATCAGTCTCCAACTCAAAAACCCCCCACTGTGTATTTTACTATTGGCGGCTGTATACATTCAGTGAAACCAGTGTTAAGGCACGGCGTTATCACCGCTCACTCCAGTGCTCCGCGCCGATAAGCAGCAGCACCCCCGAAAAGGGCCGGGCAGGCCCTGCGGTAACGGGCCTGCTCAGTCATATTGAACGAGACTTCATTCAGAGGGGAATTCAACCCCCTCTGAATGTTAGCCGAGTCCATACTGGACTTAACCGCCCTTTGAAACCCGCCGCCTGCAGAGGCGGGTTTCAAAGGGCGGATTAGTTCAGTGATCAAGGGTCCTGTCCCTGGTTTCCAGCATCTGAACCAGATTGGCAATGGGCACCGCCACGCCCCTGGTCACCGGCTCCCCCTGCTCCTGACGGCGAATGGTACCAAACACCACACCAACAACCTCCCCGCCGGCGTTAAACACCGGACTGCCGCTGTTGCCCCGGTGAATGGCGGCGTTAATGTCAAATACCGGCGTTGGGATTCCGGAAACAAAGAAGTAAGAGCCGGCTGTTCCCCTGGTGATGATGGCATTCAGGCCCAGGGGGTGGCCGATGATAGTCAATACCTCACCGGTCCGGACCCTGCCCGTAAGGCTTGGATACACCCTGGGCAAGTCCGGGGCGTCCAGATACACAATGGCCAGATCCAGCTCCGGCCAGCTGACCCAACTTTGGGCGTTATAGGTTTCCCCGCCGGAAAAAGTTGCGGTAATCTTGACCGCCTCAGAAATTACATGGTGGTTGGTAACAATGGCGCCCCCCGGATGAATATTAAAGCCCGTGCCTGACCGCTGGCTGGCTGAAAGAAAGCCAAAGGCGGAGTCCTGGCGGGCAATAACCTTGATCTGAACCACGGCCGTCTGCAGCTGCCTGAGGGCGGGGTCCTGGCCCAGCCGTCCCGATTCCACAATAAAATCAAGGGCCGGGAACCTCAGCCCCGGCAGGGACAGGATAAGCGCCAGCCCGGCAAAAGCAAGCACCGTAAACAGGGCCACCAGGCGGACAACCGGACTCCTCATACTGCCGGAAGACGGCCCGTGATAGGATGCCTGCGGGTAATGATAGATTTGTCCCCGCCATACATATTTGCCGCTGCCGGGACCGTATCTCTTGATACTTTTAACCCTGTTGCGCATTTTATACTCCCTGCTTTTTTAAAACCATTTCTGCAGCAGCAGGTGAATTTCCTTCCCCCGGCGCGCACAAGAACAAATTCGCCTTCAGCGACCTGTGGGCTTACAACGCGGCTCATATTCGCCCCTTAAAAATGAAAAAAGTCCTCCACTGAGGACATTTCTAAGGCGGACAACTTTGTCAAGACATTTTTGTCGGGGGTTGTCCCTCCGCTACACCACCAGATTATTGACAGCGGCCAGCTTATCATACACCAGGGTCTGAATCTCCTCCTCATCCTTTAGAACCCTGGATACAACAATGTTGCGCCTTTGATGCAGCGGGATAATCTCCGTGGTCAGCACGGGATTGCCAAGGGGGTCCAGCAACAGCCTGACATCCGGGTACAGGGAAAAGCCCGGCGGGGTATTTACCACAACCCCGATGGAATTGTCGCTCAACATCACAAAGGTGCCGGTGGGATAGGCGGCTACATGCCTTAGGAAGGCCTTGACAATCTCATGCTCAAAATAATAGTTCCCCGAGGCGGACAATAGTTCAAAGGCCTCGTACACCGGACGCCCCCGGCGGTAAACCCTGTCCGCGGTTATGGCGTCAAACATATCCACCATGCCGATAATGGCGCCAAATTCGTGAATTTCCCGGCCCTTTAACCCCTGGGGATAGCCGCTGCCGTCATACCGCTCATGGTGCTGATAGGCGCCCATGGCGGACAGCTTGCTCACGTTCTCGGTTTTTCTTAATATTTCATAGCCAAACCGGGAGTGCTTCTTAATCTCCTCGAATTCCCCGGCGGTAAGAGCGCCCGGCTTATTTAGTATTTCCATGGGCACCATTGTTTTGCCAATGTCATGCAACAGCGCGCCGATGGCCAGGTGGTCAATCTTTTTGCGGTCAAAGTTAAGGGCAATACCGGTAATCACAGACAGTACGCAAACATTGACGGAATGGCCAAAGGTGTACTGGTCGATGCACCTGATATCGCTTAAAGTTATCATCAGGGACTTGCTGGAGAACAACTCTTCGATAATTTTGTCGGCCACCTGGCTCAGGCCATTTATGTCAACACTGCAAGTCTTGTTTTCCTTCCTGGTATCGTTAAAATATTTCTTGACTTCCTGTATGGCCTTCACCCGGGTTGTTTCGGAAATTACATCCTCTATTTCCTCCGCTGAGTAGATGCTGTCATCAATGTAGATGGCCGGAATACCAAGCTTATCAATCTTTTTGATTTGGGACTCGGTAATCCGGGAATCCGCCTTCAGCAAAAGATTGCCATGGGGGCTATAAATGTTTCTCCCGGTTAACATGCCCGGCTTCAAAGCATAAACAGGAATTTTTCGCATTGCTGTTCCTCCAAAGATGTTGTCAACTGTTTAGCGCTGGTGATGAGGCCGGGCAGCCACCATTTCCATAGCATGCTTTATTTGCTTGATGGCATCAGCCTTTAACTGGGAGTCCTGGGTTATGAGCGCATTTCTTTCCGTTGATACCACATACATGGAAGGTAAGCTGTTCAGGGTCAGGGCCACTATGTCCAGGTAGCACCTCTTGCATTTACAGTTGGTTGACTGTTCAAGTAGTTTTTTGGTCCAGCTTAACACTATGGTTTCGGTCACATTAACTAAACGCACCTTTACACCCCCTGGGATTTAGGTTTTATTCCAGCCTCGTTACCCAACTGACACACCCAGGCAATTACCTCGGCCACCGCTGCGTACAGCTCGGGTGGAATTTCCCGGTCAATGCCCAGACCTGTTAAGGTCCAGGCCAAATCCTCATGCTTGCGCACCGGCACCCCGGTTTCCCGGGCCCTTTCCTCAATCAACTCGGCTAAACGGCCCCGGCCCACCGCCACCACCCTGGGGGCGGCATCTTTTTTGCCGTTATAGGCAAGAGCTGCCGCAGCTTTAAGCCTGCGGCCCGGCCGTCCACTGGAAGGTTCAGATCTCATCAGCCACAACTCCTAAAAAGATATACGTTTCTATACACGAATATCCAGGGGTAAATACCTCTCGGGTTCCGCCCGGCTTACCAATAATTCCGCCACCGACCCAATACTGCTTACCTCTACCTGAATTGAGCCCGGGGTAAAACCAGCCCTGGTTAAGCGCTCTTCCAGAAGGTGTTTACCCCGGCTAAACAGTGGGAAAAACTGCTGATCGGGCAGGATAACCTTTCCCTGCAGTTGTTTGCCGCTTAACCCCAGATCAACCCAAATCTCCCCGGCCGTTGTGGTGAGACTCAAGATCAGCCTGACCGGCCCCTCTGAAACATCTAACCCGCGTGATCGGGGCATAATTAGAAAAAGTTGCCCTTGCCATGATTCGCCGCCATTGATAGATAGGGCCAGCATCTTTCCATGTTCAGGGTGGTTAAGGGAGGCCTGATTAAATAATTCCCGGCCCTCAGGCCCGGCCCCGGCGCAGCCCAGAAGATAGGCGACAACTTTTTCCCGGGCTGCCGGCTCATCAGGCAAGCGCAAACTTAAAGCCAGCCCCGCTGCCGCCAGGTAGGCCGCCCGCTCGGAGGCGGGCAGGTCCTTGACCCGGATGGTTAGCCCGGCAATGAGATTTTTATCCAGGGGCAGCCGCCAGCGCAATAACTCCCGCAAAACCATTTCCGTTTCGTAATCACCGGGCAGACCCAGCACCCTGGCCACATCAGGCAGGCAGACATCCCTGCTGCCGGCTGGTGACGGTGAAATATGGCGCACCTCAATCCGGTCCCCGGCAATGCTGTCAATAACAGCCCAAAACCTTTCGCCGGCCCTGGCCGGCAAAGCGCCCCGGGCCCGAAATAATTTGCCCGCCAAGCTGACAATGGCCCCGTTAAGGCCATGCTCCACCAGCTGCAGGCGCGCCACCTGGCCTGCGGATAACTGATTAAAAAACCGGAGGCCGACAAAAGCAACCGGCTGAAGGGGCCCAATTCCCATCCCTGTCACCTCGGCCTGATTATAAGGTTATCCAACCTTGAAAAAGGGTAATTATTAAATGTTATCGGCAGAATCGAGTAAAACTTTAGCTTACGGTATAAATATTCATCAGGCCAAAACTGCTATTATTTAATTTTTAAAGGATTTTTCCTTAACCGGGGCAAATTACAGACAAACGGTAAGATCTGCCTGTAATGCTGTTGTAAATGATAATACAACTCCAGGCAACAATTTCCTTTGAAAAAATATACGTAACTACTCAGCAGTCAGGAGCCAGATATTTTTATTACCAGGGGGAGATCTTAATGGCAGATATAGAGTTAATCGCTACGGCCACCTTCGGCCTTGAGGCAGTGGTGGCCAAAGAGGTCAGGGAACTGGGCTATGAGCAGGTGACCGTGGAAAACGCCAAAGTAACTTTTACAGCCGGCGAGGGGGCCATCTGCCGGACCAATCTTTGGCTCAGGTCAGCCGACCGGGTTTTACTGAAAATGGGGTCCTTTGAGGCCAGAACTTTTGAGGAATTGTTTGAAAAAACCAAGGCCCTGCCCTGGGCGGACTGGATCCCCCAGGACGCCAATTTTCCCGTCGAGGGAAAATCCATTAATTCCAAGCTGTACAGTGTGCCGGACTGCCAGGCCATTGTTAAAAAAGCGGTAGTGGAGGCCCTGAAAAAACGTTACCGCCGCCAGTGGTTCGAGGAAACGGGCCCCCGCTATACCATTGAGGTGGCCCTATTAAAGGACGTAGCCACCTTAACCATTGATACCAGCGGCCCGGGACTGCACAAGAGAGGTTACCGCAAGCTCGGCAGCAAAGCGCCCCTGAAGGAAACCCTGGCCGCCGCCATGATTATGCTGAGCCGCTGGCGCCACGACCGGGCCCTGCTGGACCCCTTTTGCGGTTCAGGCACCATTCCCATTGAAGCGGCCATGCTTGGCCTGAATATCGCCCCGGGCGGCAGGCGGGAGTTTGCGGCTGAAAAATGGCCGGCTGTTGCGCCCAGCCTATGGCGTCAGGCCCGCCAGGAGGCCTCCGACCTGGCGGAGACCGGTCGCAAGCTGCGCGTCTACGGCTCCGATGCCGACGGTGAGGTGCTTGGCCTGGCCCGCTATCATGCCCGGCAGGCCGGAGTTGAGGACCAGGTCTACTGGCAAAAGCTCCCGGTGGCTGATTTGCGATCCAGATTTCAGTACGGGTATTTAATATGCAATCCCCCCTACGGGGAGCGCATGGAGGACCGGCCCCGGGTGGAACAGCTGTACCGGGAAATGGGGCAGGTTTTCAAAGGACTGGACACCTGGTCATTTTATGTGCTAACATCCCACCAGGGCTTGGAAAAACTTTTTGGACGCCCGGCGGATAAAAAGCGCAAGCTGTATAACGGCCGCATCCAGTGCAACTATTATCAGTTTTTCGGCCCCCGGCCGCCCCGGGTACAGGCCGGCACTGTCGGCGCCCCGGTATTAACCGTTTAGGAAAAGGTCTCCTTTTGAACGAGACTTCATTCAGAGGGGGATTCAACCCCCTCTGAATGTTAGCCGAGTCCATACTGGACTTAACCGCCCTTTGAAACCCGCCGCCTACAGAGGCGGGGGTCTTAGGGCGGATTAGTTCAGTGATCAAGGACTTCAATAGTCAGGAGTCAGGAGTCAGGAGTCAGAATGAGAAAAACCCGCGAAAACACTTTCTAAGCTCTTGACGGAAGCCCGCAACACAATTACAATTAGTACTAGATCATAATAAGTATCATTTTGTTGCAAAAAGTTCTTTAGGCGGGTGGTTAGTATGCTGGAAAAACTTAAAAGCCTTGGACTAAAAATAACGCCCCAGCGAATAGCAATTCTTGAGATCCTGAAAGATAACACTTCCCACCCCTCGGCGGAAGATATCTACAATCGCTTAAAGCCCAATTTCCCTTCCCTGTCCCTGGCCACCGTGTACAACACCCTGGAGTCACTGACCAGGGCCGGGGCCATCCAAGAAGTAATCATTGATTCCAAAAAGCGGCACTACGACCCGGACACCAATATCCACAGCCATTTTTTGTGCCGCCGCTGCTCATCCATATTTGACCTGGAGATTAAAATCAAGCTGCCTGAAACACCCTTTGAGGTGGATGATTTTTTACTTGAAAGTATTTCCACGCACCTGTACGGCACTTGTCCCCAATGCCGCCGGAGTGCGCCGGAATAATCTACCTGGCCCAAAGGAGGTTTGTAATTGTGAAACATCATGAATTACCCCCTCTGCCCTATGCCTATGACGCCCTGGAGCCCCATTACGACAGCCAGACCGTTAAGCTGCACCATGACGCCCACCACAAGGCCTATGTGGATGGCCTGAACAATGCCGAGGCCAAGCTGGCTGAAGCCCGGGAAAAAAGTGACTTTGCCCTGATCAAGCACTGGGAAAGAGAGCTGGCCTTCCACGGCTCGGGGCACCTGCTGCACACCCTTTTCTGGGAGAACATGGGACCCGGCGGCGGCGGTCCGGCCACCGGGCAGGTCGCCGGGCAAATCAAAGCTGACTTTGGCAGCTATGAGGCCTTTAAAAAACAATTCACCGCCGCCGCCATAGCCGTGGAGGGCTCAGGCTGGGCAGTGCTGTGCTGGAACCCGGTGTTTGGCAAGCTGGAAGTCCTCACCGCCGAAAAACATCAGAACTTGACCCAGTGGGGGGTTGTGCCGCTGCTGACAGTGGATGTGTGGGAGCATGCCTATTATTTAAAGTACCAGAACAAGCGGGCCGCCTTTGTGGAGGCCTGGTGGAATCTGGTCAACTGGGACAACGTTAACAAGCGCCTGGAGGAAGCCCGGGGCTGAGCAATCCGTTTTCCGCTGTTGGGGACAAACAGTCAGCCCCTGCCAGATAATTGGCAGGGGCCTTAAATAGCTGCTTTGATTCTTTTGCCCTTCATCTATAGCAACCCTCCCATAAAGATTGTTTGCTAAATAAGAGTACCAGATTAACCGCTACTTAAAAATTCTCTTCTGGAACATTTCCAGCAGTTCACCTACGATGTCTCTCATTTCATGAACCTCCTTTCGCTGTCTAATCCATCCTACTTGAAGATTCTTTGCTGGAACATCTCCAGCAGTTCGCTTACGATGTCTCTCATTTTATAAGCCCCCTTCTAAAAGTTCCAGCTTTAACTTTTGTAGTTGCATATTACTACACAGCCAGTTAAAGAAAAACTCTTTCACTGCGGATTGTCGAAACTACTGCCTGAAAGGTTTAAATGCCTTGGTCAATGTTTCACATGGTATAATATAACCAAATACTTAGGCGAACTTTTCACAAGCTTTAAGGCAGGGGAAGCAAATGAAGCACCTCATTGTTGCTTTGACTTAATTGCAATCTACTGTGAGTTCTTTAAAAGCGGATGAAATTTACAACAGTTTTTTTACTATTGCTTCCATCTCCTTGGCGGAAAAACTGCCTATTTTACTGTAAACAATTTCTCCTCGCTGGTTGATTATAAAACTGGTGGGAAAAGCTGTAGCTTCGTATTTAAGGGCTACATCCCCTGTTTTATCCAATAATACCGGGAAACTGTAATCGTTTTCGGCAATAACTTTTTCCACTGCGCCGGTTGTTTTTTCAAGGGCAGTTACATTAACCGCCAGCACCACGAAGCCCTTTTCTTTGTATTTAACGTATAATGAATCCATGACCGGCAAATCCAGTTTGCAGTAAGGGCACCACGTGGTCCAGAAGTTCAACAGCACCACATTACCGTGGAAGTCCGCCAGAGATATGTCTTCCCCGGCCAGGTTGGCCAGGATAAAGCCCGGCGCCTGACTGTTTTCTAATGTTTTGTCCGCCGCATCCCAACTGTTATTAAACTGCTGCAAGTTGTGGCAGGCGAATACCCCGGCAGCCATTATCGCCATCAAAATCCAGAATAACAGGTTTTTTCTCATACCCTGTACACTCCCTTAAAAAACTAAATACGCGGTGAGTTTGGGAAGAATATTGAAAAACAGCAACAGACCGGCGGCCATCAGCACCAACCCGCTGAAAACAGACACATATTTCAGGTGCTTGTTTATTTTATGCAAGTGTTCAACCAACCAGCCGGCGCACATTGCCGTAAGCATAAAGGGTACAGCCAATCCCAGGGAAAACACACCCAGCAGCAAAGCCCCCTTGGCCACCGTTCCCGCCATGCCGGCCAACACCAGTATGGATGCCAGAACCGGCCCGACGCAGGGCGTCCACCCGGCAGCAAAGGTAACCCCCAGCAGCAGCGCCCCCAATGGTCCGCCTATATTGAGTTTATTATTAAGTTTGTATGTACGGTAAAGAAACTGCAGCTTTAACAAACCGGTCATATGCAGACCCATAATAAAGATAATCAGCCCGCCGGTTTTTAACAATACCGGCTTATAGGCCAAAAAAGCGCTCCCAATATAACTGCCGGTGACACCCAGCATAATAAACACCAGCATAAACCCCAGGTTGAACATGATCGCCCTGGTAATAACCACACTTTTATTAATGCTCACATGGCCGGGCACAGTTGATACTCCCGCCAAATAGGAAATGTATCCCGGAATCAGGGGTAAAATACATGGTGAAAAAAAGGCAGCTATGCCGGCGCTGAAAGCAAGGTATAAGGGTATTGATGACAACAAGACCACTCCTTGATTATAAGCAATGACTCAATAAAGAATTAGTGAGATCTAAGCAAACTTTACCAAGGTTGGCAACTCCGGTAAATCACCGGGGTTACTGAATACTTGCGCAAGAACCAGGTAAGGTATCCCCCCAATTACCTGTTTAGAACAATCCCCTGTACCAGTCGATAGTTTCGCCCCCCCACAACAGCACGATAAAAGTGGCAACGCTGAGAAAAGGAGCAAAGGGCAGGGTTTGCTTCATGGTTTTTCTCTTTGTCCATACCCAGACCAACCCCGCCGCCGCACCAATCAAGAAGGCCACGAATAAAACCAGTAAAACATTAACCCAGCCCAAATACAATCCCAACACCGCTGCCAGCTTGATGTCACCGCCGCCCATGCCGCCCCTGGAAACTACCGCCGCCAGCAGCAGCAATCCGCCGCCCAGCAGCGCCCCCAGCAGGCCGTTTAACACAGCATGACCGGATTGAAGCAGCAACAGCGGCACACCAGCCACGACCAGGGTCAGGTTTATTGTATCAGGTATGATCCCGTGCTCCAAGTCAATCAGTGAAATTGCCACCAGGCCGCTGAACAGGGTTATTGCCGCCAGGTATTCCGGGGCCGGGCCGAATTTAAAGTAAAGGATCAAAAAACCTGTACCGCAGGCGAGTTCCACCAGCGGATACCGGGGGGATATTCTTTCCCGGCACCGGCGGCATTTCCCCGTTAAAAACAAGTAGCTCAGCACCGGGACAAGATCAACGGCGCCCAGGGTATTATTGCACCGGGGGCACCGGGACGGCGGGGTTATCAGGGAGATGCCCCGAGGAATCCGGTAAATGCAGGCATTTAAGAAACTGCCGGTTACCAGGCCCAGCACAAAAACAAATAACCAGTCCATCATACATTTTAAACCCTTCCGCAAAGGAATCGTAATTTTACGCGGCAACCGCAGTCTGCACCTAAAGCACATATATCTTTATCCGGCATCTTTATCCGGTTGCACTGCCGTAACTGGCCAGAATGGCGCCGACCAGCGCGACAGCGATGAAGCCGACAATGCCTCCCAGTAACACAAGCAAAGCTGGCTCAATGAGACTGATCATCTTCTTGATCCTGGATTCCAGGAGCTTGGCGTAGATTTCCGCCACCAGGGCCAAGGACGAGTCAACCCCCCCGGTTTCTTCCCCCACCTTGACCATATTGCCCACCATGGGGGAAAACATCTTCACCCCTTTTAACAGCGGGTCGGAAAGGTTCTCCCCGGCCAGGACCCTTTCCTCCATTTCGTCGATGACTTTTTTCACCGCCCTGTTGCTAATGGAATCCCGGGTGGCCCTCAGTGCTTCCACAATGGGAATACCGCTGCCAATCAGCATAGCCAGGGTCCGGGCAAAGAAAACGATACTGGAATATTGAAAAATTACACCAATGACGGGTACTTTAATGATATGGCGGTCGATAAAATACCTGCCCGCCGGCCAGAGGTAAATCAATACCCCGGCCAGCACCGCGGCGCCCAGGCCAATGCCAATCTGGGGCAGCCTCGTGGACACATTTTCCCCGATGTCAACCAGGAACTGGGTGGTCCAGGGCAGATCCCCGCCCATTTCAGCCAAAAAACTCATCATTTGGGGAATAACATAACCGATGATAAAGCCTACCACCCCGATGGAGACCAGCAGGACGATCACCGGGTAGATCATACTGGTGACGATCTGCTGCTTTAAAGCCATCCTTTCCTCCCAGTAGCCGGTGACTTGCTCGATGGCCGTGTCCAGCAAACCGCTGGTCTCCCCGGTTTTGATGATATAGGTGACCGTCGGGGGAAAGACCCTGGGGAACTGCTGCATGGCCTCGCTCAAGGGGTTGCCGGCCTCCACCTCCTGCCGTACGGAAGCCAGGATTTTTTTCATCCTCCGGTTAGTGGACTGATTTTCCAGAATGGAGAGGGAGAGCACGATGGGAACTCCGGCCTTGATCAGGGCCGCCAGCTGTCTGAGCAACAAAACCACATCGTAGCTTTTGACCCGGCTCAGCCTGGTTAAAAGACTGCTTAGATTCAGGGCGGCCGGGGCGGCCGCCTGGCTGGGGTCTTTCTCCTCCACTTCCCGCAGGCTGGTAAGCATCAGCCCCCGGCGCCTCAGACCGGTGCCGGCCTCAGATATGCTGGCGCCGGACACCTTGCCCCTGATCCTTTTCCCGCCGGCATTGATCCCCTCGTAAGCATATTCAGGCACGGACATCTACACCTGCCTTTCCTTTCAGGGCGCCCGCGGACTTTTCTTCCCGGCGGTTTCCCTCCAATGTCCCACCGCGCCGTAAAGAAAAACCATGCCGATGGCGGCAATGATCACCTGCCGGAAGGGAAAGGGCTTTTTGACGCCCTCGAAGAGCTCCCAGGCCGGGGTATCGATAAAGAAGTTCTTCATGGAATTCTGCAAGGCTATATACCGGTCCAGTTCCTCCGGGGTGGTTTGCCCGGGGTTGCCGGAGTGCACCATTGACCGCAGTCTGAAGTATTCTTCCGTTAAAACCCCGTCCTTCACTTTTATCGTAACGGACTCCCCCGTGGACCTGCGGGTGAAGGTAATGGCGTAGTTCTCCACCGTTACCGGCCCCGCCAGCTGATACAGGTTGGAATAGGAAAGATCCTGCACCGGCGCGCCGCCGGGCAGCACCAGCTGGAACCCGTCCCCGGCCGGCTCCTCCCCGCCGGTGATGAATCGCAGCGCCAGCACCGACGAAGGAGAAGGTAGCGGGCTGAACACCTGGATATCCTCCCGCCGGGGCACTTCGTCGCCCCAGATTTCTTTTTTGGCCACCTGGAAGGCCCGGTAGGAAAAGGCCAGATCGAATTCCTCCCGCTTATGTGTCTCGCTCCGGTAGTAATCCTGCACATCCTTGAAGCTCACCTTCACCACCCTATCCCCTTCGTAAAAGAGCAGCGCCGGCAGATCCACCTCCTCTTCCGGCGTCCCCGAGTGGGCGCCAGCCGGGGCCAACGGCCAGAATGCCGTTAAAAGCACCGCCACAGCCAGACAAGCCGCTACATACCCTGTTTTTAACACTCGCCAATCCCCGCGTTTCACTGCGCACACCCCTTTCAAAATCAGCTTATTAATACTCAAGCAGTCAGAATTCAGATTGAACAAGACTTCATTCAGAGGGGGATTCAACCCCCTCTGAATGTTAGCCGAGTCCATACTGGACTTAACCGCCCTTTGAAACCCGCCGCCTACAGAGGCGGGGGTCTTAGGGCGGATTAGTTCAGTGATAAAAAGGTTTCCGCCCGGTTAGCTCATTCTGACTCCTGACTCCTGACTCCTGACTCCTGACTCCTGACTCCTGAGTACATCAATTTTTATGTTTCCATGGTAACCCTGTGGATGTCGGTGATCCCGGCCACGCCCCGGCGCAGCTTGATGATCCCGTCTTCCCGCAGGGTGCGCATGGCACCCCTGACATTTTCCCGGATGGCGGTGGAATCCGCGTCCTTGGCGATAAGCTTCTGAAGGTCGCGGTTGATTACCAAAAACTCGTAAATCCCCGTCCGGCCCCGGTACCCCTCACCCCGGCAGTAGTTGCACCCCCGGCCGGTATAAAAGACCTCTTCCCGGTCGGGGGGGAGCCCCAAAAGCTCCATCTCCGCCGGGGCAGGGAGGTACTCCACCCGGCACCTGGGGCAGATCACCCGGACCAGCCGCTGGGCCAGGACCCCCCTCAGGGCCGAGCTGACCAGGTAGGGCTCGCAGCCCATGTCGATGAGGCGGTCCACGGCGCTCACCGCGTCGTTGGTGTGCAGGGAGGAAAGGACGATATGGCCGGTCAGGGCGGCCTGCAGGGCCAGCCTGGCCGTTTCGCCATCCCGAATCTCCCCCACCATGATCACATTGGGGTCCTGCCGCAATACCGACCGCAGGGCTCTGCTGAAAGTCATTTTCTTGGAGCCCTCATCCACCTGCACCTGGGTGAGGCCGTCCATCTGCAATTCGATGGGGTCCTCGATAGTGATGATATTCACACTGTCGCTGCGCAGACTCTTTAAGGCGGCATAAAGGGTGAAAGTCTTGCCGCTGCCGGTGGGTCCCGTGACCAGGATCAGCCCGTGGGGCAGCTGGATGGTTTTCTTGAATTCCGCCAGCAGGTCCTTTTCCATGCCCAGGCCATCCAGTTCCAGGGAGTTGTCGTAGGCGGAAAAGAGCCGCAGCACCGCCTTCTCCCCCCCGGCGCAGGGCATGGTAGAAATCCTGATATTGGTGCCGGGGCCGTCTTCCAGCCTGAACATAAAGCCGCCGTCCTGGGGGCTCCGCCTTTCGGCGATGTTCATGTTGCCCAGAATCTTGATCCGGGAGATCACCAGGGGCATCACCGCGGCAGGCAGCACTTCCAGCGTCCGCAATTTGCCGTCCACCCGCAAGCGCACCCTGAGGCCGCCGGCGTCCGGCTCCAGGTGCAGATCCGAGGCCCGCTGGGCCACGGCCGTTTGAATGATCCTTTCCAAAAGCTTGACGGCGTAGTCCGGAGATTCCGGCGCCACGTCCCCCGCCATGACGGGGGGCTGTTCATCCCCCGGGCTGTAGGCCCGGCGCAGCAGCGCCGCCAGGGCCGAGGAACCCATGAGGACAGGGCGCACCTGGCTGCCTGTGAGGCGGCCCAGGTTTTCCAGGACGGCCCTGGGCGCCGGTTCGGCGCAGGCCACCAGCAGTTCGTTGCCCCGCCGGGCCACGGGAACAATGTTATTCTTCCGGGCCACCGGCATGGGCGTCAGGGCCGCCAGTTCCAGGTTCAATTCCACATCTTCCTCCGGGAAAACCTCCATACCGAAAAATTCCCCCAAGAGCGGGGTCAACTGCTCTTCCCGCAGGTACCCCCGGTCCACCAGGACCTCGCCCAGCCTTTTTTTCAGCGCCCGCTGGAGCCCTAGAGCCTCGGCCAGTTCCTCCTTGCTGACGACTCCCCTGCTTATGAAAAATTCTCCCAGTTTTTGTTTTGTCATCACAATACCTTTGTTAGTTTATTTTAGGCCCAGCTTCTCCATCATCTGCCCGGGAACGCGGGCCTTCTTCACCGCCGTCTCCCGGTGGATCACCCCGGACCTGGCCAGGGCTTCCAGGGACTGCTCCATGGTCTGCATGCCCAGTTTCATCCCGGTCTCGATGGCCAGGAAAATATGCTCCAGTTTACCCAGGCGGATCAGGTTGCCAATGGCCGGCGTCACCATCATCACCTCCGAGGCCAGCACCCGCCCACGGCCACTGGCCCGGGGCAGGAGTTGCTGGGAGATTACTACCTTCAGGGTTGCGGACAGCTGCTGCCGGATCTGGCCCTGCTCCTCGGCGGGAAAGACACCGATAATCCGGTTAATGGAAGAGACGGCGTCCCGGGAGTGCAGGGTGGAGAACACCAGGTGCCCCGTTTCCGCCGCCCGCAAAGCCGTGCGGATGGTCTCCAGGTCCCGCATCTCCCCCACCATGATCACGTCGGGGTCCGCCCGCAGGGCCGAGCGCAAGGCGTCAGCAAAGGACTCCACATCGGCGTGCAGCTCCCGCTGGTTGATGATGCAGCTCCGGTGCAGGTGGACGTATTCCACCGGGTCCTCCACGGTGATGATGTTGCGCCGGTAGAGGGTGTTGATCCGGTCGATGATGGCGGCCAGGGTGGTGGATTTACCGCTGCCGGTGGTCCCGGTCACCAGCACCAGACCGTTTACCAGGTCCGGCAGACCGTAAACCGACCGGGGCAGCCCCAGGGATTCCAGCTGGGGGATTTCATCCGCCAGCCGGCGAAAGGCGCAGGTGATGCACCCCCGCTGGAAGTAGGCGTTAAGGCGGAAACGGCCGATGCCGCCCAGGCCGATGGCCAGATCCACGGCGAAATGCTTTTCCAGGACCTCCACCTGCCGGGGGGTCAAAATACTGTACAAAAGTCTCTTGATGTCCTCCGGCGACAGGGGTTCGTACTTGTCCAGGGACACCAGGTCACCCCCCACCCGGAGCACAGGCGGCATATTGGCCGTGATGTGCAGATCCGATCCCTCGTGGTGTTTCGTCTCCTCCAGCAGTTCCTCCATACGGGAGGCAGCCCTGTTCTTAAACAGCACGGCTGGTTCGCTCATGCAAATCCTCCTTTCATTTACAGGGCGCGCTGGACTAGATCATCAAAGTCATGGCTATCTTCAGCCGGCCCGTCTCGTCATCCATTTTCACACCGATGCTCTTAATCACCACATAGTTAGGCATTTTTTCTCCCAGGTCACGGACGAAGCCCACCAGGCCGCGGTGGCGGCCCTCCAGGGACAGGATGTACTCCGTCCACTCCATCCGGGTAACCGCTTCGGGGAGCGGTACATCCCCCGTGGTGACAACATCCTTTTGGCCGCCTGACTGGTTGCCGGCAGAGGAGGTTTCCTGCCGGGCGGAGGAACTCTTCTGGGCCGCTGCCTTTTCTTCCGCCCCGTCCAGCCGGATAATTCTCAGGTCATTGATTTTCAGGCCGTTACGCAGCGCCAACTCCTTAATCTCCTTCACCGCCCGGCTGCCCACGGCCACCTCCTGAACCTTCTTGGAGTTAAGCTCCGCCACCCGGGCCTCCAGTTCCTGGAACTGTCTCTTTTCCTCCGCCACCCTTTCGGTCATCCTCCCCAGGCCAATGGGCTCGCTTAAACCGGTGATTTCCTGCTGCACCGCCTGGATCTCCTCCCGGGTGTTTTTAAAAAGTTCCATCTTCGGGTCGTACACCTGGTTCAGGTAGAGGTAGAAGCATCCCGCCAGGGCCACTGCCGCCAGCAGGAATTTTTCCATTTTAGTCAGCTTGCGTTTCACTCCACCCCATCCCTTTCCTTCGACCCGGCAGCCTGCTCAGTTTTTTTCGCGATTTCCATAATAAAAGTGTATCCGTCGAATTCCGCTATGTCCCCGGACTCTCCCAGGCCATCCATGGGCGGCATTAACAGCTTAAGGGCTTTCTCTTCCCAGGTGACCTGCATTACACTGGCATATGCACACCACTCCTCGCCCTGCATATGCAGAGCCAGGATGCTGGGGGAAACGGGGCTGTAGCTGGCGCCGCCCACCAGCCAGCGGCCCGGCGCGGCCATGGGCGCCATTTCAACGTAGATCAGGTCCGGCGGCCCGTGCCGCAACAGGGCCGCCAGAACCTTTTCCACCTCCCGGTTACCCGCCCCCGCCTGCAGGAACTGGATTTTCTCCGTGGTCTGCAGCCGCTTTTGCTCCAGTTCATCCGCTTCTTTTTTCAGGCCGGCGTACCTCTCCGCTTTCCCCTTCAACTCGTCCCGCTGCTGCGTCAGCACCGCCAGCTGCGCTTCAGCCCGTTTCATCTGGAAGTTCAAAACCAGGAAGTGCACCAGGAAAAACGCGGCGATGACGGACACCGCCACGATGGGGAAGACGTGCACCCGTTCCCGGAATTGCCTGACCGGGTCCACGCTGTCGTCGATGCCGGCGGTTTTCCAGCCGCCCCGGAAAAACAGCTCCCGCAGGCCGGCGCCGAAAACCGCGGCATACTCGGGAGAGAAACCGCTGCCGGATCGGACGGCCAGGACCGAGACCCGCCCCTCCAACTTTTTTTGGAAGAAGTCCAGGACTTCCCCGTTCACGGCCCCCGGCCCCGTCAGCACCATCCTGCAGTTCAGCGCCACCGGGTCTTCAAAAACTCTTTCCAGGGCCATTTCCAACTCCGGCGCGGGCAGTTCCGCCAGCGCGGATCCCGCCGCCGCCAGGCCCGCCGGCAGGGTCCGCAGGGCGCTAAGCTTACCCTCTTCGATCAAAGCCACCCGCATGGTCCGAACCCCCAGGTCCACCACCGCCACGTCCTCCTTCTTCCTCTTCCCCTTTTTCGCCAACAGGGCGCCCACGGGGAAGCACAGGTCCGGAGGGTACGCCCTCTTCAGCCGGAAACCCTTGTCGGCAAAAGTTTTTTTCATGGCGGCAAAGTCTTCGGCGGGCAGCATGGTCACCCACACCCCCATCTGCCCGTCCCCGGTCTCGAAGCCACGCTGGCAGCCCACCAGGTTTTCGCCGGCGGGAATGGCCATGTAGGGCTCGGCCTCCCAGCGCAGCGCCTCCTTCATCTGATGGGGCCGCAATCTTTTCACCCGCCCGGCCTCTATGGACAATTCCACCATGGACACCAGGGGAGTGACCAGCGCCACGTTTCTGGGACACTGGGGAATGCGGGAAGCCACCGCCTCCAGTTCCTCCCCGGTGACCGGACCGCCTTCCGCCAGGCGTTCCAGCTTCAGGCCGTGCTCCAGGGAAAAGCCCCGCAGCCCCCGCCGCACCACCGCCGCCCGCAGGTCCTTCCCGTCGGTTTCCAGCACCAGGACGGACGGGGTGGATTTGACCCCGGCAAACTTCCGCCCGGCCGGCCGGTCATAAACCGGGGCCGCGGGCGGCAAGCCGCCCTGCAGCGGCTGCCCGCAATGCAGGCACGTTTCCCGGCCCGCCGGGTTCCGGACGTTACACCCGGGGCATTTGCTGTCCATAATCTCCAGCATTTATCAGCACCCGCTTACGTTGTATATTTAAACTCGGTGATCTCTGCACTCCCCTTGGAAAGGTACGGTTCGCCCGGCGCGCCGGCTTACGGCGGGCTTTCCACAATAATCACCAGTTTCTCCTCCACCGGCGACTGGGTACCGCCGGCGCCGGTGAATACCGTGACGGTTTTGGCGCTCTTTAACACTCCTTGAACTATATGAACTTCGAGCCGCCGCTTACCGGCAAAGACCTCGCCGGAAAGCTCGAAGGCGACGCTTTCCCCCGCCCGCACCGTCCGGCTGTCTGTCAGCGGCGGCTCTCCCGGCTGGTGGTAAAACTTGAGGTCAAGCTCCGCCTCAGGCTGAACCGGGGCCGGCGCCCAATTACCCGAACCCGGCGGATCCTCCACATATACTTTGGGCGTCTCATTTTTAACGCTGCCCCTGACGCTCATCCCCTGAATCCGCCACTGATCTGAAGTGATCTGCATGGAAATATTGTCATCCCCGGCGGTAACCTTTTTGTCTCTGCCGGCGCTGGTAATGGTAAGGGTTTGCGGCATCACCGACGTATTCAGCTCAACCTTTAAAGCCGTACCCCAGGCGTCCCTCAAGACTTCGTCCGCCCCTTCACCCCAGGGCTTAGCCAGATATGGGCCGCGCCAGACAAACCCTATGGGATCATCCCCGGCGGGGCGCACATGATCACTGTACCCCTCACCGGCGTGCCAGAACCACAGGCCCCGGGGCTGACCCTCGCCGGTAATTGAAACATCCCACTTGTTATCCGTTACGTTCCATTCCCAGAGCACGGGCCACCGGCCCATGTCCCCGATGTAACCCCCGGCGATGCGCCGGCCCGAGGGGTCGAAGGCGTCCGGCGGGCCCAGCAGGGCGGTGCGGATTTCTTCCAGGATCTGGCGGGTTTGTTCCTCCTGGACGCCCATATTGGGCTTATACCACTCGTCCGGGGTGATTTCCAGGACAATATTGTCCCGGTTTTCAGGTTCGTCTTTCTTGTAGGAACCCCTCTTCAGCGGCGCCGGTGCAGCAGCTGACGGCCAAACGTCGCTTTCCGGCGGTAGTTTCACCCTGCCGTCCGGGCCGGCGCTGATGATCAGCAGGTAAATACTGTCAGGATCGTCCTCTTTCTCCTGCTCCTTGATAAAAAACAGCACCCGGCCCCAGGCGTCGGCCAGAACCCCTTCGGTCTTGCGTAAATGGCTGACATCCTTGTCCCGGTTGGCATAAAGCGCCTTGGGGTAGCCCAGGTAAGGCCCCTTCCAGAGATCATCCCACTCTACACCGGTGTCATCCTCGAATTTCTCCCACAACCCCAGCGGCTGGCCGATATAGGTAAAGTCATCACGATCGCCACCGTTATATACCTCATCATACGGAACGGCTGCCGGCGCCGGCTTATCCCAGCAGTTATCCGTAGCATTCCAGTCAAATCTATACAGCTTGGGCAAGGCGTCCATGTCCCCGGCATACCCCCGGACCACCCGCAAACCCCGCTCGTCATAGGTGTTCTGCGGACCGACGATGGCGGTACGGACGGCTTCCAGCCGCTCCCGGGTGGCCTTGATCCGCTGCTTGTTGTCCAGGTGGCCAACGAATGGAACGATCATGGCCGCCAGAAACCCCATCATGCCAATGATGATGATCACTTCCAGCAGCGTGAAACCGCCCCTCCTGTGATTGGACCAGTGCACCGCCATCCCCTACCCTCCTTTTCACCTACGAAGCGAGAGCTTCCGGCACTTCCTCCGGCTTGGCCGCCTCTTCCCCGGCGCTGCTTTCCGCCAGGCCCAGGCCCAGCACAATCCAGAACAGCGGCATCAGGTGCAGGCCCTCGAAGTGGAACAGCCCCTGCACCAGGTACACAGTTATCATGGCAGGCAAGACACCCCGCAGATTTCGCATAATCAAACCTATGAATACCAGGTAGGCCAGCAGCGCAAAGATACCCATGGTCACCGCCATCTCCAGGTATAGACCGGGGGCTTTATCAGGCAGGCCCGTAAGGGGCAGCATTCTGCTTACATGAAACAAATGATCCGGCCCCAGTCCAAAGGACCAAGTGTGGGGCAGCAGCTTGCCGATATTTGCGGCCACATGCAACTGCTGCAGGGGGCTGATCAGGCCCACCTTTTTATCCAAATCAAAAAAGTTCCACCCGGCGGCAAAGACCAGCACAACTCCCAGCAATATCCCCGCCGGCAGCGCCCAGCGGCCCTGCCGTAAATTTTCCCGGTAAAACCAGCATACCAGCAGCACGCCAGTCAAAGCCCCCAGCCAGGCCCCCCAGGTAAAGCTCACCAGCAGGCCGGCCAGAATTAGCGCCGACACCCCCAGCCATATTTCCCGCCTCCGGCTCAGGTACAGGTAGAGGGCCGCGGGCAGCACGAAGGCTGCGTAGATCCCCAGGTTATCGGGGTTCCCCAGGGTGCCGTAAGCGGTAACGTTCTTCCGAAAAGCCTCTGCAGGGATCAGATTCAGCCCGCACACCTGCAAGATGGCCAGCAGGCAGACAGCCGCCGCCGCCCCCGCCATGTAAGGAAGCAGCTTTTCCCTGCCGCCGGCCCGGAAGGCCAAAAGAAAAAGGATGACGCAGAAAAAGTAGGCGCTTAAACCGGTATAACGCTGGGGCGCACCCACCCAGGCGGTCACCGGGTAGGCGGCCAGGATCGCTGCCAGCAGGGCAAAAAAAAGAAAGCCGCCCAGCGGTATTAAGACCCGCCCGTTAATCTCCGCCCTTTCTTTAAGCAGAACCAGCAAGGCCAGCAGAGAGAACGCCGCCAGCAGGACATACCGGGGGGCGTAAAAATAGTCCTGGTAAAGACCAAGCAGCTTATAATCCTGGGGTATAACCGCCAGCGGGTACAGACAAACCATAAACAGCAAAATCATGTGTTTGAGATCCGCCTGACGCAATCTCCCAAACCATGCCCTAACTTCCAATGAGCAAACCCCCGATATTTTAATTTAAATTGGGAGGGGGGAACCCCCTCCCGGGCAGATACTATGTTGGTTGAATCAGGTTATATTAAGGAGTGGTTACCGACCAATCTCCGGCAGTACCGGCAATGGTGTCCCCTTCAGGGCAAAGGGTGGTGAACTGCCAGGGCTCCTGGGCTTTCAGATCAGCCGCTGTTAAAGTTGTGTTATTATTAGCATCTGTAAATGTTAAAGTAGCTGAGATTCTATCAGTAACTGTATCTTGCAGTCTGGGCACGGCGATGTTGTAGTTGTTGTAAACGAAGAAGTCGTTGCGCTTCAGGGCGTTGGGGCACATGCCGGCCTTGTTGATCAAGCCGTCCTGCACCAGGTCGCTGTCGGGACCAACACCAAGAATGATCCGGCCGTACAGGTCAGCCTGGTTAAGTTCATCGCCAGCGGCAGTAGCGTCCAGGCCGTACATAAGTACACGAACACCTGTTTCCACATCTTGTGAGTCCATGAAGCCACCATCAGCTACGGCGGGCAATCCCGACGTAGTAGTATTCCAACTGCCTTCCGTCCTGTAACCGTTATACTCTCTAATGTCTGTGCCAAGGTTCAGGTTATGAACTCTGCTTATACCCATTTTTTTCAATTCTTCTGCTTCTTCTGCAGTTAGTGCAACATATGCTGCATTCATGCCGTCAATAAAATCTCCGGAGAATACTTCCAGGCCGGTACCCTTATCGCCGTCATCTGTAATGTTACTAAGAGGTACTATCGCATCATGGAGTGCACCGGTCTTAATTACCAGGTTCAACAATCCGTTAGGCATAACATCGTAATTCTCGGTATACACAGCCATCACTTCTTGCAGGCGGGTCTGGTTGGTGTCGCAGACGGTATCCGAGGCGCCGCCCATGACGCCGGCCAACCTGGGGGCAATCATGGCAATCAGAAATCCCATGATGCCGATGACGATGATCAATTCAATCAGGGTAAAACCGCCCTGGCCTTTCAGCCGTCCTTTAATCTTGTTCTTTAATTTTTCAACCATAAAAACACAAAAACCCCTTTCTAAGAAATGTTTTTTTCTCAGAAGGGTTCACCCACAGAATCGCCTTCATCAGTTAGTTATAAAAATCATTCCATCACGGGCCCCGCGCCCGCCACCCTGCTTTAACGCACCACCTCCCTTTCTCCCGGACTCTTCCCCCCGGGGGACCCTGCCGGGACGGTTTCAACTATCTATAAAGGCCCCGCGCCTTCCAAGCCTAGCCGACGCCCTTGGCGTCCTCCTCCCGGTCGCTGGAGAAGTTCACTACGTAGCGATACTGCTTGCCGCAGTGGATGATGACCTCCTTCTGGCCCTTTTTCAGGATCCTCATTTCGATCCTCATTTCACCGTACCCGTTATGGCTGAAGAGAGCTTCGTATAATTGCCGGATCTTCACCAATACTCTTTCATTGTCGTGTGACATACATGCCCCCTCCCCAGCACCCCATATTTCCAAAAATGATCCACCCCTCCTTACCAGGTTAAATACGTTTCCGCCGGAGGAACCGGTCCCCCGCAGTTCCCCTTTCCGTTGTTAAACAGAATAACCTTCAAACGTGCCTTACCATAATTATTCAAGCCAACATTCAAATATGTATGCCATAGTCTGATGGTTCACTCATGTCCCTGATCTTTATTTTAAGAGATAACGATTATCATTGTCAAGAGTTATATTAGAAAATTTTTACTTAAATTAAGATTAATTGCTTCATTGACAAATTATTTGATTGCCTAGTGTTAATAAGGCCCGCTTTAACCGTTAGGGAAAGCGGGCCTTGCTTTTGAGTTAACACTGTTTTTTATTCATTTGACTTAATTGTATAAACCGCGCCTTCTTCGCTGTCCCACCAGCACCACAAGACCAGGGCCTTGTGGTGATAGTAGTTAAAGACCCGGAAGGTACCCTCCTGGCCGGGGTGCTTGACCTTTTTCTCGGCCAGGCCGTCAGCTGTCAGCACCAGCTGCGCCATTCTGCCGCTCATGTCCCCGGCATAAATCTCCATAACCCCGTCACCGGTCAGGTCCTCCGCCAGGATAAGGCCGTCAAAGCGCTCCCCGCCCTCGCTGGCGGTGTTCCAGAGCAGCTCCCAGGCATTATCCTGCAGCCTGTACACATAAAAGTCGGCGCCCATGGCATCCCTGAGGACCAGCTCCAGGTCTCCGCTGTTGTCCAGGTCGGCCAGGGCTACCGCCCCTCCCCGCCCGAGCCGGTGTTTTTCCACTGCCGCGCCGCCGGTCTGCTGGTAAATAATTGTCTTGTCCAGGGTGGTTACCACCAGCCAGCTTCCGTGGACATCAAAATCAATAATCTCCGCCGGCCAGCCAATTAGCCCGACGCCGTCAATTCCCGGGCCGGGATAGGCTGCCAGCAACCGGCTCTGCTCCGGCCCCGGTCGCTCAAGCCAGTAAAGGCGGCCCTGGTCCAGAATGGCCTTGACCACTTTATTTCCCACCGTACCCAACTCTTCACCGGTTAGCCCGGAAAAGAAATAAAGCGGGCCGCCCCCCGGAGTAAAGCCTGACTTATCACCATAGGTTACCCATACCGGCTCGGAGCCGTCCCAGAAGGTGTGGCCAACAATACTGCTCACCCCAACGGGCAAGTCAACCTCCAGGGGAACCAGATCAACCACCAGGCGGGTGGCCGTAAGCCCCCATATATTTGGCCCGGTCCCGGCCTGCTCATTTTTAGAGGAGCAGGCCATGGCGCCTGTGATCAGCAGCACGGCCAGGGCCAGCCCCACCAACCTGCGCTGCCGCTTTCTGCCTGAAGCCATCCGATGTTACCTCCATAGCCATTTCTTGTCTACAGTTTCAGGCAGGGAGGCAGTACTTGTCAATGGCAAAAAATGCTTGGTGCAGGTTCCGGGGCAGTCTATTATTGAATCAATCGCCGCCTTTGCAGCGCCGCCAGTCCGGTCCGAAACAAGCCGGGGTGCTGTCGGCGCGGAGCACTGGAGTGAGCGGTGATAACGCCGTGCCTTAACACCGGTTTCACTGAATATATACGAAAAAAGTGATGCTATTATTTCTCATTCCCTCTATTTCTCCAGCTTGGAAATGCACTTATTGGATCTCCTAACCACTCACCTATACGCCTCCAAATACCTTTGTACTTTTCTGGCCTTCTTTTTTTTAAATAATAGGGGTACCATAGAAATAATGGGATAAAAAGTGAAAAGTATAAAAGCATCGCTAGAACCTTTATGAGAAATTTGTCTGTAAAATGACCAACTACAAAAGATACCATTAATCCCCAATGCAATAATAGCACCCAAATAACCCCATATCTGTTTCCAAACACAGATTCAATTGCATGATAAGTTCCTTTGTAACGGTCAGGGTGACTGTCTCGCAAATATAACGGATACAAAAGTAAAAATGAAAAAAGCAAGCTTAATAATAAAAATACTATAAGTAGTTTAATCTCAAGCATTTCAATCAAACTATAAACCACCTTTTCTACTTTTAAGTGATCCGGTTTTTAAGTGATCGGTGGGCCGTATCCGCCCCACCGATCACTTAAACCTCTGTCAATTACCACATGGGGCTACCCTGCGAGGGAAAGCATGTAACCAAGATAATGCAGTGGGCTCTTTAGAAACGGCAACTCTTTGAGCCTAACTGTCAACCAACCATTAGAGTGATTATGGTCCCCAATTCATCAGTAATGAATTTGAAAGTGCATGTGTTCACTGAAACGACGTTATCCATGGTAGTTTATATAACTGCGTACATGGTAGATTATGGAAACAGTTGGACTTTAGGGCAAATCAGCTGCCGGAACTTGAGAGAACTTGGACCATCTTCTTAAAACTATCTCCACCTACTTGGGATGGGCTGTATAATTGTCTATACCGTCTACCATTACCTCACCCGTCCCACACTGTTTAAAATCATGGTGGATCAAGGCTTGACGGCCAAGTCACATTATCAACCATACACATTTGGAACAGGATAGGAACGGTTTTAACTGTTTTTTAAAATTCTATGCAATCATTATAATAAGGGGAGTAGAGACTAGCTAGAATTATGGTTAAAACTCTAACAATAACTAGCACAAAGCTGTGGGCAATTTTTATTCGCTCCATATGTGCATATTAAAGCCCACACAACGCCACAGATAATTGGACATGTCACATTACCGAATGGGGCACAGGCCGCAACACAGACAAAGTAGCCTGATACACCGCAACCTCCAGCGATAATGTATTGACACACACTCATACAAATAGTACAACTGCTGGAAGAAATGCCTTACGACCCGTTACTGTGGAGCCTGTTTCCCCGGAAGAGAAGCCACTTTGGGATGCCACCATGGCAGCGCACCAAAATGGAAAAAATTTATTAGAGGAAAATAGTAACAATTGTCGTATGTACAATAAATAATTTCTTTTGGGGGCTGTTGTTCCAGTCAGAAGCAGTGCGGGCTGGCTTTAAGGCTTGCTGGAAAAATAAGGATTATCACACTATCGTAAAGGTGTCGCAGCGGATCCCTGAGTCAATTATCCAGGTGACGATTCCCTGTTAATGTACTATAACAACGCACTAACCAGAACGGAAGGATAAGTTTGCTATTCATCATTCATATTATAAAGCAGAGGAGGGTGGCTAATGGCTCAATTAACCATACAAGAACAAAAAATACTGGATAAGGTTATCAATCATCTTGCCAAGGTTTGCAATGACCAACTGGTTACAGTGATTTTATATGGTTCTAAAGCGCGGGGTAATTTTACCAGGGAATCAGATATTGACCTGCTGATTATAGTGCGCGATCGTAATGAGGTTGACCGGGATAAGCTGTATGATTTTTTATTGGATGAGGGTATTGATTATAACCTCAATTTTTCCTTAAATATCTATGATGTTAAAGAATTTCAACGGCTATCAGCTGTAAAGGCCCCCTTTGCCATGAGCGTTATGGAAGATGGTGAAACTTTGTGGACCAATTAACTTCCAAGGATTTAGCCTTTTACCGGCTTAAATCTGCACAGGATCGACTTTTAGTAGCTCAGCAGTTATTCGATTTAGGACATTACTTGGACGCAGCTTCTAAAGCCTATTATGCTATTTTTCAAGCTGCGCGGGCTGTTTTAGCTACTATAGAGATTGATTCACGGAAGCACTCAGGAGTAATTAGCTTATTTAATCTGCGTTTCGTTAAAACAGGTATTTTCCCGAAGGAATTTCGCAAAATAATCGTAAGTGCGCAAGACTTACGATTAGCCAGTGATTATGATGATTTTTATGTTGTGAGTAGGAAGGATGCGGAACAATCCCTGAAGAATGCTATAACAACTTGTCCAACTGGGTGATTGTTTCACCGGCTTGGCGAGCCTCGAATTCTTTTTCTTTTAAGGAAGATAGTTTTCTTAACGCGCCCATGGATAGTACTGTTATGGTAACAATTATCAAGCTGAATGAGGCTGTTATCAGGTGGAAGTATGTATTAAGCAAGGCGCCTGTTTGGGAGAAGAACAGCACTATATTTAAAATAGCCAACAACAGTACAGGCAATAACACCAGTATATACAAGCTTAAATATGCCTTTTCGGTCTTTTTTGCAATGTCATCTTTAGAGGATCGGTTTTTTAGCTCAGTGTCAAAATCGAGCAAATGAAAATTGTACCTGTGGCAGGCAATGATAAACAACAGAATAATAACTGCTTGCGGGAGAAAAATACTGATGCGTATGTCATCCCTGACAAAAATATCCTGCAAGGAATAACCGGTGAGAATTAATAGCGGGGGTACAATGGCTGCATCCAGTGTTGCGTATACTACTAGACCCAGCAAAGCGATAATAACAACCCTGCGTAAGGGTATGCCGGTAACGATTAGTAAAATCAATATATAAATGGCTATCTGCGCCAGGCTGTGCAACCCGAAAGGTATGTTTGACAGCCTGATAAAATATGAAGATGCCGTTTGGGTCGTACCGATTATTATTAAGTGTAGCGGCATTATTCTAAGTCCTGCCAGTTGAAAACCCAGCATGGTTACTAATAATGCTTCGGGAAGTGAAACCAAAAGCAGTGAAATTAGTGACATTTTGTCCAAAGCGTTTTACCTCCCAGTTCTTACATGCCGCTCAAAGTTCCTTTCTCAATTGTCCGAAAAATGCTTTTAGCTGTCTGAAAAGTGGATTTGGCTGTTTGAAAAAAGTTTTCCTGAAATAGACAAGATCATGGCAAATTTGAACGAGACTTCATTCAGAGGGGGATTCAACCCCCTCTGAATGTTAGCCGAGTCCAGTGGTAAATGAAGATATCAAAAAAAAGTAACTCAAATCAATGAACAAGATGGGCATTTAGACCACAGGTCTTCTTATAGAGTCTGTTCGAAAAGTTTTAATTCCTTAGGGGGCCATAAATAGGAAATGCACCGTCACTTGTCGAATTAGGTAGTAATCACTACAAAACGACCTAAAACCAAGTGAGGTGCATACTTATG
>JBFMEU010000026.1:0-34287 GCA_040753155.1 Bacillota bacterium
CGCCATTGTTTAGCGGTAAGGGTTTACAGCAGATCCGCCTTCGCCAGCGCCCGCTTGAGAAACACCGCGGCCTGCGCCCGGGTGAGCCTGTCGGCGGGAGCAAGCTTTCCTTCCGGGGTTCCGCCGACGATCCCGGTTTGCGCCGCCGCGGCCATTGTGGCGCGCGCCCAAGCACCCACTTCACCGGCATCGCGGTAAGGTTCCAAGATGCTTTCCGGCGCCGGCGACACCTCGACGCCCAGGCGCTTAAGGAGCCTGACCGTCAGAACTGCGGCCTCCTCACGGGTGACGCTCCTCTCCGGCCTGAAGGTTTTGTCCGCGTAACCGCCCACGAGCCCCGCCGCTGCGGCGGTACGCCGGTTACCGGGACAGCTACGGTTAAGGTTGCAGCGGCGCTGGTTACATTTCCCGCGACATTGCTCACAACGCAGGTGTAGCTTCCGGCGTCCGTCACCCGGGCGTTGCCGATAGTCAGGGTTGCTGCGGGAGCCCCGCTTATGTTGCCGACATCGGTCAAGTCAATGCCGTCCTTCCTCCACTGGTAGCTCAAAGGCGTTGTGCCTGTCGCTGTTACCGTAAAGGCAGCCGCACTTCCCGCCGTTACTGTTTGACTGGCCGGTTGGGTTGTGATGGACGGCGCAACTGCTACCGGCACCGGGGCATGCTTAGCTGCCGTTGTACCGTCGCCCAACTCGCCTGCAGAGCTACTCCCCCAGGCCCGGACGGTGCCGTCCGCCATCAGGGCCAGGGAATGATCCTGCCCAGCCGCCACCGCCGCGACGCCGCTCAGCACCTGCACCGGGGTAAGCCTCTGTGTCGTCGTGCCGTCGCCCAACTGGCCGGCCCAGTTAGCCCCCCAGGCCCAGACAGTGCCGTCCGTCTTCAGGGCCATTTGGGGGAAAAGGACAATGTCACCCTGCACATTCCCGCAAGGCCCACACGCAGCGGTAGGTGTTGCCGCAGATGAAGTAGTCGGTGAAAAATTTGATCACCGACGGGGAAATCATATCGAGAAATTCCTGGATGCACACATCTTCCTGCTCTGCCGCGGCAGGAGTTCCGTTTCTTTTCGGCATAAGTGCTTCATCTCCTTTATGTGTGGAAATTTGATTTTTCAGGATTTGAAAAAAAAGCCGCTTGCTCTATTTCCATGTAGCCCGCATTCTCAGCCAAATACTCGATAAAGAGCCTCTGCACCCTGCCGTTTCCCTCTCTGAACGGGTGAAGGGCATTGATTTCCCCAAGATAATGCGCCATTCGGATGGGAATTTCATCTGCGGAGGCATCTTTCAAGTAATTTTCTTTTTTCAGCTTAGTAAAGAGCTGATCAGCGTTTTGTTCAATAAACTCATAATTGCAAAACATATTTCCTTTGGCGATGTTCACCCATCTGATTTCGCCCGCCCATTCGTAGATATCGCCGAATATATACTTGTGAATCTTTCTTAAATGGAGCAGATCAAAGTTGCCTTTTATCACGTTGATTTTTGCATTGGCAATCCTCAAGGAAGTGATTTCTCTTTCGGCTATCTGGAGCTTTTCAGCATCCCTAATGCCCAGCTTGTTGATAAGAACATTAGAATGAGGGTAGCAATATCTTTGATCCCACTCATAGCTGTATTCATAGCTGCTGCTCATGGCTATAGCTCCTGGCAGCCGTGTGCTTTTTGACGAGCTCAGCTATGGTTTTTTCAACAAGCTTATCATTGCCGGCACAGTACCTAATTCTATCCTTATCATCCTTGGTAAGCGGCATGCCTTCAATGGACATTGAACCGTTCACCTCGTCTATCAGCTTTTCCAAGTCTTTCATATGAACACCACCTTATTTTTATATTATACAATATTTTCATTATTAATTCAAACAACTAAGGCAGTTTTTGGGTATCCTGGACCTTGCTGCACTGCGGCTTAAGCGTGTTTTTGCTCATCAATCACCTTATCAGACGAAATTTTGCATGACCTTTTTATGGGTGACTGCCGTCGCGATTGTCGTACTCCAGCATATCCGCAGGTGCTTGTTTCCATATTATTTAGCCTGTCCGCCAAGTAATCTGCAAATTACCACATTTACTCTGAGTTTTTGACCTCTAGATACTAACTTGTCCAATGAGTCGTAAATATGGAAAAGATGGCCATGGGTGAGCAGAAAACGGTAATTTGCCATTCTTATAACCAGTTCCAACGGACCACGCAGGCCGATGTCACAATTTCCCACAACCGACTTTACTGGCAAACCGGTCTTATAGGCCAGTTCCATACCATCCCGAAAATGGTCTCCGGCGTGCAGTAATAAATCTGCCTTGCCTGATTCTTCTACGGCTTGTAACGCATAATCAAGTTGTCCATGGCTGTCACTGAACACAAGCAACCGCAAAAACCTTACCCCCACTACAGAATTTTTATAGCTGCGCGGATACAGCTAGCCACGACTGCCACTACAGAATTGGAATTGGTACCGCTCTGACCATACGATTAATCAAAGACAGCGGGAAGAAAGGAACCCGCGTAGAGTTTCGATAAAGATAGTATTTTTGATGGAAGGTGGATGTAATGAATGACCTGACTGAAAAAAGCTTAAAAGGGAAAAGTGGCTGGTTATCTCCAACCGGGGATTTATTCGAGTGTTTACCCGTACGCCATTGGGATAAAGCAATGGAAATATGTAAAGAATATAATATTAAAATGTTGCCTGGAGGTCTATTTGTAAATGAAGACCCGGAACTGACACTTGAAAAAATGGGTTGGATAAAGTTAAGTGTGGGTAGTGTTTATGTTCCTCAGATTAGCCGGTATATAACAAAAAGGCAGCTCGATTTTATTTTTGATTATATGCTGTCCAATGGTAAAAACATGAAAAGGTTTAAACAGATATTTGCTCAACACGGAAAGTTTTAATAATGGTCTATACACATCAAAAGTATGTTCTAAAGGCCTCGATCCCAAAGTAAGCAACCACAGTAGTTCCCGCACCCCATATAACCAGGCTTACGGCCATCCAGGACAGCACCCGGGTTCCCGGCGAACCCAGCAGCAGGGCCAAAATGGTTGCCAGGTGAGCGCCCAGGGTGGCTGGGGCTGATAAAGCCACCCCCGGCAGCCCGTATTTATTCCAGAGGTTGCTGAACCTTTGTCTTCTGCGGCTTACAGTTTTACCATCCGGGGTTTCTTTGAGAAAATAGTTGAAAAACCACTCCCTTGTGCGTGGTAAGATTATTTTTATACCCACCAGGGGCAAAAAATTGCCTGCCACCGCGGCAGTAAAACATACCACAGGGTTTAATCCCATGGCTATGCCTGCCGGAATAGCCAGCCAAATTTCAAGCCAGGGAACGGCTGCCATGATAAATACAATGCTTACCTGGTATAGTTGATCAAACATCTGTGCTCCTTCACTTTTACGGGTTATTTAGCTTTAGTATACATTAAAAGGTCTCTATAAACCAGCCTGGCACCGATACTTTCCAGGTGAGAAATCAAAGGCGCGCCTTAATGGCGCGCCTGCCACCTATTGTCCCCGCCGAGCGGATCCGCTGGCCCGCTCAATTGCCAGACGAACCAGATTGCCGCAGTCCCGGGAGGTTACACCGCTGAACCCTTTCCGCTGGACTATGTCGGCCACACCAAGTTCTGAGGCTAATTCGTACTTAAGCTGCTCGGACATTACTCCCTTTCGTCGTGCCATTAGCCTACCTCCTTTTAATTCCCGGGACTTATGGTGGCTTTTTAGTTTGCCTTCCGGCCATTAAAATTATTCTGATCAGGAACGTGGGAATAGTATTCCTATATGCCGGATTTTGTTATAATATGAAAACGCCTCTAGATCAATCCCCGTTAAATATTAACGAAGGCGGGTGCACCCTGCTTGAAAAGGAAGCGACAACAGCGCCGGGTTATCCTGATCATAATAGATTCCCTGAATCCCCGGGCCCTGGAGAGGGCAACTTCCAGGGGCCTCATGCCGGCCCTGGAATTCTTGAGGGGCAGGGGTTTTTTTAGCGATAGCTGCGTCAGTGTCTTTCCCACCATGACGCCTACTTGTGCTGCCTCTATTGTTACCGGAGCCATGCCCGCGGAACACCAGATCCCGGGATTTGTGTGGTTTAACCGGGACGAAAAAAGGATTGTTAATTATGGTGTAAGTTTTACTGCCGTTGTAAAAACCGGTGTTTACCGGGTAGTTCAGGACCTGTTGTTTAATCTTAACCGTCTTCAGTTAAGCCGCAAGGTGCGTACCCTGTATGAGGTAATTGAGGGTGCGGGCCTCCTGACGGCCGCAGTAAATCCCTTTATTTTCCGGAGCGGGCATAAACATCAGCCGCATATCCCCTGGTTAATGCAATTGGCCTCCCTGTTCCGGCTGAAGGGAAATTTAAAAGGACCCCGCCAATTATTTCTAGGCCATATGTGTCCCGCTCCGGACCTGTGGTCCAACTTGACCACGATTCCCGGAGTTTTTAATAAATTTGGCGTAAATGACAACTATTCCGGCAGGGTTGCCAGTTGGCTGATTAGCAGCGGCAAACAACCAGATTTTTTGTCGGTTTACTTGCCGGATACCGACGAGTATGCCCACCGCAATCACCCGGAGGAAATGGATGTCTGCTTGCAAAATGCTGATCTTCAGTTGCAGCGCATACTTAACAGTTTTAGCAGCTGGGAGCAGGCTGTCCGGGACAATATGTTCATAGTTGTTGGAGACCACAGCCAGAGCATGGTCATGAACCATAACCGGGGCTTAATAAAACTGGACACCTTGCTAAAAAGCTTTTCCTCCATCAGCCTGGGTGAATTGAATGGGCGCAGTAAAGAACTGGCCCTTTGTCCGAACGAAAGAATGGCTCACCTGTACATCCTCAAGGAGGACAGGCAGACCCTTTCCACTTTGGTAGAACTTTTGGCCTCCGACATCAGGATTGACCAGGTGGTTTGGAAAGAGGGCGTCCGCTGCCAGGTGCGGCGTGGCGGTGAGAGCGGCCGGCTAAGCTTCTGGGAGGGTGGAGAGTTAACTGACATTTATGGTGCCAGATGGGGTTATGAGGGTGACCTTAATCTGGTGGGAGGGCAACTTAAGGGTGGGTTGCTGCTTTTTGATGACTATCCCGATGCCTTTGGCAGGTTGTTTAGCTGCCTTGGCGCCAGGCATGCCGGAAATATTATTATAACCGCCAGACCGGGATTTGAGTTTGGCGGTGAAGGCGCGCCGGAGCATCCGGGCTGTGGCAGCCACGGGTCTCTGCACCGGGATGACAGCCTGGTTCCCCTGGTGGTAACGGGCGCGCACAACCTCTTTTCTCCCCGCCTGACTGATTTGTATCCTTTGATCCTGTCTGAGCTGGAATTGCGCTGACCCTGGGAATGATTTTGGAGAATGGCCTGCTAAAAGATTTTAATGGGTTGCCGGGGACTGGTTATTGGCCAGTTGTTCTATCAGGCCCGGGTCGGGATTGGCGGCCAGGGTTTTTTGATGGCGGTATATAACGTAGCCGGGCCTGGCGCCGGCAGGCTTGCTGACATACTTGCGCAAGGTATAGTCAACCGGCACGTTTCGGCCCTGTCTGGCCTTGCTGAAATAAGCGGCCAGGGAGGCTGCTTCTTCCAGGGTACCTGCCGGGACCTCGCGGCCATTGGTGCGTATAATAACGTGGGAGCCGGGAATATCCTTGGTGTGCAGCCAGATATCATCCGGCCCCGCTGTTTTCATGGTCAGGCGGTCGTTTTGCTTGTTGTTTTTACCCACTAAAATTAAAAATCCGCCTGAAGAAGTAAACCCAAGGGGCTGTCCCGGTTGAGCGGCGGCTTTGGTTTTTGGGGAGGTCACCCGCTTTTCCGGGGGAAGATAACCCTGGCTGATTAGCTCCTGTTTTATTTCCTCCAGGTCAGCCGTCTCCTCGGCCATCTCCAGGGATGCTGCCACCTCCTGGAGGTAGGTTAGTTCTTTCATGTTGAGTTCAATTTGTTCAGCTGCCTTCTGCCTGGTTTTTTTGGACTTCAGGTATTTCTTGAAATAGGCCTGGGCATTGCGGGCAGGTGTTAGATGTGGGTCCAGGGGTACTGTTAATGGCGGTGCGCCGGGCTCATAAAAGTTTTCTAAAATTGCCTCGCTGCTCCCATCCTTAAGCTGGTAGAGGTTGGCCTGCAGTAGTTCGCCATAGAGCCGGCAGATGCCATCTTTTTCAGACCTGGCCAGGTCTGACTCCTGGATGGCTATTTTTTTGGTTAGCCGCTTAATGTTTTGGTGTATAACAGCCAGAAGCGAGTTGCGCCGGCCATTAAATAGTTCTGTCCGGCGTCTCAGGCTGTAAAATCTTTCAGCCACCTTGCTGGCTGTGTCACTATAACTTTTAGCTGCTTCGAAGACCTCGTAGTTCAGAGCCGCGAAATCCAGCGGGTTGCCCCTGGAATCAAGGGCCAGAGTAGGATTGAAGCAGCCCTTCCGGCAGGGTTCCATAATTGACTGCAGGGCCTGCCACAGAAGACGCATTTCGTGTTCGCCGCAGTTGTCCAGCAGTTGGTCCCGGGGCAGCCTGGCCCGGGCCAGGATTTCCAGGCCGGCAGCTCCGCTGATGCCTTCCAGACGGCGCTGCAGGATACTGCGCAGGGGGTTATTAAGGGGCTCTGTCAGCAAAATTTGCCGAAACTCATCTTCATCAAGCGGCAGGGGATTATGTTTGCCCTGGTCCGGAGGAGAAATATAGGGACTTCCCGGCAGCACTTCCCGGTGCCGGCTGACGGAGTGACTGTACCTCTTGATGCCGTCGATAATAACCTTTGTTGTAGCATCAAAAAGAATAATGTTACTGTGTTTACCCATTATCTCCACCAGCAGTGATTTGGTACCGGCCCGGCCCAGTTCATCCCGGGTAGCAAGCCTGATTTCCAGAACCCGCTCCAGGCCGGGTTGAATTATATCTTCAATCCTGGCCCCCTCCAGATGCTTGCGCAGAACCATGCAGAAAAGAGGCGGAGTGAGGGGATTCTCTTTGGCTGTAACGGCCAGATGCGCCCGGGCGTTCCGGGGGTGGGCGCTCAGAACCAGGCGGTGGCGCTCCCCGGGGCGGCTAATTAGCAGAGAGATTTCCATCGGCTCAGGCTGGTGAATTTTTTCTATGCGCCCCTGCAGCAGGGCGGTTTTTAACTCATGTGTAACTGCGGCCAGGTACAGCCCGTCAAAAGGCATATTAATCAGCTCCGGCAATAATTTTAGCCGAGATAAGTATAGCACCTGTTTTTACGGCTGGTCAAATATGGTTCAGGCCGCAATATTGTCATGAAGTAATAAGGCCACGCTTTGGGGCGAGGCCTTATTACTAATTAAAAACCTTTTTCCTTGAAAGTTTCGCATTTTGTTTCATCAGAGTTGTGGGCATTGCTTGCCCCGCTCCTATCAACCTGAATCATGGGAGCTTGACATTGAATGTCCGAGTTATAGTGACATTCTGTTACCGTGCACTTAATATCGGGCATGTAAATCACCTCCTTCGGATGCATTACTAGTTTATCCGGTAAAGGTAAGATTATACAGCCGGGCAGCGTAAGGCCAGGCCCGGGAATATGGCATTTCGGCGAGGTATCTTCTTTTCGACAGCTGGTTTTCCTTTCCATCCGTTATTTTTTATATACTTCATGGTATAATAAGGCAAAGGGGTTGGAAAGGCATGAGTAACGAAATCCATCAGGCTCACGATAAACGGTATAAAGAGTTGTTGTCTAATAAACGTACATGCCTATTGTTGTTTACAACGGACCCTCTTCCTGGTCAGTTCCAATAAACTTTAAAGAAATTATTAACCAGTATCAAAGTTTTGGAGAATATCTCGTTGATTTCAAATATGCTTTGATAGACATCCACCGCTACACAGAAGAGGACCTGAAAAAGTTTTCTAAATTGGTTGCGGTTGTTTTCCATTTGGAACAGGCGAGAGACGAGGAAGATCTGATTAACCGACTTAAACGATGGGTTGGTGTTATCAAGTCACTTGGAAGGGATGAATACAGGCAACTGATTCCGTGGCTGCGTATCATATTTTATGGAATTGGAAAAAATCGTGAGAAATTAGAACAATATATTGAAAATCCAGAGGAGGTTGAAAGTATGATCAGTTTTGCTGAAGAGGAAATCAAAAAAAAGCATCAACAGTTAAAACTGGAAGGTAAGCTGGAAGTCGCACAAGCACTGCTTAGTGACGGCATGGATTATGAAAAAGTTAAAAAAATTACGGGTTTAACCGATGAGGAACTTAAAGCTCTCAAACATTAAGCAAGAGGATGTTCCTCTTGCTTTTTTAGAGAAAAAAACGAATGACCGGATTAGAACTTTCAAATATGAAGGAAGTTAAACATTCCCTCTACCTTGCGAGGGTACCGCATTTGAAAAAGATCGGTCAATGCGGTTCTAATTTCAGGATCTAAGGGAGAGCAGACATCTCTCACGAAAGTCCGGGCCTCCGATTCCATTAAGCCCGCCCGGCGAAACCATCCCAACCCGCGCATCATATGAGACTCGGGGTTCATTGTCGTGGTAAACGGAGCAATTCCTGAAGAGGTTGTATCTAATCTGGCCTCCAGTATAGGAAACCCTGGAAGCAGCTTTTGAGAAGACCACATCAAAAGAAACACCCGTCCTTCCGGTTTTACCACCCGTCCCATTTCCTTCAATAAAAGTACTGGGTCCAAAGGAGTGTAACCGGCAAAATCCATGCTACAGGCCCAGTCAAAAGTGTTTTCAGCAAACGGAAACTTACATGCGTCGCCCTCCTGGAATGAAATTCTATTTTCTATACCGGACTTCGATGATAAAGAGCGTGCCTTGGCCAGGAATTCTTTTGTTATATCGAGACCTGTTATGTGTCCGGCAGAGCCCACTGCTTCCGCCAACAATAACGTATACAAACCAATTCCGCAGCCTGCATCCAGACCGAAACTTCCTACAGGAAGCCGCAATGATTCTATTACAGTTCTAATGACGGGTTCCCGCAAAGGATGTGATAGCTCCAACCTTCTAAGATATTGTTCTATATTAGACATCAGATAAGCACCCCCAGTCTTGTCTACAGAATACATTGCAGCCTCGGGCTAATTTTTAGCAGTAAACTTGATTTGAATCTGATCATCATCAGTAATCGTCAAGACCACAGTCCAGATTTGTATATAACGTTCAATATATAGCGCCTGTTATTCTTGATATCGTGGAAGACCTGACGGAGTTTATCCCGGCTTCCTGCACCGGTCGTTAGTAGACATTAATGTTGCAAGTCTTTTAAAAGTCTTTTATAATCATTTAAAACAACTTAAGGAGGTAATTATATGGAAAGCCTTGATTTGACCACCGATATTCAGCCTGTTACCGAATTCCGCGCCAATACCTCTGAAATTCTAGAAAGCTTAAAGAAAAACCGCCGGACGATTATTTTAACGCAACATGGCAGGCCGGCGGCTGTGCTTGAGTCTGTAGAAGAGTACCAGCGAAAACTGGAGGAGTTACGTTTTATGAAAGGGCTTGTGTCAGGGTTGAAGGATATTGAGTCTAATCGGGTGGCAGATGGAGAAGATTTTTTCCAAAACTTGAAAAGTAAAATAATAGCCGGTAAATAATAATGTCCAAGAAAAAATTTTTTCTTACTAAGCAGGCTGCTTTAGACCTTCAGGAGATAATGGAATACATTGCCCGAGATAGTATTGATAATGCCATTGGGTTTGTAGATGAACTTTTCGAAATATGCCGTAATATACCGGATTTTCCGGAGAGGGGAAGGATTGTACCAGAGGTGAGACAACCCCAAATCCGGGAGATCATCCATAACAATTATCGTTTAGTTTATGCCATCCGTGAGGAGAAAGTGTTTATTTTGCAAGTTTTTAATGCGGCACGTCTCTTTCGTATGCAAAACATTGAGATTGAATAATAACGACAAAACAGGCCACCCTCTCTCTGGCGAGATGAGGGAGAGGCCACCGGCAGCCAGTCCAGCATCATTATATCATGTTTAGTCACCGTTTACTGCATTAACAGTGTCTCCGGCGGTGAGTATGCGGACGATTAGGTTTAATACTGTTTTGGCGCTCATAAAATCCTTTAAACTGTTCAAGGGCGTCCCTCAGGGCATCGCCGAACAGGTTGCAGGCCATCACCAGGAGCATTATCAGCATGCCCGGGTAAACCACAAGGGACCCCCGGGAAGGCCTGGCGCCCCCGGGGGTCCCTTGTGCCTGACCATAACCGACAGTGCTCTACAGGAACTTGTAAACGATTTTATTTCCGATCTGCCGGCATTTTTAAGGCGGGTATTTTTTTTTATTGCCGGCATATATTTTAGAGCCAGGAAATAAAAGGAAATCAAGGGGTGGTGTGTAGTGGCTGAACAGTGGTACCAGCTTTCTCCGGAGGATGCTTTGGAAAAGTTGCGGACAAGCGAGAGCCGGGGCCTTGATCCCGGGGAGGTGGAGTCAAGGCTGGAGCGCTTTGGCCCCAACAAGCTTGCTGAGGCCGGAAGGCTGTCCCTGTTGAATATGTTTTTAGGCCAGTTCAAGGACTTTATGGTGCTTATGCTGCTGGCTGCTACCGTAATTAGCGGGTTTTTGCATGAATGGGCAGACGCTTTGACAATTTTGGTGATCCTTACCCTGAATGCTATCCTGGGTGTGGTTCAAGAGTTTCGGGCCGAGCGCTCCATTGAGGCTTTGAAACAATTAACTGCACCGGAGGCCAGGGTAATCAGGGGCGGCAAGGAGCAAAAAGCTCAGGCCACCAGCCTGGTGCCCGGCGATCTGATCTTGCTTGAGGCCGGGGACAGGGTGCCTGCGGATTTAAGATTAATTAAGGCGGTCAACCTGGAGGTGGAGGAGTCGGCTCTGACCGGTGAATCCGTGCCGGTTAAAAAGCAGATAGAGCCAATTTGCGGCATTGTCTCCCCCGGGGACGCTAAAAATATACTTTTTATGGGCACCGCCATCAGCCGGGGCCGGGCCCGGGGTGTGGTGATTAACACCGGTATGTCCACGGAAATGGGGCAAATTGCCGGTTTGATTCAGGAGGCGGGGCAGGAGACGACCCCCCTGCAGCGGCGGCTGGCGCAGATGGGCCGGGGGCTGGTAGCCTTTTGCCTGGCCGTCTGCGCGGTAGTGGTAGTCCTGGGCGTCTACCGCGGGGAGCCGGCCTACCACATGTTTATGACCGGTGTCAGCCTGGCTGTGGCGGCCATTCCCGAAGGCCTGCCCGCCATCGTGACCATTGCCCTGGCGGTGGGGGTTCAGCGTATGATCCGGCGCAACGCCATTATTCGCAAGCTGCCGGCTGTGGAAACCCTGGGTTGTGCCACTGTAATTTGTTCGGACAAGACCGGCACCCTGACCCAGAATGAAATGACCGTCCGTCAGGTTGTAACCGTGGGGGCAAGCATTGAGGTAACCGGTGAGGGGTATGACCCCAAGGGTAAGTTAATTACCGGCGAATACAGGCCCGGCCCCGAGCTGGATTTGTTGCTGCGTGCAGCCGCCCTGTGCAATAATGCGTTCCTGAGCCGCAATAAGATTGGTATCCCCGGGCTTTTCAGAGGAGACCGGGGCGGGGCGGAAAAAATGTGGCAGGTGACCGGGGACCCCACAGAAGGCGCCCTGCTGGTCATGGCGGCAAAGAGCGGGTTTTGGCGGGAACAATTGGAGAAGAAAGAACAGCGGGTGGCGGAAATACCCTTTGACTCGGACCGCAAGCGAATGACTGTAGTCTATAAAAACGACTCCGGAGAGCTAACCGCTTACCTGAAGGGCGCCCCGGATGTTGTTTTAAACCTGTGCACCCATGTTCTCGAAAACGGGCGCCGGGTTGCCCTGACCGAGCGGCGCCGGGAGGAGATCCTGGATGATAACGTGCGCCTGGCCGGCAAGGCCCTGCGAGTTTTGGCTTTTGCCGTGCGCAATTTGACAGCGCTTGAAGCAAGTGACCGTGAGGATGTGGTGGAAAGGGAAATGACCTTCCTGGGTCTGGCCGGAATGATTGATCCGCCCCGGCCGGCGGCGGTGACTGCAGTGCGGACCTGCCGGCGGGCCGGGATCAAGGTGATTATGATCACCGGCGACCACCAGGTTACAGCCACCGCGGTGGGCCGGGAACTGGGTCTGGTGGAGAAGGGTGGCGAGGTGCTGACCGGAACCCAGCTGGATGTTATGGATGACCAGCAGCTCCGCCAAGCTGCCGGCCGGGTTACAGTTTTTGCCCGGGTGTCGCCCAAGCACAAACTGCGGATTGTAAGGGCCCTGAAACAGTCGGGCCATGTAGTGGCCATGACCGGGGACGGGGTTAATGATGCCCCGGCCGTAAAGGAAGCTGATATTGGCATTGCCATGGGCCTGTCGGGAACTGATGTCACCAAGGAGGCCTCGTCCATGGTCCTGGCTGACGATAATTTTAAAACCATTGTGGCCGCAGTTGAAGAGGGACGGGGCATTTACGATAATATCCGCAAATTTATCCGCTACTTGCTATCGTGTAATGTGGGGGAAGTGCTGGTCATGTTTTTAGCCGTGCTGGCCGGGCTGCCGCTGCCCCTGGTGCCCATTCAAATTCTATGGATGAATCTGGTTACCGATGGCCTGCCGGCCATGGCCCTTGGTGTAGATCCCCTGGACAAGGACATCATGAAGAGGCGTCCCCGCAACCCGGGGGAAAGTATTTTTGCCAACGGCATGGCTCTGCGCATCCTGGGCAGCGGTTCAGTGATAGCAGTGGGTACCCTGGGTGTGTTTGCCGGGTCGTACGCGGCCAGCGGGCATGACCTGGACCTGGCCCGCACCATGGCCTTTAATACCCTGGTATTTATGCAGCTGTTCTTTGTGTTTACCTGCCGGTCGGAGCACCATTCCATTTTGGAGGTGGGATTCTGGAGTAACCCGCACCTTTTACTGGCGGTATCAGCCTCGGCTATGCTTCAGCTGGCGGTAACTTATCTGCCCTTTTTGCAGCCGGTTTTCTATACCGTGGCCCTGACCCCGCTGCAGTGGGCTGTTGTATTACTGGTGGCCGTTACGCCACTGCTGCTGGGCACTTTTATCCACCACTTGCGCCGGCGGGCGGGGGAAAAAATAATGTACCTGCGGGTATAATAGGAGCAGGAAAATTAGCATGATCATGGAAACAATAGTATATTGCCGGTAATCTGCATCTTATCAAGTAATACAAGTTTCTTGTTTTTTCCGGTTATGACCGGTTTGCGGAACACTATTGTAATTTGGAGGAGATAACAATGAGGTTAGCCCAGCGGGCTTTAAGCATCAGCCCATCCCCCACCCTGGCCATTGATGCCCGGGCCAAGAAGATGATGGCGGCAGGGGAAAAGGTAATCAATTTTGGAGTCGGAGAACCCGACTTTGACACGCCGGACAATATCAAGGCAGCGGCCATTGAGGCCATCAATAGAGGCCTGACCAAATACACGGCCGTGGCCGGAACTGATCAGCTTCGGCAGGCCATTGTTGACAAATTTAAAAAAGACAACGGGCTGGACTACAAGGCTGACCAAATTGTTGTTTCCGTCGGGGCCAAGCATTCACTATATAATACTTTTCAGGTGTTATGCCAGGAGGGGGATGAGGTGATCTTGCCGGCCCCCTACTGGGTGAGCTACCTGGAGCAGATAAAACTGGCCGGCGCCAGTCCGGTTATTGTACAAACCAGGGCCAGCAACAACTTTAAGCTGACTGTTGAAGAGCTGGAGTCGGTGGTCACCAAGCGTACCAGGCTGATTATCATGAACAGCCCCAGTAATCCCACCGGGGCTGTTTACAGCAGGGATGAACTGGCCGCTCTGGGTGAAGTGTTTGTGCGGCAAGGGATTGTTGTTATTTCAGATGAGATTTATGAAAAGCTGATTTATGACGGGCATGAGCACGTTAGTATCGCCGCCCTGAGTTCCGAATTAAAGGATCTCACAGTTGTAATTAACGGGGTCTCTAAGTCCTACGCCATGACGGGCTGGCGGATAGGCTATGCTGCGGCGCCGGAACCGGTGGCCAGGGCCATGGCCGACCTGCAAAGCCACTCCACCTCCAACCCAACTTCCATTGCCCAGGCGGCAAGTGTTGAGGCCCTGGTGGGGGACCAGTCATTCCTGGCCCAAATGTTGATCGAGTTTGACCGGCGGCGCCGGTATATGGTTGACCGGCTCAGGGCCGTACCGGGCGTCAACTGTAATTTGCCCGGGGGCGCTTTTTATGTGTTTCCAGAAATTTCGGCCTTTCTGGGCCGCTCCTACAAGGGTAAGGTTATTAACGGGGCCACTGATCTGGCCGACGTTCTGTTAAGTGATGCCCGGGTGGCCGTGGTTCCAGGGGTTGCCTTTGGGGATGACCGCTGCTTCAGATTATCATATGCCACTTCCATGGATAAAATCCAGGAGGGGCTAAACCGCTTGGAAGCTGTCTTAAATGAAATTAATTAGCTGTAATGAGTTTGGTGGATGTTGTAAATAGCATCCACAGCAAAGTTTGATGGGTGGTGGTAAATTGCTTAAAAGCATGACCGGCTTTGGGCGCGGGGAGGCTATCGGGGCGGGTAAAAAGTTTGCCGTTGAACTCAAGGGTGTTAATCACCGCTTTAGTGAGGTGGTCCTGCGCCTGCCCAGATCTTTATCTGTGTTAGAAGATAGAATCAGGCGTATGATTCAGAACGGGATCGCCCGGGGCAGGGTTGACGGCTATTTTAACATGGAAAACGATGGAAGCAAAACACCAATTATGAAAGTTGACAAAAATTTGGCTGTATCGTATTATAAAGCAATGATAGAGTTGCAGACAGATCTGGGCCTGCCCGGGGAAATAGCGTTCAGGGATTTAATTGCACTTCCCGACGTAATATCCGTTCAGGAAGAAGTTGATGATGTTGAATCATGGTGGCCCTTTTTGGAAAAAGCACTGACCCTTGCCCTGACCGGCTTTATGGACATGAGGCAGTCTGAAGGCGCCAGGTTGCAGGATGATTTGCTCAAGCGCATTGAACGTATTACAGCTGCAGTTGAGGATATCAAACAAAGGGCGCCACATGTGGTGGATAGTTACCGGGAACGGTTAAGCCAGCGGTTAAAGGAGTGGCTTGACGGCAACATCATAGACCCGGCGCGCCTGGAGGCGGAGGTGGTCATATTTGCCGAAAGGTCAAGTATAACCGAGGAACTGGTACGCTTGAACAGCCATTTGGTTCAGGCCAGAACCTGTGTTGCAGCTATAGAGCCTGTCGGCAGAAAAATGGATTTTTTACTGCAGGAAATGAACCGCGAAATTAACACCATAGCAGCCAAAGCAGGTGACTTGCTGGTTGGCAAGCAAGTGGTTAATATTAAAAGCGAATTGGAAAAGATCAGAGAGCAAGCGCAGAATATCGAGTAATTTCAGTTTACCATGGTCGTCACAAAGTTTAACGGGGGGGAAGGTCATGGAAATTAAATTAATCAATATCGGCTTTGGGAATATAGTATCAGCAAACCGGATCATTGCCATTGTCAGCCCGGAATCAGCGCCTATTAAGCGGATCATTACAGAGGCCAGGGATCGGGGCATGCTTGTTGACGCCACTTATGGCAGAAGAACCAGGGCTGTAATCATAGCAGACAGCGACCACGTGATCCTGTCTGCGGTTCAGCCGGAAACAGTAGCCCACAGACTGGTTAATAAGGAGAGCACGGGTAATCAGGTTGAGGAATACGATTAAACGGTATATGAGCTAAGATGAAGAGAAAAGGTATTCTAATTGTGCTATCCGGGCCGTCGGGAGCAGGCAAGGGAACAGTGCGCAGTCACCTATTCAGCTGTGATGATACAATAACTTACTCCATCTCGGCAACCACCCGCTTACCAAGGGCGGGTGAGGCGGACGGGATTGACTATTATTTTGTTGCCAAAGCCCGCTTTGAGGAAATGATCAGAAATGGCGAGCTGATGGAGTGGGCTGCAATATATGATTATTATTACGGAACCCCGGAAAAACCTGTGTTGAAAACTCTGGATCAGGGGCGGGATGTGGTTCTGGAAATTGATGTGCAGGGTGCCCTCAAAGTCAAAGAAAAGTATCCCTTGGGTGTGTATATATTTTTGGCCCCGCCCTCAATGGAAGAACTGGCCATCAGGCTGCGTTCCAGGGCCAGTGACGCTCTGGAAGAAATAGAAACCAGGCTCAGCTGGTCCGCAAAGGAAATTGCGCTGGCCAAAAAGTATAATTACCTGGTAATTAATGACGATGTCGAGCTGGCTGTCGATAAAATCAGGGCCATAATCAAGGCTGAAAGATGCAGGCCATGGCTTTATAGCCTGGAACAAGCATGGTTTGCCAGGTAGGTCGGATGAATACAAGGTTGCGGCATTGGCGCAACCTTATTTAAGTGTAAGCAATGTTGATTGGGGGAATCGTAAATGGCTATGAACAAACCATCCCTGGATGAATTAATGCAAAATGTTGACAGCAGATATACGCTGGTGGTTGCGGCTGCCAAGCGTGCCAGAATCCTTACCGAAAAGGCTGAGGCGAATCCGGATCTCTTAACGGAAAAGGAGGCCTCAGTTAAGCCTGTTACCCTGGCCCTTCAGGAAATGGTGCAGGATAAGATTAGTTACAGGCGCACCAGACAGGGCATAAAGTAGTTGTCGGACGTTGGGCGTCAGACATCGGAAAGTAAAGATGCTGCTGGCCGCTAGTCCGGTCCGAAACAAGCCGGGGTGCTGTCGGCGCGGAGCACTGGAGTGAGCGGTGATAACGTCGTGCCTTAACACCGGTTTCACTGAATATATACGCCATAAGGACAAGTTGTTGTGGGGGGTGCTGTGGTGCTGGCCGGTAAAGGTATTACCCTGGGCATAACCGGGGGTATTGCCGCCTACAAGGGCGCTGACATAGCCAGCAGGCTGGTTAAAGAAGGGGCCGTGGTCAGGGTGGTAATGACCCGCTCCGCCTGTAGATTTATAGGAGAGGCAACCATTGAAGCTCTTACCGGGGGCCCTGTTTACACAGAGCTCTTTGATGGCCCGGAGGGCTGGCTGATACCGCATATTAAACTGGCCCGGGAGGCTGATCTGGTGTTAATTGCGCCGGCAACAGCCAACATTATCGGCAAAGCCGCCCACGGGCTGGCGGATGACCTTTTAAGCACCGTGCTGCTGGCGGCGACATGTCCGGTTGTCATCTGCCCGGCAATGAATGTGCACATGTATCAGCATAAGGTCGTCCAGGATAATCTAAAGCGGCTGGGTCAGCTGGGGTATCACATTATAGAGCCGGATGAGGGAAGGCTGGCCTGCGGTGACACAGGGCGCGGACGGTTGCCCGACCCGTCTTGTATTGTTGACCGGGTGGCTGCTGTGGCCGCCTGCGGCGGCAAGAAGGATTACAGCGGCCTGACCGTGTTGGTGACAGCAGGGCCGACCAGGGAGGCCATAGATCCGGTTCGCTACATCAGTAATCACAGCAGTGGTAAAATGGGCTATGCCCTGGCAAAGGCTGCGGCGGCCAGAGGCGCCAGGGTGATTTTGGTCAGCGGCCAAACAGCGCTAACCCCACCCTGCGGTGTTGAATTTGTCCAGGTTGATTCGGCCCTTGACATGTACAACGCGGTGCTGGAGTATTACCCGGCGGCTGATGTGGCCATAAAGGCTGCGGCAGTGGCTGATTACCGTCCCGCCCGTGCAGCCGGGCAAAAGATTAAGAAAAAGGACACTCAGTTATCCCTTGAGCTGGAAAAAAATGTTGATATATTATATGAACTGGGTAAGGTTAAAAACGGTAAGATTTTAGTTGGCTTTGCTGCTGAGACCGAAGATCTGGTGAATAATGCCAGGGATAAGGTGCTGAAAAAGAATCTGGACTTTATTGTGGCCAACGATGTTACCCGGGCGGGGGCGGGTTTTGGCAGTGATACAAATCTGGCCCAATTGATTTATCCGGATGGACGTATTAAATCCCTGGAACTAATGAGTAAACTGGCCCTGGGCCACCGGATTCTGGATGAAATTGCAGCGCTGCGTCTTTAACAAAAATTTTGTAACTACTCAGGAGTCAGGAGTCAGTAGTCAGGAGTCAGAATGAGTCTTGGATACGGTGATATTTATGAAACAAAACTTCTCTTGTAAGAGGTTGGTAAATTGCTGGAAGCATATTCTCGGGGCATTCTGAATTCTGAATTCTGACTCCTGAATTCTGAATACCTGAATAGTAACAAAAATTTTACAAATATAGGCATGTTTTTAGGCATAATAATAATGTCAAGTTCAAATATTATGTATATATTCAGTGAAACCGGTGTTAAGGCACTGCGGTATCACCGCTCGCTCCAGTACTCCGCGCAGAAGGTACTCAGGAGTCAGGAGTCAGGAGTCAGGAGTCAAAATGAGAAAACCAGCGAAAACATTCCATATTCTCGGGGCATTCTGAATTCTGACTCCTGAATGCCTGAATTATAGGGCTGTTATGTTAACCTGTATGGGGGCATGATCATGAAATTAAACATGGTTCAAATAATAGGCCTGGTATTGGGCGCCGTCAGGTTGGCAGTTGCTGCTGCAGGATTTATGCCTCATATATCTTTGTATTGTAAAAAACACGCGCTTATTCAGCTCCCTCTGCGCGCGCGTTTTAACGCTTTTTTCCTCTGCCCCGGCCATAAATATGGCCGGGATAATTTCCTGAAGTATAAAAGAATGCAGAAAAACTAGGGACCATATCAACTCCCCGGGAAGTGTTTGCCCGGCCGGCTTTACCTGTATAGGGCCGGCTTTTTAATTGCCTGGCATCCGTGTGGCAGTTGCTGCATTGCAAGGCAGGATTTAGCCCGGGCGCCGGCTGTACGTTCATAACTGTGTTTCCTGATACCGGCGAGAGGCGCCTGAATACTTCTGTGTTCCGTCAGGCCTGGTAATATACGGGAAACAGGCCGGCCTGGATCCCGGGTCCTTTCTGCGCAAGGTAATTGTTAGCCAGCATTCACAGGGGGGAGAGAATCTTCTATAATTAGAAGAACAAATAAAACTAATCACCCGGGGGTCGTTGTAATGAGGCTGTTTTATACAAGTTGCAACAGTGTGATCCGCCATGACTGAAGACGTGTTCGCCTCAGTGGTGGTTGACGTTAAGGCCAGGCAGGTCAACAGGACATTTCAATATCTGGTTCCGCCCAATTTGCAAAACTTGCTCAAGATCGGCCACCGGGTACTGGTTCCCTTTGGCGCCCGCCGGGTAACAGGTTTTGTAGTGGAAACCAAGGCCCTCCCCGATCCCCGGATCAAAGACCTTAAGCCAATCCTGCAGCTGATGGATGAGGAGCCGCTGCTAAGCAAGGAGCAGATTGAGCTTGCCGGGTGGCTGGCCGCTTATTATGCCTGCACCCTGGCCCAGGCCATGCAAACTGTGGCCGGGCCCGAATTGCAGGTTAAGGGGGAAAGGAAGATCCGTAATTTGTGGCCTGCCGGGGATGTTACGGATTATGGCACAATAATCCGCAATTTGGCTGCCAGGGCGCCCCAGCAGGCTAAAGTCTTGCAGGCAGTGTTAAATTATCCCGGACTTACCCGCAAGGATTTGGCTGCAGCCGCCGGGGTATCAACCGGGGTTGTGGATTCCTTGCTGCGGTCTGGCTTAGTTACGGCCCACAGCAAGGCTGAAAGGCGGAATCCCTATCCTGTAAAACCGGGGGTTCAGCGGGTCGTACCCCCACCCCTGACCCGTGAGCAGGAAAAAAATACCGGGGAAGTTTGCCAGGCCCTTAATGAGGGTAAGGAGCAGGTATTTTTGCTGCAAGGTGTAACGGGCAGTGGAAAAACCGAGGTTTACCTGCGCTGTGCGGCCCGGACATTGGAACTGGGCCGGCAGGCCATGGTGCTGGTGCCGGAGATATCCCTCACTTCACAGATGGTTAGGTGGTTTAAAGACCGTTTTGGAGAGCAGGTGGCTGTTTTGCACAGCCGCCTTTCCCGGGGGGAAAAGTATGATGAGTGGAAAAGAATTAAAAGCGGTGAGGCCGGGGTTGTTTTAGGCGCCAGGTCGGCGGTATTCGCCCCCCTGACCAAACCCGGCCTCCTGGTGATTGATGAAGAGCATGAGTCATCCTATAAGCAAGAAGAGGCCCCGCGCTACCATGCCCGTGCCGTGGCTTTGTATTTGGCCCGGCGCCACAGGGCTGTCCTGATTCTGGGCAGCGCTACCCCGTCTTTGGAGTCCGCAAGTCGCGCTCTGCCAGGCGGCCCGTACAGGCGCCTGACCATGTTCCACCGGATTGAACACCGGCCGCTGCCGGTGGTACAGGTAGTCGACCTGCGCAAAGAGCTGCGGGATGGAAACCGGGGGCTTTTCAGCGTTGCCCTGAGGGAAAAGATGACCTCCCGCCTGGAGGGCGGGGAGCAGATTCTTTTATTCTTGAACAGGCGTGGTTTTAACACCCTGGTGGTATGCCGCGAATGCGGCCTGGTGGTTAAGTGTCCCCACTGTGATATTTCCCTGACCTACCACAGCCACGGGCGGGTGCTCTGCCACTATTGCCACTACAGTATCATGGCCCCCGGTATCTGTCCGTCCTGCCGCAGCCCTTATCTGAGTTACTTTGGCACAGGAACCCAGAAGGTTGAGCAGGAAGTCCAAAAGCTATTTCCCGGGGCCCGGGTACTGAGGATGGACCGGGACACCACGGCAAAAAAGGGTTCTCATGAGAAAATTATTAAATCTTTTAGCGCCGGCGACGTGGATATTCTGATTGGAACCCAAATGGTAGCCAAGGGACTGGATTTGCCCGGGGTAACCCTGGTGGGGGTGGTTGCGGCGGATCTTTCCCTGCATATGCCTGACTTCCGTGCTGCGGAGCGGACCTTTCAGGTGCTGACCCAGGTGGCCGGCCGGGCAGGGCGTGGCCAAAGCCCGGGGGAGGTGGTCGTGCAGACATACTGCCCTGAGCACTATGCGATTCGTGCTGCGGCCAATCATGATTATGCGGGTTTTTTCAGCCAGGAACTGGCTATCCGGAAAGAACTGTTGTACCCCCCTTTTACCCGTATGGCCCGTTTCATAGTTACCGGCGCCGGGGAAGATCAGGTAGAGGCCGGTGCCCGGGTAATCAGGGAGGCCCTGGCTGAATTGCTGGAACCGGCGCAGGTAAACTCAGGCTATCAAGTGGTGGGGCCGGCGCCGGCCCCACTGGGCCGGGTAAGGGGCAGGTACCGCTGGCACATAGTGGTTTGGGGCCGGGAAGTGCACCGGCTCACTTATCAGGTCATCAAGTTGCTTGAAGAACGCTGGACCAATCAAAAAGTTAACTGGTTGGTTGATATAGAGCCCCAAAGTATGATGTAATAGGAACCAGTAATAGTAATTACTCAGGAGTCAGGAGTCAGAAGTCAGAAGTCAGAAGTCAGGAGTCAGAATGAGAAAACCAGCGAAAATATTTGAATATTTACTGGTATGTCAGAAGGCGCGCCTGTTCGTACGTGCAGTTTATCTTTGCACAGCCTGTAAGACCCCGCCCTCTTAGGTCGGGGATTAACAGGCTGTAAGCTCGAAATAAGTGCGACTAAGGTTCAGATGGGGTTAAAACCCCACCTGAACCAAGTCTTCTTTATCGTTTATCCATGGCGTTTCCGAAGTATGAGATATACGGTCCATTCTGAATTCAGAATACCTGAATAGTTACCAGTAATAAATAATGATTTCTAACGAGGTGGCGGATTTTGATTGACAAAAGGCATACTAAATATTAAGGAAAGGAGTTGCAATTTATGGTAAACACCAGATTGCAGTATAAGCGATCAGCTGTCCTGGTGCTGCTGGCCCTGTACCTGGTGTTCCTGCCGGCGCCGGCAGCCCAGGCGGGCAAGCCGGTGCCGGGTGAGAATAATATTGTAGTGCTAAGTATTGACGGTCCCATTGTACCTATTGTGGCCCAGTACCTGGAACGTGGCCTGGCCTATGCCCGGCAGCAAGATGCGCATGTGGTGATAATTGAGCTAAATACGCCGGGTGGACTTTACGATGTAACTCAGAGTATTGTTCAGGAAATGATGAATCAGCCCATGCCGGTAGTTGTTTACGTCTATCCGGCCGGGGGCTGGGCCGGCTCGGCCGGAACATTTATCACCATTGCCGCTGACGTTGCCGCCATGGCGCCGGGCAGCCGTATTGGCGCCGCGCATCCGGTTGGCGGCCAGGGTGAAGAAATTACCGGCCCCATGGCGGACAAAATTACCGAGGATGCGGCGGCCTGGATTCGCAGCATTGCCGAACTGCGCGGGCGTGATGCGGAGAGGGCCGAGCTGGCGGTAATCGAAAGCCGTTCTTACACCGATAACCAGGCCCTCCAGTTCAACTTGATTGACCTGCAGGCCAGGGATCTGGGGCACTTGATAGAGCAATTGGACGGCCGGCAGGTTACCCTGGCCACGGGGGCGAAAATTGAAATTAACACCGCCGGGCTGGTTGTGGATAGGGCCGACATGACCAGAGGGGAACGATTTCTTTACCTTTTGTCCAACCCGAACATTGCTTATGTTTTGCTTTCCTTTGGGATGCTGGGGCTGTTAATGGAATTCTATAATCCCGGGGCGATCTTTCCGGGTGTGGTCGGTGCCCTGTCACTGCTGGTGGCGCTGTATTCCCTGGGCACCCTGGAGGCATCCTGGGGCGGGGTGCTCCTGATTATGCTGGGTTTTGCCCTGTTTGCCGCAGAGCTGTTTGTAACCAGCTTCGGGTTTTTAACCGTGGGGGGGCTAACCAGTATTATCATCGGCTCGTTCATGCTGTTTTCCGGAACGGCCTATGCGGTAAACTGGGGGGTAATTGCCGGTATTGTTGTGGGGCTGACTTCTTTCGTGGTATTTGCCGTCAGGGCTGTGGTTAAGGCCCAGCGCCGGAAGTCCTCAACAGGCGCCGAGGCCATTATTGGTGATGTGGGCAAAGTTCTTACACCTCTGGCGCCATCAGGTGAAATCTTATTCCAGGGCGAGCGCTGGCTGGCTGAGTCGGAAGATGGCGAGATTAACCCGGGCGAGGAAGTGGTTGTGACCAGGCAAAAGGGTTTGCGTCTTTATGTAAAGCGTGCCTGAAAACGGCATTTGAGCTAAAATGGAAATTGTTGTAGAATAAAGAAGACTTGGTTCAGGTGGGGTTTTAACCCATACGTTGGGGACATTCCTCCGAAGGAGGTGTGTCCCCTATCCGCTAAACCTTAGTCGCACTTATTTCGAGTTTACAGCCTGTTAATCCCCGACCTAAGAGGGCGGGGTCTTACAGGCTGTACGAAGATAAATACAAATAAATTTGAAGGAGGATGTAAAATGTTTGACTTTTTAGCATTTTGGGGTGTTATTATAGGCTTGCTGATCCTGTTTTTCTCCTCGGCCGTTCGGATTGTACAGGAGTACGAGCGGGGCGTTATCTTCAGGCTGGGTCGCTATGTGGGAGCCCGGGGGCCGGGACTGTTTTTCATTATTCCGGTTATTGAGCGGATGGAAAAAGTTGATTTGCGGGTGGTTACCGCCGATGTGCCGACTCAGGAGGCAATTACCCGGGATAACGTAACTGTCAAAGTGAATGCGGTCATTTACTTCCGGGTTGTCGAGCCCGGTAATGCGGTACTGAAGGTGCTGGACCACGTAAGGGCCACCTCCCAATTGGCCCAGACTACCCTGCGCAGTGTTCTGGGACAGTCCGAGCTGGATGAACTGCTGGCCAACAGGGACCAGATCAACCAGCGGCTGCAGAAAATTATTGATGAGGGCACCGAGCCCTGGGGGGTAAAGGTTACCCTGGTCGAAGTCCGTGACGTGGAGCTGCCGCAATCTTTGCAGCGGGCCATGGCCGCCCAGGCTGCAGCTGAGCGTGAGCGGCGGGCCAAGATTATCCATGCCGACGGTGAGTTTCAGGCCAGCGCCAGGCTGGCCGAGGCGGCAGGAGTGCTGGCCTCAGAACAGGGCGCGATGCAGCTGCGCTACCTGCAAACCCTTACCGAAATTTCCGGGGACAAGTCAAACACGATTGTGTTCCCGCTGCCCATTGATTTAATTAAAAACATTATCGACCGGGTGCAGCAGCCCGGGGAAAAAGAGCAGCAGCCGAAATAAAAGCCAATATAAGAAGAGGGTAACTACTCAGGAGTCAGTAGTCAGGAGTCAGAATGAGAAAACCAGCGAAAACATTTGAAGATTTACTGGTATGGCAGAAGGCGCACCTGTTTGTACTTGCGGTTTATCGTTTATCACTGAACTAATCCGCCCTAAGACCCCCGCCTCTGTAGGCGGCGGGTTTCAAAGGGCGGTTAAGTCCAGTATGGACTCGGCTAACATTCAGAGGGGGTTGAATCCCCCTCTGAATGAAGTCTCGTTCAACCATGGCGTTTCCGAAGTATGAGATACACGGTTATTCTGAATTCTGACTTCTGAATTCTGAATACCTGAATAGTAACAGAGGAGGTCTGGTTTTGGCTATTTACAATGTGCTTAAAGATGGTGACGATTTACTGCGCCGCAAGGCCAGGCCTGTAACCACAATTACGCCCAATATAATAAAGCTGCTGGATAATATGAAAGACACTATGTACTACTACCAGGGGGTAGGCCTGGCGGCGCCACAGATTGGGGTGTCCAAGCGGGTAATTGTGCTGGATATTGGTGAGGGTCTGATTGAGGTTATTAATCCGGAAATAGTCGAGTCCGAGGGCCTGGAGCAGGATACCGAGGGCTGCCTTAGCGTTCCCGGGGTGGCGGGTGAGGTGTCCAGGTACACATGTGTTACGGTAAAGGGGCTGAACCGGTTGGGTGAGGAAGTATGTCACCAGGTAAACGGGTTTTTGGCCAGAGTTTTTCAGCACGAAATAGACCATCTGGAAGGTGTTCTGTTTACCGATAAGGCCGGTAATTTACGCAAGGTTTAGGATGGCCAAAGCGGGGTATCCTGATTGTAGTGACGGTGATATAATGAGAATTATTTTTATGGGCACGCCTGATTTTGCAGTGCCGAGCCTGCAGGCCCTGGTCAGGGCAGGTCATACAGCGGTCCTGGTAATTACCCAGCCGGACCGCCCCCAGGGAAGGGGCCGGCGGCTTCAGCCACCGCCGGTAAAAAAGGCGGCCCAGGTCCTGGACTTGCCGGTATGGCAGCCGCACGGCCTGAAGGACCCTGAGGTGGTTGCGCGCTTAAGAGAAAGCGATCCGGAAGTAATCGTGGTGGCAGCCTACGGCAAAATTCTGCCCGGGGCGGTTTTACAACTGCCCCCCCGGGGTTGCATTAATGTGCATGCCTCGCTGCTCCCACGTTACCGGGGGGCGGCGCCAATCCACTGGGCTGTTATAGATGGTGCCGGTGAAACCGGTATTACCACCATGTACATGAACGAGGGGCTTGACACCGGTGATATGATCCTGCAGCGGTCTATCAAAATCGGGTCTGATGATACCGTGGGCGCGGTTCATGACCGTCTGGCCCAACTTGGAGCTGACCTGCTGGTGGAAACATTGGCCCTGGTGGAGCGGGGTGAAGCCCCCAGGGAACCCCAGGAAGATCATAAATCCAGTTATGCGCCCCCGCTGACCAGGGCGGACGAGCTTGTCAACTGGAACAAGCCAGCCCCGGACATCTATAATCAAATCAGGGGCCTGAATCCCTGGCCCGGAGCCAGGACATTCTGGGACGGCCAGGTGCTGAAAATATGGGGCGCCCGCGTATCAGGTGAGCAAGCGCCGCCAGGGTCAGCTCCCGGCCTGGTGCTAAAGGTTGACTATGAAAAGGGTATCCTGGTGGCAGCTGGTGATGCGACCCTCTGGCTTACAGAAGTGCAGTTGCAGGGTGGCCGGCGTCTGACGGCAGGTGACTTCCTGCGCGGGCGGTCAATTCAACCCGGATCCCTGTTGGGCTGACCGGACGGACCTGCCTGATTGGGCGTCAGCGCGCAGTGGCGAAACGGTTATGCCTATTGTTTGGAACAGGGCTCCGGAAGACAGGTGATTAGTGATGAAACCCGGCATAGCGGGACGGACGCCAAAGAGAATATTTATCTTTCTACTGGGCATCAGCGTGTTAACAGTTATTTCAGTAGGTGTTGGCGCCTGGTATTTGATTTTTAATCCAGGCGGCACCATGTTCCACCGGCTGGTTTTATTTGTCCTGGTGGGGATGCTTTTTGTTACCGTACTTCTGGCCGGGATTGGTATTACTGGAATACTGTTAACAATTTGGTCTGACCGGCCCATCAAGCCATTGCAAACGCCCATCCGGGTTGCCCTGAACAGCTTCTTTCCCCTGGTTTTAACCCTGGGAAGGCTGCTGCGCATTGATGTGGATAAAGTCCGCAGTTCATATATTGAGGTTAATAACCAATTGGTAAAGGCCCGGGATTTAAAGCTGCGGCCTAATCAGATTCTGCTTCTGACGCCCCACTGCCTTCAGCGAACCGATTGCCCGCATAAAATAACCGTAGACATAGAAAATTGCCGCCGTTGCGGGGGGTGCCCTATTACAAGTCTGCTTGAATTGCGGCTTCGCTATGGGATCAGGGTGGGTATGGCCACCGGAGGCACCCTGGCCCGCAAATATGTACGGGAGTACCGCCCCCGGGCTATTGTGGCCATTGCCTGTGAGCGGGACCTGACCAGCGGCATCCAGGATGCCAACCCCATACCTGTACTGGGGGTTGCCAATCAGCGCCCCAACGGTCCCTGCCAGAACACCTGCTTTGAAGTGTCGCGGGTGGAGGAGGCGATCCGGCATTTCTTGCCCAAGAAAGTTTATCTTCGCACAGCCTGTAAGACCCCGCCCTCTTAGGTCGGGGATTAACAGGCTGTAAACTCGAAATAAGTGCGACTAAGGTTTAGCGGATAGGGGACACACCTCCTTCGGAGGAATGTCCCCAACGTATGGGTTAAAACCCCACCTGAACCAAGTCTTCTTTATGAGCCGGTAGTGGCGCGGAGCACTGGAGTGAGCGGTGATACCGCCGTGCCTTAACACAGGTTTCACTGAATATATACGAAGCGGGAATAATATGGGGGAATTATCAAAGTAAAGGCGGGACCTTGATATGCCACGCTTGTCTGCCCGGGAACTGGCCTTGAAGGCGCTGGTGGCCGTAGAGGCTGATGGCGCCTATGCCAATCTGGCCCTGAACAGTATACTGGAAAAATATAAGCCCGGAAAACTGGACCGGGCTTTTACAACCGAACTTGTTTATGGCTCCCTGCGCGCCCGTAACACTTTGGACTGGGCCCTTGGCCGCCTGCTGCGGCACTCCCTGGACAGGCAGACCCCCCAGGTGCGCAGCATCCTGCGGCTAAGCGCCTACCAGATTATGTTTATGGACCGGGTGCCCGATTCGGCGGCGGTTAACGAGGGCGCCGAGTTAGCCCGTAAATACGGACATCCCGGGGCTGTTAAATTTGTAAACGGTGTTTTGCGCAACCTGGTCAGACAAAAGGGTGAGTTAAAATATCCCGACCAGGCAGAAGATCCGGTGGGCTACCTGGCCCTGGTTTATTCTTACCCCCGGTGGCTGGTGCAGCGCTGGCTGCAGCAGTTGGGCCATAGCGAGACCGTTGACCTGTGCCGGGCGGGTAATGAGCCGGCGCCAAATACTGTGCGCACAAACACCCTGAAAACCACCAGGGGAGATTTGCAGGCCAGATTACAGCAGGAGGGAGTTGTGGCGCAGCCCACAAAATACGCCCCGGAGGGCCTGGAGCTGCAAGGGTTCCTTTCTATTGGCGCAATTCCTTCCTTTCAGGAGGGCCTGTTTCAAGTTCAGGATGAGAGCTCCATGCTGGCCGGGCATGCCGTGTCACCGGAGCCGGGCTCTCTGGTTATAGACGCGGCCAGCGCGCCGGGGGGTAAAACCACTCATCTGGCCCAACTGATGAACAATCAGGGCCGGATCATTGCCTATGATGTGCATGCCCATAAATTGAAACTGGTGGAGGATAACTGCCAGCGCCTGGGCGTAAACATTGTTGAAACCAGGCTGGGTGATGCCTCTAATCTTCCCCTTGAACTTACCGCCCGGGCCGACTATGTGCTGCTGGATGCGCCCTGCTCAGGCCTGGGAGTCCTGCGGCGCAGGCCTGATGCCCGCTGGCGCAAGGAACCCGGGCAGATTGAGGAACTGGTGAGCCTGCAGCAGCGCCTGCTGACCGGCTCGGCCCGCTGCGTCCGGCCGGGCGGAGTTTTGGTTTACAGCACCTGCACCGTTATGGAGGAGGAAAACATAAATCAATGGCGCGCTTTTTTACTGCATAACCCCTGGTTTGAGCCCGAAGATTTGGGACCGTATTTACCAGCCCGGCTAGACTGCGGCGGTACCATGGCTGCAGGCTATGTGCAGCTGTTGCCGGGCCGTCATGGAACAGACGGGTTTTTCATCGCCAGAATGCGCAGGAAAAGGGAATAATTGTGATGATGTAGAAATAAGGGAATAATCCTGGAACATATGCCTGGAGAGAACGTCTATGCAAGAAAACAAAATTAATCTTAAAAATCTAAACCTGTCCGGACTGGAAAAACTGGTTGCCGGTCTGGGTTACCCGGGGTACCGGGCCAGACAAATTGCCCGCTGGGTTTTTGTCAAGGGCGCCGGAACCTTTGAGGACATGACGGACTTGCCGCCGGGACTGCGGGCAACCCTGGCCGGACTGGCCTGGACAGGTGTCCTGGAGGTTGTGGACAGACAGCTTTCACGCACCGGGGACACGGCCAAGTATCTCTTCCGGCTTCCAGACGGGCAGCTGGTTGAGAGTGTTTACATGGTGTATTCTTATGGCCGGTCGGTATGCCTTTCAACCCAGGCCGGGTGTCGCATGGGATGCCGGCTCTGCGCCTCCGGCCTGGAAGGCCTGGTACGCAATCTAACAGCCGGTGAGATGTATGAGCAAGTATTAGGGATACAGCGGAAGGAAAAATGCCGCATCAGCCATCTGGTGCTGATGGGGACTGGTGAGCCCCTGGACAATCTGGCCAATGTGCTGCGCTTTATGGAAAACATAACAGCTGATTACGGCCTTGGCATCAGCTACCGCCGGATTACCATCTCCACCTGCGGCCTGGTTCCCCAAATGATGGAACTGGCAGAGCGGAAATTGCCGGTAACCCTCGCTGTATCAATACATGCTTCCAATGACCGGCTGCGCAATGAGCTTGTGCCTATTAATAAAAAGTATCCTTTGGCGGTTTTGATGCAGGCCTGCCGGGATTATACAGCGGCCACCGGCAGGCGGATTACCTTTGAGTATGCCTTGCAGGCCGGCCTTAATGACAGCGCTGGGCAGGCTCTGGAACTGGCCGGGCTGCTGCAAAGAACCATCAGTCATGTGAATTTGATTCCAGCCAACCCGGTACCGGAGCGGGGGGTTCGGCCCAGTCCGCCCAACCGGGTTGAGGCATTCCGGCAAATTTTGGAAAAACAGGGTATTCCCGTTACCGTGCGGCGCAAGCTGGGTGCAGACATCGGTGCAGCCTGTGGTATGCTGCGGCGGCGGGGAACCCGGACAGGAAAGTAAGGTGAGTAAAATGAGGTTCCTGTCAGAATTGGAAAGTAATTTGGAGAAATATATTGAAGGCCTGTTTCGGGGACGTCTCAAGGGTGGGGTTGAGCCGGCCTATATTGCCAAGTGTCTGACCAGGGAAATGAGGGGCCGTAAGCGCAGCAGTGTGGACAGGACCTATGTGCCCAATGAGTATCTGGTTTACCTGGCAACCCCCGAATTTCAGACCCAGGACGCGGTGATGCGGCAGCTGGAGGAGGAAATGGCCTGGTATCTGAGCCGTCTGGCAGGGAATAAAGGCTATCATCCGGTGGGCAATATTATGGTTAAATTTATTGAGGAACCTGACCTTGAGCCAGGAAATCTGCGTGTGGAGAGCAGTTTTGTAAGCAGCGACGGTCAACAAATTACAGCAGGCAATACTGATAGCCAAGGGGTATCTGAAGATACGGTGAAGTTCAGACCACTGCGGCAAGGCGGGCCTGCTTCGGCGCAGCAGGCCGCACCCCGGGCCTGTCTGGTGGTCGAGGAAGGCGCCTACCGGGGCAAGCGGCTGCCGTTGGATACCGCCAGACAGGTGCTGGGCCGGCGGGAGTCCTGCGACATTGTTCTGCCGGACAGCAGCGTTTCCCGCCGGCATGCCTGCCTGGAATTTGCCGGCGGAAATTTTTATATATCAGATTTGGACAGCGCCAATGGCACCTATGTAAATGGGACCAGGATTAAAAGACATGAGTTAAAGTCCGGGGATGAAGTAGTATTGGGAACCTGCCGGTTTGTGTTTGAGGTGTTTTGATGCTGCAGGATATGATCGTAATAGTGCTGCGTTATTCCCTGCTGGTGCTGCTATATTTGTTTATCTGGCGGCTGTTTGTCCATATGCTCACGGAACTGCGCGGCATGGGCGGGGATGAGATGCGGAATACCCCGCGGAGTCCGACTGTTGAGGAGCAAGTAACAACATGGGCGCCTGGCTCGGGGATGCTCAAGGTGCTGGAAGGACCCGCAGGGTTTTCGTCCCCGGGTTATGGTTATGTCATAGACAATGTTTTGAGCATAGGCCGCAGTAGTGATAATCAGGTTGTCATAAACAGCCCTTTTGTTTCGGGGCAACATGCCCGGATTGTCTTGCAGGGGGGCGAATATATCCTGGCAGACCTGGGCAGCCGTAACGGTACTTTGGTTAACGGAGTAAAAGTTAAGAAGCCGGTACCCCTGGCGGAGGGTGATAAGCTGCAAATTGGGGAAGCTGTATTTGATTTTGTGAGGTGGGCAAATGAAGTGGAGTCAGCGGACTGACGCAGGCCTGGTGCGAAAGTCTAATGAAGACAGCATGCTGGTTGCGCTTGACCTGGGACTGCTGGCGGTGGCCGACGGTATGGGCGGTCACCTGGCCGGAGAGGTGGCCAGCAGGGTTGCTTTGGAGGTTCTGGAAAGGGAACTGCGGCAAAATGGCAAGTACCGGCAGCGTCCGGGAGAGGCCCTGCGCAATGCTGTTGGCCGGGCTAACAAAAGAATTTATGACCTGGCGGAGCAAAATAACGACCAGAAGGGCATGGGCACCACCATAACCGCCTGCTTGCTTGATAAAGGGGCCTTATGGATAGCCCAGGTGGGAGACAGCAGGGCCTATTTAATCAGAGATAAGGACATTAGCCGGTTAACGGAAGACCACTCCCTGGTTCAGGAGTTATACCGCCAGGGTGGAATTTCACTGGAGGAAATGGCTAACCACCCCAGGCGCCATGTGCTTACCAGGGCCCTGGGCGCCGGGCCTGCGGTTGATGTTGATTTGTTCTGTCAGGAGGTAAAAGCCGGTGACAGGATTCTTCTTGCCACCGACGGGCTGACCAATCTTTTGGATGATGGTGAGATATTGATGCTGGCTGGCCATAATGATGTCGAAAAAGTGGTTGGCGATCTTGTGCGGGAGTCATTGAGCCGCGGCGGGCATGATAATATTACTGTTATTATGGCGGTGGTTGAGTAGATGGCGGCTGCCAGTTTTGTTCGCTTTACGGAGCTGCGGCTTTTATTGCCGGCCTCGGCCTATATCCTGACCGGGGCGGCGGTTATTTATCTGGGCCGCCCTGAGACCGACCTGAGGGTACTGCTGGCGGCCGCCGGGGCGGTGGCGGGGTTCTTTTTAGTCAGCCTGGTCTGGGGGTGGCAAGGATATTATGGTGACCAGTTTATCCTTCCCCTGGTGGCGGTGTTAACCGGAACCGGGCTCATTTTTCTCTGGCGGTTGAACTCTGTTTATGCCTTGAAGCAAGTTACCTGGCTTGCCGTAGGGCTGGTGGCGCTATTACTGGTTACCCGTTTTTTGCGTGGCCGCACGGGAATTTTTACAGAATATAAATATATTTACGCTGTGGCGGGTGTACTGGGCCTGCTGCTGCCTATTTTTCTGGGTGTTGAGTTGGGTGGATACAAGAGTTGGCTCGATCTGGGTTTTGCTCATGTACAGCCTTCGGAGTTTGTAAAAATTCTGCTGGTATTATTTCTGGCCGCCTTCCTGGAGGAAAACAGAAGATTACTTACCGGCGGGCACAGCAAGTTTCTTGGCGTTTATGTTCCCCAACGCCAGGAGTGGGGACCATTGCTGGCTATGTGGGGGGTATCCCTGCTGCTTCTAGTTTTCCAGAAAGATCTCGGCACAGCCCTGGTTTACTTTGCCACCTTTTTAGTCATGGTCTATGCCGCAACGGCCAGGATATCATACATGGCCGCTGGAATTTTTCTTTTTGGGCTGGGAGCGGTTATTAGTTATAACTTCTTTTCCCATGTCCGGGGCCGGGTGGATGTTTGGCTGAACCCGTGGCAATCCCACCTGGTGGAAGGTTCCGGGTATCAGGTGATCCAGTCTCTATTTGCTATCAGGGCCGGCGGGATGGTTGGAACCGGTTTTGATCTTGGTTACCCGGGCTTTATCCCGGCGGTGCACACTGATTTTATCTTTGCCGCTATCTGCGAGGAAATGGGCCTGCTGGGTGGCGCCGGGGTGCTTTTGCTATTTATCATATTAGTCTACCGGGGTTGCCTTATTGCCCTGCAGGCAAGGGATGACTTTTCTGTTCTGGCTGCCACCGGGCTTACCTCCCTGCTGGCCTTGCAGGTGTTCATAATTGTGGCTGGTGTAACCAAAATGCTGCCCTTGACAGGAATTGTCCTGCCCTTCATCAGCTATGGGGGCAGTTCCCTGGTGGCCAATTTTATCCTGGTGGGCCTGCTATTGAATTTATCCCACGAACTAAAAAAGTAGGAGATTAAATGAAGTCAAATATTCGACTGCTTTCGTATTTTTTATTGGGGGCATTGCTGCTGCTGATTGTTTACCTAACCCTGACGCCAACCTATCTGAATTATATTGAAAGGCGCGTGCAGCGGGGGGAACTGGTAAGCCTGCAGGATCCCCGGAGTTGGGCCTTCGAGGCCTCGGTTAAAAGAGGTAGTATTTTGGACCGTGACGGTGTTGTGCTGGCTGAAACCGTTCAGGATGGCGCTGACATGAGCCGCCGCTATCCCCTCGGACGGGCCGCGGCCCATGTGGTGGGCTATTTCTCACCCAGGTATGGCTCCGCCGGCCTGGAGGCCGGTTACGCCGCCCCGCTGCTGGCCATGGAAGAGGCCGACCGGGCGCAAACTTTTTTTGATCGACTGCGGGGGCGGCAAATTCAGGGCAACGATTTAAACCTGACCCTGAAGGCCGGTTTGCAGCAGCTGGCCTATCAGGGATTGGCCGGCCGCAAGGGTGCGGTTGTAGTTCTGGACCCCCGTACCGGCGCCATCCTGGCTCTGGCCAGCAGCCCTTCCTTTGCGCCCGGGGAAATTGACCGGGATATGGCCGGCTGGCGTCAGGATAGTTCCGCCCCCCTGTTGAACCGGGCCACCCAGGGGGCCTATCCCCCCGGGTCTGTTTTTAAAATTGTTACAGCCGCCGCTGCCCTGCAAGCCCACCCCGGCACTTTGGAGCGGACAATTCAGTGCCAGGGACACCTTGCCGTAGAGGGTTTCCGGCTGGAGGATAACGCGGTGCACGGTGAGGTGGACTTTAACAGGGCCATGGCCCTGTCCTGTAATGTCGCCTTTGCCACCCTCGGGCTGGAGACCGGCGGGGCTGACTTCAGGCGGGTGGCGGAAAGTTTCGGTATGGGGCAAGGGGCCGCCCTGGGCGTACCCTACCGGCCGGGCAGTCTGGCCGGGGAGAATGAACTGTCCGGAACAGAGCTGGCCTCGTCGGCCATCGGCCAGGGCCAGGTGCTGGTCAACCCCCTGCAAATGGCCCTGATCACTGCTGCCGTGGCCAACGGCGGCACGATTATGAAACCTTACCTGGTAGCCGGTGTGAGCACGCCTGAGGGGCGGTGGCGGGATGAGGCCCGGCCCGTGCCCTGGCTCAGGCCGCTGGATGCCGGAACGGCAGCGTTAATTGCCGGGGCCATGGAGGATGTGGTAAAATCAGGCACCGGCCAGAGGGCAGCGGTACGCGGGGTCAGAGTAGCCGGCAAGACCGGATCGGCCCAAAACCCGGGTGGCCGGACCCATGCCTGGTTTACAGGTTTTGCCCCGGCTGACGACCCCCTGGTTGTGGTGGCGGTGGTGCTGGAAAACGCCGGCTCCGGGGGCAGCGTGGCGGCGCCCTTGGCCCGGGAAGTGATAACAGCTGCCCTGCCTAAAGACTAATTGTATATATTCAGTGAAACCGGTGTTAAAGCACTACGGTATCACCGCTCGCTCCAGTGCTCCGCGCAGAAGGTACTCAGGAGTCAGGAGTCAGGAGTCAAAATGAGAAAACCAGCGAAAACATTCCAT
>JBFMEU010000027.1:0-33817 GCA_040753155.1 Bacillota bacterium
ATTTCCAATGGACTTATAAGGGCTACTGACATCTCGGCGGCTTAAACCTAAGTTCAATTTTTGGGGTCTTGAAAGGCCTTTATTAAGTGTACCCTTTTTACTTCGACCTACGTTATTTTTCAAGCTATTTCCTTCTACCGGAAGGAAAAATACGTATTACGCAATTGCTCTCTAGGCAAAACACGCGCACTCATTCAGTATGGACTTAACCGCCCTTTGAAACCCGCCGCCTACAGAGGCGGGGGTCTTAGGGCGGATTAGTTCAGTGATAAATGAACACCAGCAAAGGCAGACAGCTTAATCTGCTGTCTGCCTCGCTAAACTACCTGCAGTTCACCTTATGTCCCTTTGAAAACGGGACTTAATCCCGCTTTTTTTGTAATATGCCTATTTGCGAAGCCCTAAACGCTGGATCAGGGTGCGGTAGCGATTAACATCGCAGTTACGCAGGTAATTCAATAAAGCCCTGCGCTGACCGACCATTTTCAGCAAACCACGTCGTGAGTGATGGTCCTTTTTGTGAAGCTTAAGGTGCCCGGTAAGGTCATTAATTCTCTTCGTAAGTATCGCCACCTGTACCTCGGGTGAGCCGGTATCATTATCATGCACCCTGTACTCCTTGATAATGGACTCCTTTTGTTCTACTGTCAACGACACGGTTTTACACCTCCTTCATTAGCTTAATCGCTGCCAGCCAAGTAAACCGCCGGAGACAAACGAATTCCCTAGCTGACAGTTCATGTTTAAATAACCGGCAAATGCCGGCCATAGCTATTCCCTTACTATGCTACTTACCTATGATGGTAATCACCAGGCGCCCACCGGGAATATCTTTGGCAACAAGGTCAAACATTCGACCTGATTTGGCAAAAAAACCTCTGAAACGCGTTGCTGTTGGTATCCGCCCCGGTATACTGCAGGCCGCATTACTAATATCTGCCGCAGTGATTCTCTCCTGTCTCAGGTCCTTTAGCCTCCGCCGCGCATGTTCAGTGATGATGATTCGCATAGCCTGCTCCAAAGCTAAAAGGTGCCGGAACTACAGAGCCGCTCTTCATCTTCCTGGGCTAAAAACGCATACAAGGCATCCTGAAAGGCAGTCAGCCGAACGTTCTCTATGTCTGATTGCAGGTAAATGCTCTCTAATTCTTGTTTAAGAGTCTGAAACTCGTCACTGAGGCAGATCAGCGCAATATGATTCAGCCATTTTTTCATCTCTTCTTCCCGGGAATCAAATTTCGGCACCACCATGGGATTTAAACGTCTCCTTTCCATAACTCGGGACGTTTCATGGTAATTGTAGCACAATCCCTGTTTTAAGTAAACTTCTAAGCACATTATATTGTTTTATTGGAACATTTATGATGGGCTTTGTAAAACTGATGACCTGGCAATATCAATATCCCGGTGAATTTGCTCCACCAGCTCGGCTACCGACTGAAATCTCTTTTCCTCCCTGATGCGCTGAGTAAAAAATACTTTTATTCTTTGGCCATACAGGCTCCGGCAAAAATCCAGCAGGTGTACTTCCAAATTGCGTCTGTAGTTTAGGCCGTGAAAAGTGGGCCTGGTGCCGACATTGGCCACCCCCCAATAGGTATCCCCGTCCACTTGCACCTTAACCGCGTATACACCGTTGCCGGGCACGATAACATCCCCCGGCAGTTCCAGATTCGCCGTGGGGAAACCCAACTGACTGCCACGGCGCTCACCATACACCACCGTTCCATCAACAAACGGTCTATAGCCCAGCAGCTTTCTGGCCTCCCAAACATCACCGGCCTGAATATGCTGCCTGATGGCAGTGCTGCTAACAGGCTTATCTTCTACTTCCACCGGCGGTATGACATGAACTTCAAAATTATGCTGGCGGCCAAACTCCCTGAGTTGCTCTGGTGTTCCGCTGCCCCGGTAGCCAAAGGTATAGTTATATCCCACAAAAACCGCCAAAGCGCTCAGATCCTCAGCAATTATCCGCGCTGCAAAATCCCGGGGGGTTATTCTGGCAAATTCCCTGGTAAAGGGAACTTCCAACAGCACCTTCACGCCCAATCGGCTGATGAAACTCTGCTTTGCTTCCCTGGTCAGCAACATAGGGGGTGCGCTTTCTGGATTCAGAATAGCCGTGGGATGAGGGTAGAAAGTAAAAATAACTGGTGTCCCGTTTAGTTCACCGGCCCGCTTGACCATTTCCGTGATTAATACCCGGTGGCCCAGGTGAACCCCGTCAAAATTGCCCAGTCCCACAACAATATTGTTATATTTATCCTTAATATTTTGCCAGTTACTGAATGTATCCACGCTATCTCCCTCCTGCTGCCGCCATGTGCTTACCATAACAGATCAATTATAACAAAACTTTAACCGGCTGAAAGATGATTTTTTCCGGAGTTTCCCTGCTTGTTTGATTAACGGCCACGGCCAGCAGCCCCTGCGGCCCGGCCAGGCGCACATAACCCTGCTCCCGCAAATCCCCTTCTATTTCGGCCACACCCGGAGTATAGAGCCGGTTACCATGAGCTACCGACCTTACTGCGTGGTCCTTTACCCTGACCCGGGGCAAGTGGCCAAGAGCATTATCAAGGCAGAGCATATAGCTGCCCAGCAGGTTCCGCCTGCTTACCTCAGCCAGTTCCTCCATGGTAAGTGTCTGGCCCAGGCTGAATCCGCCAACCCGGGTACGCAATAAAAACGACATTGCCGCGCCGCAGCCCAGACGCTCCCCCAGGTCATGGCAGATAGTTCTGATGTAGGTGCCGGCCGAGCAGCTTAAATCAATAATTACCTTTGGGTGAGATGTACCCCAGCCCCAGCCACTGACTACAGCAAGCTTATAAACGGTGATGCTCCTGGTCTGCCGGTGGACTTCCAGCCCCTGTCTGGCCAGTTCGTAAAGCCTTTTACCCTGGTGGCGGACAGCTGAAACCATGGGGGGAACCTGCTCCAGAACCCCCGTAAATTCCCGGGCAGCTGCCTCAACCTGTTCCGGCAATAAGCCGGCGGCACTCTTTTTAGAGGTCAGCCGCCCCTGCAAATCCTGGGTGTCCGTGGTCAGGCCAAAGATGACCTCGGCCCGGTATTCTTTGTCATTCGGCATGAATTCAATAATCCTGGTGGCTTTGCCTATAAAAACCGGCAATACGCCAGCAGCACCCGGGTCTAAGGTGCCCGAGTGCCCTGTTTTGCGCTGACCGGACAGTCTGCGTACATACCCCACCAGATCATGGGAGGTCATGCCCGGTGGCTTTAATATGTTCAACACACCGTTCACTTTACATCAGTCCCCGGCTGGCCGCGCTTCCTGTCCCACCTGGCCGCAGTTTGCGCCATCCCTACAACAAGGCTGACCATGCCGGCCAGGCTCCCCTCCATAACACACCCGGCAGCACGTGGGTGGCCGCCCCCGCCAAACTTGCGGGCCAGCTCATTGACATTAACCTCACCCTTGGAGCGAAAGCTGACCTTGAATTCCCCCCGGCTTATTTCCCTGAATAGCAAAGCTACCTCAACCCCCTGGATTTCCCGGGCATAATTTATAAGCCCCTCGGTGTGTTGATCGCTGGCACCCAACTTGTCCAAGACATTTCTCTCAATGATTATCCAGGCCACCCGACCGCAATCACTGATCTGCAGGGACTCCAGGGCGACCTGTAAAATTCTGACCGCCGCCAGGGGTTTTTCATCGTACAAATAGGTGTTCAGCCTGGCTGCCGGCACCCCCTGCTCTAAAAGCCTGGCCACCCGCCGGTGCGTACCGGCGGTAGTCTGCTCATATTTAAACGAGCCGGTGTCGGTAACCAGCGCCACATAAAGACAGGTGGCAATCTCCAGGGAGATTGGCACCTTCATTAGTTCCAGCAAGTCTACTAGAATTTCCCCTGTTGCCGCCGCTCCGGGGTCAACATAGTCACAAGTTCCAAAGGGCACGGTACCGGTGTGATGATCAATATTAATCACTACCCCGGCGGATTCCATCAGACTTTTAAACCTGCCCAGGCGGTCCGGCGCCGAGCAGTCCACCGCCACAAAGGTGTCAAAGGGACCCTGGCCGGGCTCAAGAACAACCCGTTCAATCCCGGGCATAAATCTGTATACGTCGGGCGGTGGGTCGGGGCTGGCCACCACAACCTCCTTGCCCGCCATCTCCAGAGCCAGGCCAAGGGCCAGGGAGGATCCAAGAGAGTCGCCGTCAGGCAGCATGTGACCGGAGATAATGACCCGGTTACTTTTTTCTAATAGCTCCGCCACCTGGCTCAGCTCATTCTTTGCGGTCTGACTCATCATCCTTAACACGCTCCAATAGCTCCATGATCCTGGCCCCGCGGCTGATAGACTGGTCCAGCTTAAAGGATATTTCGGGCGCATGGCGCAGCCTGATCCGGCGCATCAACTCGCTGCGCATAAATCCCTGGGCCCGCTGCAGGACATCCATGGTGGCCTTCTGCTCCCCGGATGAGCCCAGTATACTGGTATGAATTCTGGCATAACGAAGATCCGGTGACACATCCACACCGGTGACAGAAACAAAGCCAATCCGCGGATCCTTAAGCTCCGTCCGCAGCATTTCGGAAATCTCTTTTTTTATTTCCTCCGCCAGGCGTTCCGGCCGATGAGACACCTTCAACACCCCCTTTAGGCCAATTCCCTTTTTATTGCTTCAACAGTAAAGGCCTCAACTATATCGCCTTCTCTGAGCTCATTGTATTTTTCCAGGGTCAGACCACACTCGTAGCCCTGGACAACTTCCTTGGCGTCATCCTTAAACCGTTTCAAGGAGTCCAGTTTGCCTTCGTGTACCACAATTCCGTCCCTGATTACCCGAACTCCGGCATCCCTGATGATCTTGCCGTCCACCACATAACAGCCGGCAATAGTGCCAACCTTGGAAACTTTGAAGATTTGGCGTATTTCCGCCCGGCCCAGAACTACTTCCCGGTACTCCGGATCCAGCAGCCCGCTCATGGCCGCCTTAACATCCTCAATGGCATCATAAATAACCCTGTACAGTCTGATATCTACTTTCTCCGCCTCGGCTGCCCGGCGGGCATTAACATCCGGCCGGACATTAAAGCCAATAATAATGGCATTGGAGGCACTGGCCAGCATAATGTCCGATTCGGTAACCGCCCCAACCCCGCCGTGGATAATATTTACCTTTACCTCATCCGTGCCGAGCCTCTCCAGGGACTGTTTAAGCGCCTCCGTGGAGCCCTGCACGTCCGATTTTATGATCACCCGCAACTCTTTAATCTGGCCTTCCTGGATGTGTTTAAACAGGTCATCCAAAGATACCCTGGGGGCAGTGGACCTCAGGTCCTCCTCCCGCTTCTTAACCTGCCTCCTGGCAACTATGGTGCGGGCCATTTTTTCATCCTGCACGGCATAAAACAGCTCACCCGCCGGCGGAACCTCAGAAAAGCCCAGCACTTCCACGGGCATAGAAGGACTCGCCTTTTTAACCCGCCGGCCGGTGTGGTCGACCATGGCCCTGACCCTGCCCAGGGCCACCCCGGCAATAATCATGTCACCAATTCGCAGGGTGCCGTTTTGTACCAGCACCGTTGCCACCGGCCCGCGCCCCTTATCCAGCTCGGCCTCAACCACAGTACCCCGGGCATTCTGATCCGGATTGGCTTTAAGCTCGCCCATTTCAGCAACCAGGAGAATCATTTCCAATAATTCATTGAGGCCAGTTCTTGCTTTGGCCGATACTTCAACACAAATAGTATCCCCGCCCCAATCCTCCACCACCAGGTTATGCTCGGTGAGTTCCCTTTTAATTCTGTCGGGATTGGCCTCGGGCTTATCCATTTTATTAATGGCAACTATAATAGGCACCTCGGCTGCTTTGGCATGGTTGATGGCCTCAACCGTTTGGGGCATTACACCGTCGTCAGCAGCCACCACCAGAACAGCTATATCAGTCACCTTGGCCCCCCGGGCCCGCATGGCGGTAAACGCCTCGTGACCGGGTGTATCCACAAAGGTAATCCACTTGTTCTCATACTCCACCTGGTAGGCCCCAATGTGCTGGGTTATACCGCCTGCCTCCGAGGCAGTGACCTTGGTTTCACGAATTGAGTCCAGCAGGGATGTTTTGCCATGGTCCACGTGTCCCATTACCGTAACCACACAGGGACGCAGCTGCTGCTTGTCGGGGTCAACCTCCGGCGCCTGAAGTATGGCCTCAGGATCTACAGCCGGTTTTACCTCAACCTGCAAACCAAATTCCCCGGCCACCAGGGTGGCCGTATCAGCATCAATCTCATTATTTATCGCAGCCATAATCCCCATGGCCATCAGCTTCTTAATTACTTCGGCCGCGCTGACCCGCATTTTTTCAGCCAGTTCCTGCACCGTAACAGTTTCCTGAATTATCACGGGTTTCTTTTCCTGCGCCGGAACAGCTTTTTCCTGGGGACGGCTGTCAGTTCTCTTCTGTCCCCGGGGACCTTTGCGGCGGGCCGGGACCTGACCTGCCACCCGCTTATCAAACTCTTTTTTGTCCCCAAACTTTTTATTCTTACCGGTATCCCTAAAGCTTTGCTTTTCTATTTGCTTGGCTCGCTCCTGGGCCTTAGCTTTCTCCTGGGCCTTAATCTTATCCGGCTTGGCCTTATCAATAGCCGCCAGCTGCTTTACAGCATTTTCCGGTCTGGGTGGCCTTGGTCCCTGCGGGTGAGGCGGCCTGCCCTGGGGTGGCCTGGCCCCCTGGGGAGGCCTGGACCCCTGGGGGGATTTGACTTCCTGGGGTGGTCTGGCCCCCTGGGGTGGTCTGGCCCCTTGGGGTGGTCTGCCCTCCGGTCTGTGCTCTGCCGGGCGGGCATCACCCCTGGGATACGGCCTTTTTCCCGGACCGGCCGGCGCCCCCGGCCTTGGCCTCGACGTCTGTTCCACTTGCTCGCGCACGGTCGGTCTGGCCGGAGCGGCATCCTGCCGTGGCCTGGGCTCGCCACCTGGCCGGGGCTGGCCCGCCGGGCGCCCCTGAGCCGGGGTACCTCCGGCGGGACGCGCCGCAGGCCCTGGCTGCCCCGAGCCGGGACGCGCACCCTGACCTGGCTGCCCCTTGGCCGGACGCTCCTGGAAGCGGCGGTCCGGCGGCCGGGAGGGAACCCTGTCAACCAGACCGGGACCCTGATCACGGCGGTAATCAACAGCAGGCTTCCTGCTTCCGGACTGACCACCGGAACGCTCCTGCGGACGGTCCGTACGCCGCTTGTTTGGAGCTGCCGGCGCAGGCCTGGTCTGTTCCGCCGCCCTGGGGACCTCAGGCTGTCTGGCCTTCTCAGTCCTGGTGGAACCAGGGGCAAATTTTTTTCTTAACGCTTCCACATCACTGTCATCGACCGTACTCATGTGCGATTTTACCTGAACACCCATCTGACTTAGCTGAATAATAATTTCCCTGCTTTCTATGTTAAACTCCCTGGCAAGTTCATGTACCCGTTTTTTTACCATTGAATCACCTCCAAAATTTTGCCTGTTACACTAGTTAAATTCTCCCCTTCCCGATGCCCGCAACATACCCCGGGCGAATTGTTCGTCCAGAATGGCCACCACAGAGCGAGGCGGCTTTCCTAAAATTTGCCCTAAAACTTCCCTGGAACAACATATAATAACCGGAATTCTCCGGGATTGTGCAATTTCATTAAAGGCCAGATTGGTTCGCTTTGACGCATCCTCGGCCAGAACCAATAGTTTAACCTTATCCCGGGCCAATTCCTTTCTCACTGCCTGGTCGCCGCTGGTAAGCCGGCCGGCCCGGCGGCAAAGGCCCAGCAACCTGACCAGGGGATTGCTTAATTCGTTTTCAGTCCCTGTTTTAATTGTTCAAGCACCTCCGGTGAAAGGGGCCGCTGCAGCGCCTTTTCCAGGCGCTTATATTTAACAGCCTTTTGCAGGCACTCACCCTGGGGGCAAAGATAGGCGCCCCGCCCCGACTTCTTACCTGTGCTGTCTATAACCAGTCCATCCTCGGGTGTCCGCACAACCCTAATCATTTCTTTTTTGGGCCTCATTTCCTGGCACCCGACACACATACGCAGGGGTATCTTTCTTACTTTAGGCATTAATACATCACCCCGGGCTATTCAATGTATTCGTCGGCTTCCATCTCCTGGTATTCCGGGTACAACTCCGCCATTTGACTCTCGCTCTTGATGTCAATTTTCCAGCCGGTTAGTTTGGCCGCCAGTCTGGCGTTTTGGCCTTCCTTACCGATGGCCAGGGATAATTGATAGTCAGGCACGATAACCCTGGCAACCTTTTCCTCTTCCCAGATTTCAACCGCCACCACTTTGGCGGGGCTGAGGGAGCTGGCGACAAATTTTGAGGGATCGGGATCCCACTTGATAATATCAATTTTTTCTCCGTTTAATTCATTGACAATATTCTGCACCCGGGTTCCCTTGGGGCCAACACAGGCGCCCACCGGATCCACGTTTTCGTCCCGGGAGTAAACTGCTATTTTAGACCTGTAGCCGGCTTCTCTGGCTATTGCCTTTAACTCAACAACCCCTTCATATAATTCAGGAACCTCCAACTCAAACAGCCTTTTCAGCAATCCGGGATGAGTGCGGGAAACAAAAATCTGGGGCCCCTTGGTTGTTTTGCGAACTTCAACTATATATGTTTTAAGCCTGTCCCCGGGCCGGTATTCAACCCCCGGCATTTGCTCCAGGGGGGTTAAAATAGCCTCGGTTCTACCCAGCTCAATGTACACATTTTTTTGCTCCAGGCGCTGCACAATACCGGTTAAGATATCCCCCTCCCGGTTGGCGAATTCCTCGTAGATAATGTTGCGCTCCGCCTCCCGTATCCTTTGCACCACCACCTGCTTGGCGGTTTGGGCGGCTATCCGGCCAAAATTTCGAGGGGTAACCTCTGTTTCAACAACGTCTCCAAGCTCGTAGCCGGGGTTTATGGCCTGCGCGTCAGCCAGAGAAATCTGCAGCCTGGGGTCCTCCGCCTCTTCCACAACATTCTGCTGGGAGAACACTTTATATTCCCCTGTCTCCCTGTCTATATGCACCCTGGCATTTTGCAGGGATCCAAAGTTTCTTTTATATGCCGACAGCAGGGCCGCCTCAATGGCTTCCAGCAAAACATCGACAGAAATCCCCTTCTCTTTCTCCAGATCCCACAAGGCATCTAAAAACTCCGTGTTCATTCACTGCTTCCTCCCCGGGCAACTAAAATTCAAAACTCAAGCGGGCCGAGGCCACTTGTTCCATCGGTACTACCACTTCTTGGCCGTCCACATCCAGGGTTAAGGAATGATCAGTGGCCGGCCCCAGGATTCCTTTAAAGCGCCTTTGTCCTTCCACTGGAACAAAGGTGGTCAGGCTTACCCGCTTCCCCGTATAGCGCTGGAAGTCGGACGGTTTTTTCAGCGGCCTTTCAATGCCTGGGGAGGACACCTCAAGGGTATAGGGGTTGGGTATAAAGTCCGTGGTATCCAGCACGGAGTCAAGGCGCCGGGAAACCAGTTCACAGTCATCCACATTAACGCCGCCCGGCTTGTCAATGTATACCCGCAGATACCATCGTCCCCCCTCCCTGACGTACTCTACGTCAACCAGTTCCAACCCGCATTCCTCAACCAAAGGAACTGCCAGCCCGGCAGCCGCATCAGCAACCCTGTTTTTTCCCATCACCCGTTCCCCCTTATGAAAACTGAATATATTAAACATTGAATCTCATTCTGACTCCTGACTCCTGAGTAGTTACGAATTCTGATGTTATTATAAGATGAAAGAGTGGGTATTACCCACTCCTGAACGACAAAAACCTTTCTCACCTGGAACGGAAACCTTTTCCGTCCACAAACCACAACATAGTATAACATAGAAGAGAATAGTTGACAAGGGCGGCGCCTTGCCCCCCGGGACTGACGCGCAAAAATTACTCATAACCCTTTGTCTTTTACGATTTCGCGCGGAAAACTTTATTCCTGCGACCTCCCAAAGCCTTGGCAGCGCTGTGTTTCAAAAAGCATGCGTCAGCACCGCCTGATCCCTGTTCAGGCCTGCAGTATGTCGTTAGCCCGCTCCGCCAGGTTCTCCAGAGGAACCATTACCGTTTCCCCGGTGCGCCTGGACCGCAGTTCCACTTCCCCGGCGGCAACCCCCCGGGACCCTATGGTTATCCGCAACGGATAGCCCACCAGGTCGGCATCCTTGAATTTGACCCCGGCCCGGTCCGGCCGGTCGTCCAAAACCACTTCCAGGCCACTTTCGGCCAGCAGGTCATAAGCCCGGCCGGCCAGCTCCATCTGGGCACTGTCTTTGTTGCTTACCGGTACAATCACAACGTGAAAGGGAGCTATGGAAACCGGCCAGATAATGCCGTCGGCGTCATGATTTTGCTCAATGGCCGCAGCCATGGTACGGGTAACCCCGATGCCGTAACAGCCCATAATCATGCTCCTGCTCTTGCCGCTGTCATCCAAATAGGTGCAGTTCAGGGCCTTGCTGTACTTATCCCCCAACTTGAATACCTGACCAACCTCAATGCCCCTGGTTTCAGCCAGGGCGGCGCCACATTCGGGGCAGGGCTGTCCGCCCCGCACAATCCTTAGATCTGTAATCTGAGCCGGCTTGAAGTCACGGCCGGGATTCACATTCACCAGGTGGCAATCCAACCGGTTGGCCCCCGCCACGGCATTAACCACGGCCATGGCTTCCTGGTCGGCAACTATCTTGATGCCCTTAAGCCCCACGGGCCCGGCAAATCCGGCCGGACTTCCGGTGGCCCGGCGCACCGCTTCCTCTGAAGCCAGTTCCAGGCGCACGCAGTTCAGGGCATTATAGAGCTTAACTTCATTAACCTCCCGGTCACCCCTGACCACAGCGGCCACAACCTGCTCATCAGCCCTATAAATCAAGGTTTTTAACATTTTTTCCGGGGCTGCCCCCAGAAATCCGGCCACCTCACCAATAGTGCGCAGGCCCGGCGTGGCCACTTCCTGCAAAAACCCTGGTTGTTCCTCAACAGGCCCGGGACGGAAAACTGCCTCGGCCCGCTCTACATTGGCGGCGTAACCACACCCCGGCTGCTCGCAATACACCACCGTTGCCTCGCCGGAGTCCGCCAGCACCATAAATTCGTGGGTATCAGTGCCCCCGATGGCCCCGGAGTCGGCCACCACCGGCCTGAAATGCAGGCCGCAGCGGGTAAATACGCGGGTATAGGCGTCATACATTTTATTGTAGCTCCGGTCCAGGCCGGCTTCGTCCCGGTCAAAGGAATACAGATCCTTCATGATGAATTCCCGGCCCCGCATCAGCCCGAACCTGGGCCGGCGCTCATCCCGGTACTTGCTTTGAATCTGGTACAGCAGCTGGGGCAGCTGTTTATATGAATTAACCTCACCCCGGACCAGGGTGGTAATAATCTCCTCATGGGTCGGCCCCAGGCAAAAGTCCCGGTTATGCCTGTCTTTAAGGCGGAACAGTTCCGGTCCGTAGACATCCCAGCGGCCCGACTCCTGCCATAATTCCGCCGGCTGGATAATGGGCATCATAATTTCCTGGCCGCCCTCCCGGTCCATTTCCTCCCGGACTATTCGCTCAATCTTCCGCACCACCCGCCAGGCCAGGGGCAACAGGGTATAAACACCGGCCGCCACCTTGCGAATAAACCCGGCCTTCAAGAGCAACTGGTGGCTGATGACCTCCGCCTCGGCCGGAGTCTCCCGGAGGGTGGGTATAAATAACTCGGAAACGCGCATCTTGGACCCCCTTAAGCAAATCTATCTTCGCACAGGCTGTAAACTCGAAATAAGTGCGACTAAGGTTTAGCGGTCAGGGAACACACCTCCTTCAAAGGAATGTCCCCAACATATGGGTTAAAACCCCACCTGAACCTTAGTCTTCTTTATGTAATTACTCCTTCAATAATTGCTCAACCTCTTTAATTAACTCCTCCACCAACTGGTCCTCGGGCACCCGCCGCAAGACCTCCCCTTTGCGAAACAGCAAGCCTGTCCCCTTGCCGCCGGCAATGCCCACGTCGGCATGGCGGGCCTCCCCCGGGCCGTTGACAACACAGCCCATTACCGCCACCTTGAGCGGCCTGTCCACCTCCCGGAGACGGTCCTCCACCTCTTCGGCAACCCGGATCAAATCTATTTGGGTCCGGCCGCAGGTGGGGCAGGATATCAGCTCAACCCCGCGCCTGCGCAGTCCCAGGGACTGCAAAATGCCATAGGCGACGGGTATTTCACGCTCCGGCGGGGCGGTAAGGGAAACCCGGAGCGTGTCGCCGATACCGCGGCCAAGCAGGGCGCCAATGCCCACGGCTGATTTAATGATCCCGGAGCGCAGGGTGCCCGCCTCGGTTACACCAATATGGAATGGATAGTCCACCAGCCCGGCCAGCTTTTCATAGGCCTCGAGCATCAAGGGAATCTCCGAGGCCTTAAGGGAAATCTTGATGTCCCTGAAACCCTCGGCCTCCAGCAGCCTGATATGCCGCAGGGCACTCTCCACCATCGCCCCGGCGGTAACTTCACCTTTGGGGCCCAGCAGGTCCTTTTCCAGTGACCCTGCATTCACCCCCACCCGGATGGTAATGCCCCGCTGCCCGGCCTGTTTAACCACCCGGGCCACCCTTGACCCGTCGCCGATATTCCCGGGGTTAAGGCGCAACCCGTCAACCCCGGCATCAATGGCGGCCAGGGCCAGCCGGTAATCAAAATGAATGTCGGCAATCAGGGGCAGCCTGATGCTGGACTTAATCTCCCTCAAGGCGGCTGCCGCGGCCAGATTAGGCACCGCCACCCGGATTAGCTCGCAACCCAGCCCGGCCAACCGGTTGATTTGCTCCACCGTGGCCCGTACATCAGCCGTATCGGTATTGCACATGGACTGAACCGACACGGGGGCCCCGCCACCTACCTGAAACCCGCCCACATAAACCGGGCGGGTTTTTCTCCTCTCCATGCAACTCCTCCCGGCTGCTAATGGGCGCCCATAAGCAGCTGCATCACATCATTATAGGTAATAAATACAATCAGCAGCAGGATCAGCCCAAAACCCACCATATGAATGAAGTTTTCTTTAAGCGGGTCCACTGGCCTGCCCCGCACTGCTTCAAAGGACAAAAACAAAAGACGGCTGCCGTCCAGGGCCGGGATGGGAAACAGGTTGAACAAGCCCAGGTTAATGCTGAGAAAGGCCGTCAGCTGCAGCAGGTAAAAAACCCCCAGGTCAACGCTGCGCCCAATTTCAGAAACTATCCGCACCGGCCCGCCCAGATCCGGCGGGGCCTGGCCGATAATCATTTTGGCAATGAACTCGACAATCAGCACCGTAACCCGTACTGTATACTCAACTCCGCCCACCACCGCGGCAACAGGGCCCATCCGCTGCATCTCCGAGCCCGGGTAAATCCCGATCCTCCCCAGGCCACCCTCATCTGCGGTGGGAACAACCGGAATAACCAGTTCCCTGCCGTCACGCACAACAGAAATGCTGATTTCCCGGCCAGGATTTTGGTTGATCAGAGTCGTAACTTCTTCCCACTGGGTTATCCGCTGGCCCTCAATAGCCACAATTCGGTCCCCTGGCTGGAAGCCCGCCTCCTGGGCCGGCTGCCCCTGGATCAGTTCGCCAATTTGGGTGGTGGGGGTGGGCATGCCCTGAGCCATAAAAATGAAAGCCAGCAGGGCGGCCGCCAGCACAAAATTCATCAGCGGCCCGGCTACAATGAAGGCCATGCGCTGAAGAATGGTTTTGTCCTGATAGCTGCGACCCTTTTCCACATCTTCCTCCGGGTCCATGCCGGCCACCCGGACAAATCCGCCCAGGGGAAAGGCCCTGAGGTTATAAATGGTTTCACCCTTGGTGACACCTATCAACTTGGGGCCAAAGCCAAGACTGAACTCATGAACCTTCATGCCGACCCGCTTGGCCACGGCAAAATGGCCAAGTTCATGAAAGAAGATCAATAAGCCAAAAACAATAATCGAAGCAATAAAGGTAGACAATTTAGATCACCTACTATACTTTACAAGTATTTTTTCGGCAGCTTCCCTGGCCCAGCGGTCTGCAGCCAGGATCTCCTCCAGTCCGGGATAATCAATAACTGTATGCAAGTCCAGCACATCACTGACCGTGCCGGGAATGCCGTTAAAACATATTTGCCTGTTCAGAAAGGCGTTTACAGCCACCTCGTTGACAGCATTGAGAACCGCCGGCGCCGTTCCCCCGCGCCTGCCGGCCTCAATGGCCAGCATCAGGCAGGGAAACCGCCCCGGATCGGGGGGTTCAAAGGTCAGCGCTCCCAGTTCCAGCCAGTTCAACCGGGGCAACTGATTGCCGCGGCGCTTGGGATAGGTCAGAGCCAAATGAATTGGCGTCCGCATATCAGGCAAGCCCAGCTGGGCCATTACCGAGCCGTCGACAAATTCCACCATGGAGTGAATTACACTCTGGGGGTGTATAACCACCCGGATTTGTTCCCAGTCCACATCAAACAGCCACCTGGCCTCGATAACCTCCAGGCCTTTATTCATCAAGGTAGCCGAGTCAATAGTAATTTTAGGCCCCATGGCCCAGTTGGGATGGGCTAACGCCATATCTGCACTCACCCGGGCCAGTTGCTCCTGGCTGAGGGTTCTGAAAGGCCCCCCAGAAGCAGTAAGGATTAGCGCCTCAACCCAGGCCGGGCTCTCGCCCCGGAGACACTGCCAGATGGCTGAGTGTTCACTATCAACGGGGAGCAGCCTGCTGCCCCTGGCGGCGGCCAGGTCCATGACTAAAGAGCCCGCGGCCACCAGTGTTTCCTTGTTGGCCAGGGCAATATCCTTGCCTGCCTCAAGGGCGGCTATGGTCGGCCTCAGCCCCACCGCTCCGGAAACCGCAGTAAGGATGACCTCGGCCTCAGTAATGGTGGCAATACGCTCTAAACCCTCCTGCCCCCAGTATATCTCAGGTGGCATTTCCAGTTCAACTCCGGCCAGCATCCGGGCATCTTCCTCCCTGGCCAAAGAAACAAACCGGGGCCGAAAGGTCTTCACCTGGTCAAGCAGGAGCTGCCAGTTGCCGCCGGCGGCCAGGCCCACCACCTGCATCTCGCCGCCGAAGGAACTAATCACTTCCAGCGCCTGCCTGCCGATAGAACCTGTACTGCCAAGTATAGCTACTTTTTTATACATATGCAACCTCCGCGCCCGGTTACACTGGTTTTGCCAGAATAACCGCAATTGACCCAATTATTTTAACGGTTCAGCGTTAACCCTGATTTAATACCGGCCTGAATAGCTATTACGAGCAGGGGTCCCATCACCAGGCCAAGCACGCCAATGGTTTTGAGGCCCACATACATGGAAACAAGCACCGCCAGGGGGTGCAGACCGAGATTGGCAGCCATGATTCTGGGCTCCAAAACGGCCCGGACCACCTGAACGAACAGGTAAAGCAATAGCAGTTTAACCCCGAAGAATGGCGCCCCGGTAAGCAGGGACCATAACGCCCAGGGCAATAGAACTGTGCCCGGGCCCAGCACGGGAATCATATCCAGGATGCCAATTAGAATGCCCATGGTCAGGGCATAGCTCGAACCAATGAGATGCAAGCCAATGATACTCTGGACCGTGGTAAGGGCAACCAGCACTGATGACGCCCGCACATACTTCATGAAGGCCTCGGCAATTTTCCGGCTGACTTCCAGTGTATTGGCGCCCCAGGGTACCGGCATGATCCTCAGCCACAGCCGGGAAATCTCATGGCGGTCACGGCTGATGAAGAAAGTGGCAATTAGAGTGATCAAGATAAACATGATCATATTGGGAATGATGGACAGCAAATGAATCAACCCATCCACAACTGACCTGAGCAGACCCTGGATGCTCTCGGTAAAGGCAATTAAATTCTGCTGCACCTGCTCGGACACTGCCGGCGGCAGGGCGCCGTAATAAATAATGCCCTTATCCACCCAGTCCTGAAAGTAAACCTGCAGCACTGCTATGTGCCCGGGCAGGGCAATGGACAGCTCTGTCAGCTCCGCCACCAGGCGCACCACCATAACCCCGATAATAAAACTCAGCACGCCCAGAATAATCAGCATGGTCAGGCCCACAGCAAGTCCCCGGGGCAGATTGCCCCGGTTCTGTAAAAAGGAAACTGCCGGCTCCATCAGAATGCTCACCAGCACGGCAAGAATAAAGGGAACCAACAGCGACAGAACATACAAAATAACATAAAGAACATCCGGCACAACATATTTGCCCGCCAGATAGACAACCAGAATAATAACGGCGATTATTAGGATGTTCTGGACATGCCTGGACACCGGCCTCACCTCAGATCATTATAAACAACCCTACATAGTAGTATACCAGCGGGGCCGTCAGAAGCATACTGTCAAACCGGTCCATGATCCCGCCGTGGCCGGGGATTAGTGTACCGGCATCCTTAACCCCGGTTTGCCTCTTCAGGGCCGACTCCACCAGATCCCCCAGCTGGCCCACCAATCCCACCAGAAATCCCAGTATCAACAGGTGCAGCCAGGGCAATTGGGGGTAAAACTGAGCAACAATCAGGGCGGCAACGATACTTCCCAGTACACCGCCGGCAGCGCCCTCCACCGTCTTGCCCGGACTCAGGTCAGGGGCCAGGCGAACCCGGCCGAACTTTCTGCCTGCAAAATAGGCCATGGTGTCACTGGCCCAGGTACAGGCCAGCAGCAGCAAAAGCCAGGCCAAACCCTCGGGAATGCTGCGCAGAAGATATACATAAACAATCAGCCCAACGTAAAAGGTACAAAAAATAGTTGTCGCAGCATCAACAGGAGAAAAACTGCGGCGCCAGAATACAATGGCCAGCAGATTAAGCACTATGATCAGGGTAACCAGGCTACCTTCCCGCTCACCACTAATGTATGTTCCGGCCAGAAGAATTAGGCCCCCAAAAATTGCCAGGCCCCTGGATGGCCGCAGCTCCATTCTTTTAAGCATCCCCGTTAACTCTGACAGTCCCAGCACTAAAAGCAGTCCGGTAAAAACCAGCAAAGGAATGCCACCTGCCCAGACCGCAGCCAGAATAACCGGGATGCCAACCAGGGCGCTTAAAACTCTGTGCCAGAGCAAATAATCACCTCTAAGTGTGTAACAGGCCGCCAAACCTGCGCTCCCGGCGCTGAAAGTCCACCAGGGCCTGCAGTAAGTGCAGCCGGCGAAATTCCGGCCACATTACCGGAGTCAGCCAGAATTCAGCATAAGCCAATTGCCACAGTAAAAAATTACTGATTCGGAATTCACCGGCCGGCCTGATTAAAAGATCCGGGTCCGGTTGCCCTGCGGTATAAACATGATTGGACACTGTGGCCTCATTGATCTCCTCAACCTTTATGTTACCAGCGGCAACTTCCGCTGCAATACCCTTGAAAGCCTCGACCAATTCCGTGCGCCCGCCATAATTCAAGGCAATATTAAATATAAGTCCGCTGTTTGAACTGCTGCGCTCCCTGGCTACACTCAGGGCCTCCCTTGCCGGGGCCGGAAGTTCATGGGTCCTGCCAATGGGATTGATATTAACGTTATTGGAGCACAGCTCATCAATTTCCCGCCGCAAATACTCCACCAGTAAGTCCATTAATACATTAACCTCTTCTTGAGGCCGCTTCCAATTTTCGGTGGAGAAGGCATACACAGTTAATACGCTCAGTTCCAGTTCAACACATAACTTAACAATTTCCCGCAGCGATTCAACTCCGGCGCGGTGGCCCACTGCCCTGGGCAAGCCCCGGCGCGTTGCCCACCGCCCGTTTCCATCCATTATAATAGCCACATGCGCGGGTAGGCGTGATATGTCCAAGACCCGCCGAAGTTCCTGCTCAGTTTCGGGTGACGCCCGCCTATTTTTACGACCCATCTTTCCCGGCCATATCATCATGCTACCCGTACCCCCATTTATTTAACAACCCCCTCCGGCAGTGAGGGGGTTTCACTTCCTTATTATTCTTCAATAATGGCGCCGGTGGGACAAGACTCAATGCAGGATCCGCAATCTTCACATTTGTCAAGGTCAATCTTGTAAAGATCCCCCTCGACTATGGCCTCTGCCGGACAGGACTCCAGACAGGTTCCACAGGCCAGACACTCATCGGTTACTTTATAAGCCACTCCACACACCCCCCTCCCCTTTTTGCTCAAAGGCAACCGTTAAAACCAACTCTGTTTCGGAAAGCCTGATACAGCGCACCACCCGGGCCTCTCCCGGGACAAACCCCCGGGTTGGCCTGGTGATAACCACATCTGCCTTAATTCCCGCCTCGGCGCAGGCAATCAGAGCTTCATTCAGGGTAAGGGCCAGTACATCCGGCTTCATAACACCACAGTCCTTAAACCGTCAATATTTCCTTTTCCTTGGCTACTGCCAGGGCGTCTATTTCTTTAATGTATTTGTCTGTTAATTTCTGAACCTCATCCTGCTGGCGGCGCAGGTCATCCTCAGATATTTCCGCGCTTTTCTGCTGAGCTTTCAAGGATTCATTGGCCTCCCGGCGCAAATTCCGAACCGCTACCCGGCCCTCTTCAGCCTTCTTCTTCACAGTTTTCACCAGATCAATCCGCCGTTCCTCGGTTAATTGGGGCACTGCCAGGCGGATAACATTACCGTCGCTGGTGGGGGTTATGCCCAAATCTGATTTCATAATAGCTTTTTCAATTTCAGGCACGGAAGCTTTATCCCAGGGCTGAATCACCAGCAACCTTGCCTCGGGCACTGAAATGTTGGCCAGTTGATTTACCGGCGTCGGCGTTCCATAGTAATTAACCTGTATTTTATCCAGCAGGACAGGTGTGGCCCTGCCTGCCCGCAACTGGGCAAACTCCTTTTTTACAATCTCTACCGTTCTGTTCATATTGGTTTCCATTTCATTAAGGACTGGGCTGGTCAACCAAATCACCTCCAGTTTACACTCCGACTTGTGTGCCAACTACCTCGCCCATCACGGCCCGCTTAATATTACCCCGCTGATTCAGGTTAAAAACAACCATGGGAATCCGGTTATCCATGCATAAGGACGTGGCAGTGGCGTCCATCACACCTAATCCCTTATTAAGTAAATCTATATAGCTCAGGCTGTTGAATTTTTTGGCCAATGGATTCAGCAGCGGGTCGGAGTCATATACACCGTCCACCTGCTTGGCCATGAGAATAACTTCCGCCTCTATTTCAGCCGCCCTCAGGGCTGCGGTGGTATCTGTAGAAAAATATGGATTACCAGTACCGCCTGCAAAAATAACCACCCTGCCTTTTTCCAGGTGACGCATGGCCCTTCTTCTGATATAGGGCTCGGCAACTTCACGCATTTCAATGGCGGTTTGAACCCGGGTGTCAGTACCGTTCTTAGCCAGGGCATCCTGTAGCGCCAGGGAATTGATTACCGTTGCCAGCATTCCCATATAATCTGCGGTTGCCCGGTCCATACCCTTGGTGCTGCCGGCCACCCCGCGCCAGATATTGCCCCCGCCCACCACAATGGCCACCTCTACCCTCAGCTCAACAATTTCCCGGATCTGGGCCGCAATGGAGTTGACTACATCCGGATCTATACCATATCCCGCCGATCCCGCCAGGGCTTCTCCGCTGAGCTTCAACACCACACGCCTGTACATGGGGGTTATCATAAAAGGTACCTGACCTCCCGTCGTTTATGTTTATTCTACAGTAGAGCATAAATCCCTTCCGGGGGCCGGATCATTTTTAAAGCTGTAAAACTCAGCATTTATCTTCGTACAGCCTGTAAGACCCCGCCCTCTTAGGTCGGGGATTAACAGGCTGTAAACTCGAAATAAGTGCGGCTAAGGTTCATATGGGGTCAAAACCCCACCTGAACCAAGTCTTCTTTATTAGTCATTGCGGCTACTTCAGAGGCAAAATCATTTTCTTTTTTCTGCAGCCCTTCGCCCAGTTCATAGCGGGTAAACCTGCGCACAGAAATATTCTCGCCTATCTTGGAAATCTTCTCTGTCAGCAGTTGGCCCACAGTCTGGTCGGGGTCTTTAATGTATGGCTGCTCCAGCAGGCAGGCTTCTTTATAGAATTTTTCCAGCCGCCCAACCACCATTTTTTCGATAATATTTGCCGGCTTGCCCTCGTTGGCCGCCTGAGCTGACAAAACTGCCTTTTCCCGGGCGATCACTTCCTCGGGCACATCCTCCCGGCGAACATACTCAGGCTTGGACGCTGCAATCTGCATGGCAATATCCCTTACCAGGGAGCGGAATTCATCGGTTTTAGCCACGAAGTCAGTTTCACAGTTAACTTCCACCAGCACCCCGATGCGGCCCACGCCATGAATGTAGGAATCAACCAACCCCTCGGCCGTAACCCGCCCTGCTTTTTTGGCAGCGGCAGCCAACCCTTTTTCCCTCAAAAAATCAACAGCTTTTTCAATATCTCCACCGGTTTCCGCCAGGGCCTTCTTGCAATCCATCATACCCGCCCCGGTTCGTTCACGTAATTCCTTAACCAAACCCGCAGTAATTTCGGCCATCAACCTATCCTCCTTAATTAAATATGAACAAATTGCCACCATGTTTTCCCTAAAACTTTATTATTTCCAAAATGTTAAAGAAAAATCCACTTGCCCGGCGGACAGAAAAAAGGCAGGGGTTATTGCGCGCCCCCACCTGGTGTACCTTATTACTCGGACCCCTGCTCTCCCTGTCTGCCTTCCATAACCGCGTCGGCCATTTTGCTGGTTAAAAGCCGAACGGCCCTGATCGCATCGTCGTTGCCTGGAATGACATAATCAATCTCATCAGGATCACAGTTGGTATCCACGATGGCCACGATGGGAATACCCAGTTTCCTGGCCTCGGCCACGGCAATTCTCTCCTTGCGCGGGTCAATCACAAAAAGGGCCGCGGGCAGCTTACGCATATCCTTAATTCCGCCAACAAATTTTTGCAGCCGCTCCTTCTCGTGCATCAACTCAGCTATTTCTTTTTTCGGCAACAAGGCCATGGTTCCATTTTCCTCCATCCGCTCCAACTCGTGCAGCCGGTCGATACGCTTGCGAATGGTTTGGAAGTTGGTCAGCATGCCCCCAAGCCAGCGCTGATTCACAAAAAACATGCCGCAGCGGCTGGCCTCTTCCCTGACTGAGTCCTGGGCCTGCTTTTTTGTACCCACAAACAGCAAGCTTTCTCCATCTGCGGCCAGTCTTTTAACAAAGTTATAGGCATCTTCAACTTTGCGTACGGTCTTCTGTAAATCAATGATATAAATCCCATTGCGATCGGTAAAAATATAAGGCGCCATCTTGGGATTCCAGCGGCGGGTTTGGTGACCGAAATGAACACCAGCCTCCAATAATTGCTTCATTGAGATTACGGACAAATCTACACCTCCCCCCTGGTGGTTTTTAAGCCTCCGCTGCCCTCATCTGTTACGGAACCCCGCCGGGGACCACCCGCAACATCAGGCGGCGTGTGAATTTAACACCAAGACAAATTTTAACACAAAATTTTTTTCAGCGCAAGCACAGGCATGAAAAACCAAACAGGACTGACGCCCCAAAATTACTCCTAACATGTTGGTATTTGTATTACTTGCAGGATATTCTCAAGTAATGAAGAAGTGGTTACAATATCCATTATCCAAACTTCCTGGAAGGTGGTTTTCATGACCAAGATATATACGCCAAAGGTCGGACCCAAACTTATGGCGGCTGGAAGCTGATAAGAGGAGGATGAATGGTGAAATCAGTTCTGGAGACATGTAAGCCACGGCCGGAGATCCTGGCCGGCGCGTTTAACCCCGAGGTCTTTACAGCGTCGCTCGGCCCGATAATCGACTATTACCGAAGCGGCAAGGGCATAATCGACAGCATTTACACCAGTGCTGAGAACTTCTTCAGGGAGGCCACCTACCCAACACAGGGATTGCGCCTTACATTGTCGGAAGTCTTCGGCCGAATTGCCGGCGATATGACTGTTCCGGCCATCCACCGGCTGGAGACAGCTTTTGGTGGCGGCAAGACACACACCCTTATTGCATGTACACACCTAGCATATAAAGGTAAAGAGCTTGGCGGAATTATCAGAGACATACTTGAGCCGGAGCTTCTGCCCGACCCCGGATCGGTTGCAGTGGTCGGTGTGGCGGGGGACGAAATACCTGTCCACAGGCCCATGGGTGACGACTTGGCGCCATATACACTTTGGGGCGAGATTGCTTATCAGGTAGGCGGGGAGGGGCTTTACCGCGAGGTTGAGGACGACGCCAACTCCCATGCCGCTCCGGGAAGGACATACTTCAACAAGGTTTTCAACAACCGGAAGGTTATATTAATGCTGGACGAACTGGCACAATACGCGGCGCGGCTGGAAGCCGCCCGGCCCGATGGTGCCAGCCAGCTGGCCGCCTTTTTGATGGCGCTGCACGGGTATGCCAGAAACCGCTCCGGGATTGCCATTGTGCTTACTCTTGCCAGCGCCACAGACGCCTTTGCCAGGCAAACCGAGCGCTTGGCAGAGCTTATCAGCCGGGTGCGCGGTGAAGAGGTGACCGAAGACGACGCGCTGGGCATAGGCGAAAGATCTGTAAAGGGCGTTACCAGCGTGGTGGCCCGTGACGCTGTTCAGATTACACCCGTACAGGCCGCTGAGATTTCATCCGTGCTGGCAAAACGGCTGTTTGTCCATATTGATCGCAACGCCGCCGGGGTGGCAGCTGAGGAATATACGCAGATGTACCGCCGGAACTCCAACCTGTTGCCGGATGAGGCCTCCAGCGAGAACTTCAGGGGCCGGATGACCGCCACCTATCCCTTCCACCCAACCCTGGTTAACTTCCTGAACAACAAGCTTGCCAACGCCGAGAACTTCCAGGGCACCCGGGGTGTTTTGAGGGTTTTATCCATGGCTGTCCGCAGCCTGTGGCAGAGCAGGCAGGCTGTGCCGATGATTCACGCCTGCCACATTGACCTGCGCTCAGACCGGGTGGTTAATGAAATACTGGGCCGCACGGGCAGCTCGGACCTTATGTTCATTCTAAATGCCGATATCGGCAGTGTCGACACCGGCAGTCTGGAGGGGGGACACAGCAATGCAGAGCTGGCCGACCGGCGCAATCCGCACCCGGAAGGCCATCCCCTCTACGAATACACCTGGAAAACCGTCTTTTTACATAGCCTGGTTGGCCGTGATGAAGGGTTAAACTCAAAAACCTTTGGTCTTACCGAATCTGAAGCCTTGTTCGGTGTATCTTTTCCAGGCCTGACTCCGCCGCAGGTACGTAAAGCCCTGGAGGAGATTAATGAAACCGCCTTTTACCTCCGTTATGAACAAGGGAAATACTTTGCCAACGAAGAGCCTACAATCAACAGCGTCCTGGCCAGAATCCGCAAGACGCTGAATGCAAGCCAGGTCAACAAGTTGCTTGAAAGAACAGCACAAAAAGTTGTAACCGGAGGAGCAGGCTTGTTCCATATAGAACATGATGTATCTTTGCCGGAGCACTTACCCGACGGCAAGGGCAGGCCGGTGCTGGGGATCGTCTCGCTTACCGCCGAGGCTGCCGATGTACAGGCAATGGTTACCACCAAGGGATTTAACAAGCCCCGGGAACAGCAGAACCTTATATTTATACTGGTCCCGGAAACCGTTGCCGTTAAAGGCATAAACGAGCTGGAGGGGCTCTTCCAAAACCAGGCGCAGGAAGTACGGCAACGGATTGACGGCATAGCCCGCCAGGTGAAGGCAATGCTTATATTGTCTGAAAAACCGCAGAGCTTCGGTGTCAATCCCCGCCGTCTGGATGATGCTGACTTCAAGAAACGCAAGGCTGAGCGCGAGCAGGCGCTGATCACCACAATTTCAGGTATATATACCGGACTTTATTACTCCTCAACAGTGGGCCACATAGTGAGAAAAGAGATAAAGACTGCAGGCGGCGAGGGCGGAATGCCCTTTATGGAGATGATTAATGACATCTTGAAAAAGGATGGGGAGATCCTTACCGGCCAAAATACAACTCAGTCTGACCTGCTGAATCTGAGCAAGCTTTTCTTCGACCACAGTGACAGTATAAGTCTGGACAAACTCCGCAACAACTTCTGTTGTGTGCGCAGTTGGCCGGTGCTGGAGAACCCCGGGGTCTTTAATCAGATTGTCCGGGCAGGCGCGCAAAAGGGTGTATGGTGCGTCTACCGCATGGGGGCCGGGGAAAATGTAAAACCGGAGGAATTCTATCATCAGGAAAACGAGATCCCTATGGGGATTAACCTGGGTGACAACGGTTACGGACTTATCACCCCCCAGGGAGCAAAACAGCGGGGATGGGCCGAAGCCAGCAAGGTTGAACCGGCCAAGGTGCGTGAAGCAGTGCTTTATACAGTTTCCCGGAACAATAAGGCAACTGTCCAGCAGGTATCGGAAGGACTGACGGAGAAATACGGAGAAGTTCCCGCCGCTGATTTGGATGAGGCCGTGGTGACGCTGGTCAGGGAAAACCAACTCTGCGCAGTCCGTGGCGATCAGGGACAAAAAGAAAAGCCTGATCTAATTCACGGAGCCCTTGCAGCCATGTACAACCCTCAGCCCGGCGACGTACTTATAACTCCGGCGCAGGCCGCTGAGCGGGGATGGCTCACCAGCGGCCGGAATAAATTCAGCCTGGGGGGACGGGAAGGGGCCGAAAAGTTTCTGCCCCTGATCCGAAGGCTGGGCAGCATCTATAACAAAGGCGCCAAGTCCGCCATTGAAAGCCTGGACCTGGCCGACCTTGACCTGCCGCAGGGGGGTACACTCCGATTGCAACTGAACAACGTCACGCCGGCATCGATGAAATTACTCAGTGAGCTGTTTGAGGTGCTGGACGGTGTTATAAAAAAGAGTGACCGTACAGAGGTCTATATTGACATCGTTAACCCCGATGATAATTGTTTATTGATACGGGAACTGAAAAACAAAAAAACGTGAGGCGTGCATAATGGCAAACAAGAAGTCAACCACCGGTTGGAACCTGGAGCAGAACATGTGGCAGCGCATTCGTACTTTTGCAGAACGCGCTCCCTGGGTTCTGCGCATAACCGATCTTAAAGACAAGCCGGCTCCTGTTTTCATAGTAAAGAAGCGCTTTTCACTCAACGGGGACTTCGGGTCAAACGGTAAATACCCAGGCAGGCCGCATTTGAAAGAACAGGGACTGTTGTATGGGTTGCCCCTGCGCCGCTGTTTGCCTGTAATCCGGGCAATTTCTGTAAGGCTATGTGATGATGCCGGGATTCCCCTTGAGCTTCACCGGTTTTTCAATAACGGACGCCTCACTTTCCGGGGCAACCTGCCCCTGGACGAGGAGGCGGGCGCTAAATTATCGCTTATATTTAAACTCCAGGAGCGCATGAAGGATATGGACCGGGTGGAACTCATCGCCCGGCGGGTGGAGCGCTTCAGCCGCGAGGAGGCCGCGTACTGGCTGACCCGGGCCACCCAGTACGGGGCGGAGGGTAACCGCTGGGCTTTGGCCGGCATGCGCATAATGCTGGGCGGCCAGCCTGATGACAAGGCCGTCTTGCTTATGCTTGAGAAGTTGCGCGGTTAGAGAAAGGGGTAATATGTTGTGAAAGAAAGCAGGGCTGATGTTCGGCTTATAGAAGCGGGCTTTCCCTGCCACCAGGTGGGCGCCGAGACCCAGAGGGAGCGGGGCGCCAGTTCAGCTCTGCCACCGCTCTATTACCTACACGTCTGGTGGGCGCGTCGTCCGCTGACGCCCAGCCGGGCCGCAATTCTGGGATCGCTTCTGCCTGCGGGGACGGACCCCGGCTGGTTTCTTCGTCAGTTGGGTATTGAAAAAGTGCAGGCTATAGTTAATGGAGAGCCCTGGACTATTGATGATAAACTTACAGAGAAATTAGAGAAAGATGCCAATAACCAGGAGTGGCTTCCGGTTGACGCATCCGTTCTCAGAAGTTTTGAAAGAGAGCAAGAACACCGTACTGCTAATTTAGAGCTGATTGCAGGATTTAAGCTGTCAGATCCGTCATTGATTTATGACCCGGTACTTATTCGTTGGGAAAAAGAGAATCAACCTTTCAAGGGCTTATCCATGAAAGAAGGGGATAGGTTGCAGGTTATAAGATGTGCGGCGGATCCTTCCTGGGCAAAACAACGTATTAACTGGGAAAATGAAAAGGGTATACGTACTAAAGAGAATAAGTATGGCTATGGGCGTGCTTTCATTAATGCGCCCTGTATGTTATTGCCTGAAAACCGGCAGTTGACAATACTCGACCCAACCTCGGGCGGGGGTTCAATATCTTTTGAAGCATTGCGTTTGGGCCACAAAGTAATCGCTAATGATTTGAACCCTGTAGCAGCTGTAATTCTCCATGCAACCTTGGATTATCCCTTGCGTTTTGGTCCGAAGTTAATTGAAGCTATTAACTACTGGGGAAATAAACTGCGTAATGGAATGCTGAAAAAAATTGAGAACCTCTTCCCGGCATCCCCGCTAACGGGGCAAGAGTTGGAGGAACTTAATAGATACCTACGTAAGTGCCGTGAAAAGCTAGGCTCTCTTTTTTATATGGAAAAATTAGATGGTTTTCTATACACCCGCCAGGTTACCTGCCCGCATTGCGGCGGCGAGGCGCCTTTGCTGAATACCTGCTGGCTGTTAAAAGAGGGCGAGAAGTGGGGCGTCAGGATTGTCACAGACGACCGGAAAAAAGGCGGCCAGGTCTGGTTCGAGACCTACCGGGTTACAGGCAGCCGGGGGCCGAAGAGTGAGGACCCCAATTTCGCCACGGTGTACAACGGTGTGGGCACTTGCATCCATTGCCGCCAGGCCATTCCCGCCGACGAGATCAAGGCCCAAGCGCGGGGCGAGTCGCCACACGGCAGGTGGCAGGATCGTCTGTACTGCGTAGTGGCCGTGCGTTACCAGCCCAAACTGGATAAAGACGGCAGCCCACAGCGTTATAAAACCGGTGAGAGGGCAGGAGAAATTAAGACAGAGAAGGTCCGCTTTTTCCGTCCGCCCAATGACCGCGACCTGGAGGCTCTGGCCGGGGCCGAAAATCGCCTCCGGCAGCGCTGGCCTGAATGGGAAAGCAAAGGGCTTATTCCGACGGAGAACTTCCCACAAGGCAATGATATGCGTCCGGTTAACTATGGCATGACCCGCTGGTGCGATATGTTCACTCCCCGCCAGCTTTTGGGGCACCTTACCCTGGCGGAGGAACTGAACCGACTCAAGCCGGAGATTCTTGAGGAACTTGGTCAAGAGCGCGGCCGTGCTGTTATTACATATCTGCAGTTTATGATAGATAAATGCGTTGATTATAACAGTAAACAGACTCGCTGGATACCTCAACGGGCAATTGTTTCAGGAACCTTCGGACGACATGACTTCTCACTCAAATGGACTTTTGGAGAGATGGTCTTCACTGGTCCCAATTCCGGTGCGGCCTGGGGGCTGTCGCAGATCCTGGATGCCTATAAGGGTATGGCGGAGTTGATGGCCCCGCTGCATGAAAGACTCGGCGGAGCAAATCCTCCGCTAGAAATCAAATACGGCACGGCCGCTAACATGGATGTATCCGACCATTCTGTAGACCTGATTTGTGTAGATCCGCCCTATTACAATAATGTTCAATATGCGGAGTTGTCAGATTACTTCTACGTTTGGCAGCGGCGCACCCTTAATGACCTTTATCCCGGCATATTCACACGGCGGGCTGCCAATAAGACTGATGAGGCTGTGGCCAACCCGGCGCGGGACGGTTCAGCCGCTGGAGCGGCCCGTGAATATGAACGCTTGATGGGTGAAATCTTTGCCGAGTGCCGCCGTGTCATCAAGGATGATGGCATAATGACGATCATGTTTACCCATAAGACTCAGGATGCTTGGGAAACTCTGACTCGTTCTTTGATTGAAACGGGTTGGATAATTACTTCTTCATTTCCAGTGGAATCTGAGTTTAAGAATTCACAACACATTATGGAAAATGCTTCTGCGGCCAGTTCCATATTTCTCACATGCCGTATCCGGAAAACAACAGGCAACACGCCTGCCACCTGGGCCGGTTTTGGCGGCGCGGGGGTGGCCCGGCTGATACGGGAGGCTGTCCGTGAGGGTTTGCAAGAGTTTGAGCCGCTGAAGCTGAACGCCGTTGATGAAATGGTGGCCGGTTACGGCCGGGCGCTCCGCGTGCTTTCCGAACACTGGCCGGTGCTTGACGGCGACCAGCCGGTAAGTCCCATCCGAGCCATGAACGAGGCCAGCGCGGTCGTCGCCCAGCACCAGATCGCCCGCCTGACCCAGGGACGCCTGCAGGTGGACGATTTGAACCCCGAGGCGGCCATGGCCCTTACTCTCTACGGCATTTTCGGCCTGGGTGACATATCCTACGACCAGGCCCTGAACCTCTCGCGAGCGCTCAACATCAGCCTTGAGGGGAAGCCTGCCGGTTACACTGTTAGCGGCCGGATGATCGGCATCAACGACGAAAGCCGGGGGGGGCGCTCCGGGCGCGTCGGCACAGAGGATACCGGCTGCCACGCGCCATTGCTCAGGCGCGGATCAAAACTGCGCTTGGCCCTGCCGGAAGAACGCGACAAGAAACTCATTGACAGCCCCCAGACCGAATGGGATATCCTCCAGGGCCTGATCCTGGCCTACCGGGAGGGAGACGTGCCCGTTGCCCGGGCATACCTGATACAGCACGCGGAAGGACGGGTGCAGGTGATCCTTGATTTGCTCTCGGTTTGGGCTGCTGAAATGTCCGATGATAAGCTGCGTCAGGAGGCCGGGGCAATAATGTTCGGCTTGAAATAAGGAGGCTGTTGAAAAAGTCCGCCTGCTGCGCTGCGGCGGCGGCTTTTTCGCTCCGGCGTACTACCCGGTACGTTTTCGTTCAAAGCCTTGCCCGGAGCTTTTTGAACAGCCTCCGGCATGGCCGGTTATAAGTGTTTGACAGGTTGGGGGATACAATGATGGAAATAAGCGGTTCATCCTCAGAAGAAAAAGGCCTGCGGACACACCGCTGGCTCCTTTCTTATAAGACATCATCAACTATTATAGACGGCCGGCCGGTGGATATTCTCAAAGACTTCTATATCCCCGCTCTGCAGCTTTCAGTTCACTACGACCGCGTGGCCGGATACTTCAGGTCCTCCTCTCTGGCTGCCGCTTCCCGGGGTTTTTCCAGCTTCGTTGGCAGAAAGGGCAAGATGCGACTTATTGCAGGCGCCGACCTGGAGCCGGATGACGTGAGGGCCATTCTGGCCGGGGATAGAGAACGGCTGGCGGCATTGTTAAATAGTGAGCTGGAACGGCCGGAATCCTGGCCGGAGAATATACGGAACGGGGTAACACTCCTGGCCTGGATGGTGACCCGCGGGTACCTGGAGGTCCGTGTGGCCTTCAGGGTTCACGGGGAGACCGGTGAGCCGCTATCGATAGATGCCGTGGACGATGGTTATGTACATGAAAAGTGGTTTGTTTTAAGTGACGAATTTGGAAACCGTCTGTACGGGGCAGGTACACTCAACGAATCAAAAACGGCCCTTGTCCTGAACGCCGAGAATATAGATGTCCACTGTGACTGGTGGGGAGAAACGGACCGCTTGAGGGCCGAAAAAGCCGCAGAGGACTTTGAAAACCTGTGGCAGGGACATATTCCCCATATGCCGGTAATGTCCCTGCCCGAGGCCGTCCGGAGGCGTTTGGTCCGGTTTGCGGAAGGGGTTGACCATCCGGCGGAGATTGACGGGACTGTTTCCGCACCCAAAGCGGTCCAACCTCCTTCGGCGCTGGAGAGGCTGCAATTTGCCGTCCTTCGTGACGCGCCGAAAATGCCGGGAGGAAGGTTCGTCGGCATGGAGACCGCCCCTGTGAAGCCATGGCCGCACCAGGCGGTGGTTGTGCGCAGGCTGGTGGAAACCTGGCCTTACTCCTACCTTCTGTGTGATGAAGTGGGCCTCGGGAAAACCATTGAGGCCGGGCTGGCATTCCGCTCCCTTTACCTTTCCGGTTTGGTGAAACGCATTCTAATTGCCGCGCCGGCAAGCCTTACCAAGCAGTGGCAGCGCCAGATGGCCTCGAAAATGCTGCTTTCTTTCGGTCGGGCACGTACCATGCCTGAAACCTGTCATGAGTATATTTTCCCACTGGAGGAAAACCGGCCGGCGGCCTCGATTTATGGTCCTGATTTAGTCATCGTGTCGACAGGCCTGCTCTCCCGCCGGGAACGGCTGCCGGCCCTTAGCGGCGCAAAACGGTTTGACCTCGCCCTGGTGGATGAAGCCCACGCTGCCAGACGGCGCAATCCCTCCGGCGGTCCTGGGGCAAACCCGGACTTCGGGCACCTCTACGTGGCTATCCGTGATTATCTGCGGAAGCAGGCGGATGGCTTATGGCTGGCCACCGCCACACCGATGCAGATTAATCCCGTGGAAGTATCCGACTTACTGGCGCTAACGAATCGTGTGGGGGCGTTTCAGTTTGATCCCAAGCTGACACAACAATATTATGATATTCTGGGTAAGATCGTATATAAGCAAAAGATTAATGAATATGAGTGGGGCTTTATCCAGCGTATGCTGCGGGCTATGGGGGTACAGGACCCTATGTTTTGGCGTTTTATCGAGGATAGCGTAATCGATGGACGTATTCGTATAACCGTAAAGCAATGGTTGGAAAACGGGCGGATTCCCTCGGGCAGAGACATTGACCTTATGTCCCGCTTGATTTTCAGCGCGTCACCACTCTCACGGGTGATGCTCCGGCATACCCGCCGGCTGCTGGAAATCTACCGTGAAAATGGGCAGTTGCAGCAAAACCTTGCCAAACGGCGCGTCCTTCCTATACCCCGCATAGAGTTTACGCCATTGGAGCGTCATATTTACGACCAGTTGGAAGATTACTGCCAGGGCCTGGCCAGGCAGATCCGCGCCCATGGAGACAGTCAGTTCCGGCAGATGATCAGCTTTTTACTGAGCTTCCTGCGGCTCCGTTTTGCCTCCAGCCTCTATGCCTTTCGTGAAACTTTACAAAACCGTCTGAACAAGGTGGAGGCCACTCTCAGGCATCAGTCTGTTGTGGAAGCGGATGAATCCGAACCGGGAGCTTCATCATTGGAAGACGTGGTTTATGACGGCGAGGATGAGGATGACCTGCCGGCAGCTCAATCCCTGTTAAAGAACCGTACACCGGAAGATCTTAAATGGGAGAGGGATCGCCTGAGGGATATGATTGGCGATATGGCCGACCTCACCGGGCCTTCATCAAAGATGAAGGAGCTCTTTCAAACTCTCGACAGGCGAAAAAACCGGCAAACCGGCAATATCAGGCAGACTGTCATTTTTACCCGTTTTTATGATACGCTTACAGACATTGTCGGCCGTCTGCTTCAAGCTGACCAGCGCATGCTTATCGGCACATATTCCGGCCGGGGGGCTGAATACTTAGATCCCAACACAGGCCAAATGGTCAATGTGGACCGTGAAGATGTCAAAGAACGGTTTCTGCGCGGAGAGATTGACGTGCTGGTATGCACCGACGCCGCAGCCGAAGGTTTAAACCTGCAGACCGCAGACCTGTTGATTAACTTTGACCTCGGCTGGAATCCGATGAAGGTCGAGCAGAGGATTGGACGTATCGACCGTATCGGGCAAAAACACGAAGATATCTTTGTCCTCAACCTTTGCTATATCGGCAGCGCAGAGGAGATTGTATACGGGCGCCTGCTGAACCGCCTGGCTGAAGCCAATATAATTGTCGGCACACAACAGGTTTCGCTTCTTCCGGTGACGCCGGAGGACTTTCAACAACTGGCGGAAGGAAAGCTTACCCCCGAAAGACTGGAGGCCCGTGCCCGGGAAAGAATTGAACTGCAGCGTAAACAAACAGAAAGCATGGAGATCAGCCCGAGGGACTTATATGATATTTACATGCGTACAGCCCGGGCAAGCACTGCCCCGCCGGTGAACCTGGCGGCCATATGGGAAGCTATTAGCAGATCACAGTATCTCAAGGATTTGGGTTGTGTCGTGTCAAAGGATCCTGCAAAGCCAACATTTACCCTGCATGGTGTCGGAAACATAAGAGACGGCTCAGTCCTTACTGTTTCACGGGACCTCTGCGAAGAAGGCATGGCTGATGGTGGATCCCGGGTACATTTTGCATCCTATGGAGACCCATTCTTCGACGCCATCCTGGAACACTTCAACGGCTTTGATCTTCCCGCATGTATTAATAGGATTTCTGTTCCGGTTCACGGCATGGACGATGTAAAAATGGTTGGTTATGCCGCCGTCTGCCTGGGTCCCGGCGATAGCAGAGAGGTACGGCTGGTCCGGTCGTGGCAGGATCTCGACGGTTTACAGCTTGCTGAGCCGGAATCCCTGACCGAAGCTGAAATCGGCCCCCTGCGAAAACAGCTTGAACGAATAGCCAGGGATGAACTTGAGCCCTGCCTTGTGGCCAATAGAATTGAGCGGGGAAATATACGGGCGGCCTATGCCCATGAAATACTTAACTATCTTGTTGCCTGCGGCCTGCTTGAGATAAGGGCACGATTTGCCGGTGAAGGAGCCCTCTATGGACCGGTGGTGCGTGAGGTGGAATCGTTATATCAAGACCGGGAAAGAGTAAACCTGACCGACCTGCCGGCTGATGTCCTCAAGCAGATCAAGGAAGATTTGCTCTTCGAGTGCCATGTGCCCGGTGTTGGTAACAAGGCCCAGCTGTATGTGCCGTATATTCTGGCACAGACAGCTTTAAACGCAACTAACCGCCTGGTGGACAGTATGAAGGTAAGAAAGAGTGAACTCCGGGTGGATACTGTTGTGGCCCGCCTGCAGCGGGAAATAGAGGCCAAAAGGAGGCTGATTGGTTGGTCTTGGTGAACCGGTCTTCGTCGCTTTTTAAAACCACCCTAAAAAAATTGACTATGCCCTGCACTCTTTATTGCGGCCGGCAGGTTAGCAGGGTCTTTAATTTCTATTTCAACTTTTTTTGAAGCCATAATAAAGCTTCCTCCGTTTGTTTGAGAATTGCTTAAGAAAGACCACAGCGTGCTGTGGTCTTTCTTTCAGGGCTATTGATTTAATGTTGCTTTAGCTTGTCCAGTTCTTCCAGCAACCTGTCATTAAGCACCCGGATATAGGTGCCCTTCATACCCAGTGATTTTGATTCAATAACCCCGGCACTTTCAAACTTGCGCAGGGCATTCACGATAACTGACCTGGTAATACCCACCCGGTCGGCAATCTTACTTGCCACAAGCAGACCTTCATCACCCTCCAGGTGATGGAAAATATGCTGGACGGCATCAAGCTCAGAATAAGAAAGGGTACCCAGGGCAATCTGAACAGCCGCCCTTTTCCTGGCCTCTTCTTCCATCCGGTCCGCCCGCGCCCTTAAAATTTCCATACCCACAACCGTGGCTCCAAGTTCGGCCAGAATAAGATCCTCATCGGTAAAGTGCCGGTCAAACTTGGCCAGCACAAGCGTTCCCAGGCGAGTGCCCGCGCCTACAATGGGAACCACTGTAGTAACCTTGCTGTTAAACTTGCATGCCTTTTCATCATGGAATACGCAGGCATTAACAGTCTGACAGAAATTAGCATGTGTTTCACTAAATCGTAAAAGGTTTTCATTATAGTCTTCAGGAAAACCCGCCGGAGATTCAACTATGTCCTGCATTATTTCACAGATAAAGCCTTTGAGAGTCTGTTCGAAAAGTTTTAATTCCTTAGGGGGCCATAAATAGGAAATGCACCGTCACTTGTCGAATTAGGTAGTAATCACTACAAAACGACCTAAAACCAAGTGAGGTGCATACTTATGGCAAA
>JBFMEU010000028.1:0-33492 GCA_040753155.1 Bacillota bacterium
CGGCTGTGGGGGCACATCACGCACCTGATTTCTTTGAACGAGACTTCATTCAGAGGGGGATTCAACCCCCTCTGAATGTTAGCCGAGTCCATACTGGACTTAACCGCCCTTTGAAACCCGCCGCCTATAGAGGCGGGGATCTTAGGGCGGATTAGTTCAGTGATTAATGGTTTTAATTTATCATAATCTTTGCACTTTGTCCAGAACATTCCGGCGCCGGGTGAATTGAACCAATTCACTATTCAAACCCGTCAGGCGCCCCCGCCGGCGAAAAAGAAGCCTAACAGCCCCACGCCCCCCAGGAGCAGGGACCAGATGTCGGGCAGTCCTGCAAAAAGCGCTGCCAGTATCAGCCCCAGAGCGCCAAAGCGAACCAGCATGCGTATGCTCTGACTCATTAAAATCCCTCACTTGATATGTTTTGCCTTTACTGTACTAAATCATTTTTACATAATTGCAAAAACTCTCCTCTTGCATTAACTCCGCCCACATGACGACGGCATCCTCGTTATTATCGGCATAGTATTTTTTCCGCAAGCCCTTTTCCACAAAGCCCAGGGATGCATACAGACTGCGGGCGGGCTGGTTGGAACTCCTCACCTCCAGGGTGATTCGGGTGACCCCCATGATCAGCGAACGCCTCATCATTTCGGCCATGATAGAACGCCCCAAACCCCGGCCCCGGCAGACCGGGTGTACCGCCACCGTGGTTATGTGGGACTCGTCCATTAAAACCCACATGCCGGCGTAGCCCACAATCCGGTCCTCCAGCCGGGCAACTATGTAGTGGGCAAAATCATTGTTATGCAGTTCGTACAAGTACGCTTTTCTGGACCAGGGCGAGGTAAAGGATAGCGCCTCAATACCCATCACCTCATCCAGGTGGTCCTCTGCCATTTGCTGAAAGGTCAGTTTCTGATTCGGGTTAAACGCCATATTATCCTGCGCCATGCTTTTCCTGCCACTTCACTTCCGCCTCGGACTGCCTTACGTACTGGGGCAGCAGGGCCAGGGGATCCGCCCCCCGCCCGGTATTAATGAAGCGCCAGCCCAGCTCGGCCACCGCCGCGCCCCGGGGAAAGGAGGCGCACCGGGGCAGAAATTGGACCCGCTCACCCAGGCGGTCAGCCAGCTCCTCCCGGAAAACCGGCGCCCCGTCACCCAGGAAGCTCACTCGTCCCTCATGCCGGCCCAAAAGCCGCGCCAACTCCTCCAACCCCACGGCCAGTGGGCCTGCCAGCAAAGCCGGTTCCCCCCCGGAAGCGTCGTACAGGGCTGCGTAAACCTCGTTTTTCCTGGCATTCAGGATGGGGCAGAGCAAAGAGCCATGCCCGGCCAGGGGGTAGGCCAGCACATCAAAGGTGGAAATGCCGGCAATGGGCAGTCTCCACACCTGGGCCAGGGTCTTGGCAGTGCTCATGCTGATGCGCAGGCCGGTAAATGACCCCGGCCCCGAGGACACCGCCACCCCCCCCAGGTCACCACGGCCCAGCCCGGCATCCGCCAGCACATCCCTAATCATGGGCATTAAATTTATGGAGTGGGTCCGCAAATTATCTACAGACCGCTCAGCCAGGATTTTCCCCTCCCCGGCCACAGCCACCGACGCTACCGGCGTTGCCCCTTCAATTCCCAGCACGTACAAGACTGACCAGCACCTCCGCCATTTTTTCATACCGCTCGCCCGCCGGCCTCAAAGCCAGGCGGCGCAAGCGCTCATCGCCCTCATCCACCGTCAGAAGGATGTCCAGCCTCTCCCCGGGCAGTACCGCGGCCACCCGGTCGGCCCACTCCAACACCGTTACCCCGCTGCTGTAAAAATACTCCTCGCAGCCCAGGTCTTCCATATCACCGGCCCCTTCCAGGCGGTACGCATCCATATGGTACAGGGGCAAGCGGCCGTGGTACTCGTTGATCAAGGTGAAGGTGGGACTTGTCACATGCTCCTCCACACCCAATCCCCGGGCCAGGCCCCGGGTCAGACAGGTCTTGCCGGCCCCTAAATCGCCCAGCAGGCAAATCACATCCCCCGGTCCCAGCAGACTCCCCAGAATCTCACCAACCCCGGCGGTTTCCGCCGGCGACTTGGTAATTATCTCCCCAAGCGCCTCACCCCTTTTAAAACATTATGTCCCGTATTTCCGAATAATTAACGAAAATGATTGTAGCCGCCGGGATTTAGTAGTGTATCACAGCCGTCCGGGCCGGTTAAAAAGACCCCTTCCCCCGGCGGCAGTATTTCGCCAATCAAACAAAGGTCACCGGCCAGGACCCCCAGGGCCTGCCTGGCCCGGGCCAGATTGCCCGGGCTGATGGTGCCCACCAGCTCAAAGTCCTCACCGCCAAACAGCGCCCACTCCAGAGCGTCCGCCCCGGCCCGGGCTGCAATTTCTCTAGTCTCCGGGGCAAGCGGAAGATCCGCCCGCCGCACCCGGCAGCCAACCCCGCTGGCCCGGCAAATCTCATGCACCTCGCTGGCCAGCCCGTCGGAAATATCATTTAAGGAGGTGGCCCAGTTCCCGGCGGCCAGGGCCAGTCCCAGCTCCAGGCGCGCCCCGGGCTCCAGATGGGCCCGGCGGGCAAAGGCCGCCGGGCCGGCGGGCCAGTTGACTTCAGGCTGCCGGCAGACCTGCAGGCCGGCGGCAGCCTTGCCCACGGTACCGCTTACAAACACCAAGTCCCCGGGACGGGCGCCGCTGCGGTACACGGCCCGGCCTGCCGGCACGTCCCCCAGCATGGCCACGTTGATTATCAGCCGCTCCGGGTTGCGCACCGTATCCCCGCCCACCACGTTAAGGCCATACTCCCGGGACGCCTCCCGCAGCCCCCGGTATAAATCCTCCACGTCCGCCACCTTCAACCGGGACGGCAGGGCCACGGAAACCACCGCCTGGGTGGGCCGCCCCCCCATGGCCGCGATGTCGCTTACATTGGCCGCCATGGCCTTAATCCCCACCTGGCGCAGGGTTCCGTAGGCCAGGGAAAAGTGGATGCCCTCCACCATCATGTCAGTGGTAAAGAGCAGATAGCCGGCGCCGGGCAGGCGCAGCACCGCGGTGTCATCTCCGATGCCCATTTCCACATTGTCGGGACCCCAGTTAAGATCCCGCCCCAGCAACTCAATTAAGCCAAATTCGCCAATTTCGGACAGTTTCAATTAACCACCACCTGCCAGTAATACTCACCTGTATTGTTACTATTCAGGTATTCAGAATTCAGGAGTCAGAATTCAGAATAACCGTATATCTCATATTTCGGAAACGCCATGGATAAATGATAAACCGCAAGTACAAACAGGTGCGCCTTCTGCCATACCAGTAAATCTTCAAATGTTTTCGCTGGTTTTCTCATCCTGACTCCTGACTCCTGAGTAGTTACCCTGTATTTTACTTTAACCAGACCTCATTTACAAGAGATGCGCCAGGAGACGTTCAACAGTGGCATGGATTCAGGTCAATGGGACGGTCCTTGGTGGACCCATAGCATTTTACCCATACAAAAGCCGGCGCCTGCCTTGAAGGCCTCGCCGGCTGTTATGTACTGTTTGCAGTTCGCCTTAGCCTGCCCTGCTCAAATTCCCTGATTAGTTCCGCCGCCGCCCCGGCCACATCCTCAGCCGCCACCAGCGCGGTTACCACCGCCACACCATCGGCGCCCGCCTCCGCCACCCGGGCAACGTTCTCCGCCTTGATGCCGCCTATGGCCACCTGGGGCAAGCCAACCTGCTTGGCCACCCGTGATACCAGCCCCAGTCCCAGGGCCGTCCCGGCGTCCTCTTTGGTCCCTGTTTCAAATACCGGGCCCACCCCCAGATAGTCGGCTCCATCCTCCCTGGCTTTGAGGGCCTGTTCCAGGGTCAGGGCGGAAACCCCGATGAGCTTGCCGGGCCCCAAAAGCTGCCTGGCCACGGGTACGGGCAGGTCAGCCCGGCCCAAGTGCACCCCGTCGGCATCCACCGCCAGGGCCACATCCACCCGGTCGTTAACAATAAAGGTGACCCCGGCCTCCCTGGTCAGCCGGCGCAGCCGGTGCCCCAGTTCAACCAGCGCACCCCCGTCAAGCTCCTTCTCCCGCAACTGAACTACCCCGGCGCCGCCTTTGATGGCCCCGGCCATTACCTCAACCGTGTCCCGCCCCCGGGAAAACCTGGACCCCGTAATGGCATACAGGGCATAGTCCGGTCGAGGTTTTGATTCCAGCAGGCGCGGGAGCAGCCGCTGCTCCAAATCGTAGACCTGAAACCGCAGAGTCTTGATCTTCAGCAGTCCGGGGTGGCCAATCAGCTTGCCGTACTCCTCCAGCACCCGTACAGCCTCCTGGATGCGCTTGAAGTTGGCCAAGACTACATGTTCCAGGTCAACCCGGATCATCTCCGAAACATCCCGGGAGTTGGCGCCAACATCAGTTGCAGCGCTTCGCCCCGCCAGCAGCCACATAGGGCCACCCGGCGTCTGGCCGGCCAGCTCGGCCAGAGCATGCCGCAGGCTTTTTATTTCCCCTGTGGCGGCGCAGTCATTTAATATAAATCGAGCCGCCTCCTCAACAGCCCGCAGGCCTTCCCTGGCCCGGTTAAAGTTGGCGTCCAGTATGCGCAATAGCTCATTCAAACTAAGTCAACACCTTCGGCGCAAAGTAAAATTTAGCCCACGCAGACATCCATGGCTGCATTATTGCGGTGCTGGCGTTCTCCGGCAAACTCGTTAATAAAGCCTCTCAGCTTGTCCACATCAAAGGGTTTGGCCATACAGCACAGGGCGCCATCCCGCAGGGCCTTTTTCTCAACATCCTCAGAGCCGTAGGCGGACATGATTATCACGTTGGCGCCGGGCATCATCTCCTTGATTTTTTCCAACGCATCCAACCCCCCCAGAAGAGGCATTCTTACATCCATGAATACTAAATCAGGATTCAACTTCCGCACCATGTCGACCGCTTCCAGACCGTTTTGAGCAGTGTGCACCCGGTGGCCGGCCTCCCTGATTACCAGATTCAGCAGAAAGCGAACACCCGGCTGATCATCTACCACCAGTACATCCAAAGGCTTCACTTTAAAGACCCCCTACCTCTTATATAATCTGTCCTGTTTTCCTTCCTAATCCCTATATTTTTTACCCCTCAAAAACCAATTCTCCCTCCAGGTAAACCTGCCTGACCCGGGAGCGCAGATCAAAGGGATGGCCCTCCCAGACTACAATATCGGCATCCAGGCCGGGGGTCAGGCTGCCAACCCGGTCTGACAGGCCGGTTATCCCGGCTGCGGCGGAGGTTATTGCCTCCAGTGCCCGGTTTTCGTCCAGTCCGCCCCGCACCGCCAACCCTGCAGACAAAGCCAGGTACTGAATCGGGACCACCGGGTGGTCGGTCATGATGGCTACCTGCACTCCGGCCTTAAACAGGGCGGCTGCCGTTTCCAGGCTGCGGTTTTGCAGCTCCACCTTGGCCCGGTTGGTTATTACCGGCCCTACCACCGCCGGTATGCCCAGGGCCGCCAGGCGGCTGGCAATCAAGTGCCCTTCAGTGCAGTGCTCCAGAATCAGGCGCAGGTTAAACTCCCGGGCAATGCGCACGGCCGTCATGATGTCATCGGCCCGGTGGGCGTGCACCCGCAACGGGATTTCGCCATTTAATACCCTGGCCACGGCCTCCATTTTCAGGTCCCTGGCAGGTGGGTCCCCCTTGCCTTCACCCGCTTTGGCCAGGCGGTCCAAATAGTCCCGGGCCTTAACCAGGGCCTCCCGTAATAGGGCCGCGGAGGCCATGCGGGTGGCAGGCGTTTTTTTATCCTTGCCGTAATTGCGCTTGGGGTTTTCCCCCAGGGCTGCCTTTAGGCCCGCCGGAAAGCGCACCACCATCTCATCGGTCACTTCGCCAAAGGTCTTCAGGGCCACCATTTCCCCGCCTATGACATTGGCGCTGCCGGGACTGGTTACAACAGTAGTTACCCCGGCCGCCAGGGCGTCGCTAAAGCCCAGGTCCATGGGGTTAACGGCATCTATGGCCCTCAGGTGGGGGGTCACCGGATCAGTGTACTCATTGCCGTCGTCCCCCTCCTCCCGGTAGATTTCCTCCACCATGCCCACGTGGCAGTGGGCCTCCACAAGACCGGGTGTTATCAGGCAGCCAGCAACGCTTACCCTCCGGCAGCCCTCCGGGACGGGCAGGTCTTCTCCCACTAATCGTATCTTTTTACCTTCAATAATCACCGTGCCCCGGGCAAAGATGTTCCCTGTCATGGTCATTACTTTGCCCCCGGCAAGCGCCAGCATAATCATCTTCCTTCCACAAATTGATCCCTGGTTACTTTCTACGCACTAATGTGTACATCCTTTTCATTTACCACAGAACTTTTCGACAGCATTCACCAATGCGACAAACAACTTACCCAGGCGCTGGTCTTTGCGCCACATTGTCTCGGGGTGAAACTGCACCCCCAGGGCAAAATTAGTATGCCCTTCAATAGCTTCTATTACGCCGTCCGGGGCCGTGGCCACCGCCCTCCAGCCCGGGGCAATGCAACCCACCGCCTGGTGGTGAAAGCTATTCACCTTAATCCGGGTACAGCCAAGTATCCCGGCCAGAGCACTGTCATTAGCAATGCTGATGTGGTGGGTGGGGTACCAGCGGGGGGCATTCTGGCTGTGCTTCAGGGGTTGCTCCGCCCCCAGGGAGATGTCCTGGTACACGGTGCCCCGGGCTGCCACGTTAAGCACCTGCATGCCCCGGCAGATGCCCAGTACCGGCTTTCCCCGGGCCAGGACCAGACTGGCCAGTTCCAGCTCATACTCGTCTCGCTCGGGCACGATATTACCAGTACCCGGCAGGGGCTCCTCCCCAAAGAGCAGGGGGTCAATATCCCCTCCCCCGGAAAGCAGCAGTCCGGAAACCAGTTCCAGCTGCTCCCAAGCTGCCACTCCCACGGACGGGGCCAGCAGCAGCGGCACCCCTCCGGCGCTGCCGACAGCATCAACATAGTCAGCGGCCAGCAGGTGCTGGCCCCGGTCCGGGTCCAGATTACAGGTTATCCCAATCACCGGCCTCATCCGCCATGCCTCCTTAAAGCTATAATATATAAGCATATGGCGGCATAAACAAAAAAAGACACATTTTTTGACAATGACTTGTAATACGACAGGGTACGTTTCTGTGTCGCACTATATTCAGCGCTTAAATACAGATAATGCGCACTATCCCGTTAAGACAGCGCGCTTATCATCACTTACATATTATGTACACTTTAGATATCCACCAGACCCAGGCTAATCTCGACAGCATGGTTCACCCTTTGCATCAACTCATCGTTCAGGGAGGTGACCTTTTCCATCAGACGGCTTTTGTCAATGGTCCGGATTTGCTCCAGCAAAATCACGGAGTTCTTTTCCAGCCCGCCGGGGTAAGTATTCAGCTCTACGTGAGTAGGCAGTTTGGCTTTGGCAATCTGCGATGTTATCGCCGCCACAATGGTTGTCGGGCTATACTGGTTGCCGATATTATTCTGCAGAATTAATACCGGTCTTGTCCCGCCCTGTTCCGAGCCAACCACGGGGCTCAGATCGGCGTAATAAATATCTCCTCGGCGGATCTGCATGGGCTACTTTACCTCCACCACCCGGGCCTCAAGGATAGGTGCAACCTCCGCCTCCAGGCGGTACTGCTCCACCGCCAGAGCCAAGTTTATTGTTGCCATTTCCATGTACCCCTTGATCATTTGTTCGCGCAACAGGCGGCGCTTGCGCTCCCGTATATATAATCTCATAGCCTCACGGATTAATTCACTCCGGTTAAGACTTTCCGCCTCAACTATACAATCCACCTCGGCTAAAAGAGCATCGGGTAGGCTAATCATAATCCGCTTAACCTGAGCCACCTGCCGATTACCCCCTACGCATTAAATGCAATGTACTCAAGAAAATATACCTAATGTATAACACATTATATACACAGATCAATACCCTATGTCAATACGCAGTTAGATATCATATATTACCTGCTTATACTTCATCTTTAGCAGCGCCGGGGCCCCGGGACAGGGCAATTTTGCCAGTGCGTACCATCTCCACTATACCGTGTTCCTCCAGCATCAGGCAGAGGGCGTCAATCTTCCTCTCGTCACCGATGATCTGGATCACCATGGTCTGTCGGTTCACATCCACAATGTTGGCCCGGAACACATCAACAATGTCCACAATAGCCGAGCGGTTTTCCGGACCGGCTTTGACCTTGATCATCACCAACTCCCGCTCAATGGAGTCCTGGGGGGTCAGCTGGGTAATTTTTATCACATCCACCAACTTGGAAAGCTGCTTCACCACCTGGTCAAGCTCCCGCTCATCTCCCTTGGTGACGATGGTAATCCTGGTCACATCGGGCTCCTCGGTATAGCCGGCGGCGATGCTCTCGATGTTAAATACCCTTCTGCTCAGCAAACCGGCAATCCGGGCCAGCACGCCGGGCTTATTCAATACTAGAACGGCCAGAGTATGGGTCATTAAAGTCACTCCCTCAAATACAGTGTAATAAAGTATTTTTGTAAGCATTCAGTAAACCAGGTGGAGCACGGCGTTATCGGCAGCGAACGACGCGGCAGAGCCGGTAACAGCACCCGGCGCAGTGATATATACGTATTTTTTATTTTACCATAAATGCTTGTCACTTAATATATGATTCCACTGCAAAAACCCCTTGGAATACCCAAAATTAGTTCCTGGCACAGCAGGAGGAATAAGGTTGAATATCGAAGTATACTGTAAATATCAAAAGATACCAGCTGATAAACCAACAAAATGTTTGGCCTTGACCACCGTGGTAAAATACTTGTTTAATGAACTTTTGACTCTCAAATGATAAGAAATATTAGAAATTTGTTTCTAATTAAAAGAGGATAATTAATGAAAAATGTCCAAATAATGATATTACTATAAAATTGCCAGCATTATTTCGGGCTAGCTGAGAAAAGTGAGAAAGGTGACACGAAATGGATACCCCACTGCGTGTTTTGCTTGTGGAGAACTCAGAGGACGACGCGCTGCTGATTGTGGGCGAGCTAACCAGAGGAGGTTATAGGCCTTTGCCAACCCGGGTGGATACCCCCGCTGCCATGCGGGCCGCCCTGGCCAGGCAGGCTTATGACATAATCATTGCAGACTATGTGATGCCACAGTTTAGCGGGCTGGAAGCATTGAAGATAGTGCAGGAAGCAAAACTCGATCTGCCCCTTATTGTTGTCTCCGGGAAGATTAGCGAGGAGGTAGCTGTGGAGGCCATGCGGGCCGGTGCCCACGACTACATCCTGAAAAACAACCTGGCCCGGCTGATCCCGGTCATCACCCGGGAACTGCGGGAGGTAGCGGCCAGGCGTGAGCGCTTTCGGGCCGAAAGGGAGTTGCGCCTGTCGGAGGAGCGCTTCGCCAAGACCTTTAATGCCAGCCCGGCCCTAATGGCCATAGTCTCAGCGGACGGGTACTTTATCAATATTAACAACAGCTTTCTGGACGCCACCGGCTACAATTACGAAGATGTCATCGGGCATACACCTTGGGAGCTGAATTTCTGGTCCGACTCCGAGAGCAGAACCAGGTTTAGCCAGATAATGCTGGAGCTGAACTCGGTGAGAAATCTGGAAATAAGCTTCAGCAGTAAGCCGGGCAAGGTACGGGTGGGCCTGCTGTCCACAGAACCCACCGAACTAAACGGGGAGCAATGTTTAATTTTAACAATAAATGACATTACCGAGTTCAAACAAATTGAAGTCGAACTAGCCCGGCTGGACCGGCTAAACCTGGTGGGTGAAATTGCCGCCGGCATCGGGCACGAAATAAGAAATCCCATGACCATAGTCCGGGGCTTCTTGCAGGTGCTCAGCGGCAAGGAAGAATGCCTGCACTACAAGGAGTATTATACTTTAATGATAGAAGAACTGGACCGGGCCAATTCAATTATTGCTGAGTTTCTGGCCCTGGCCAGAAATAAAACCGTAAATCTGAAATTACATAATTTAAATACCACAATTAACAACCTTAACCCGTTAATCATTGCCGACGCGATGATGCAGGGCAAATTTATTCAGCTGGAGCTGGGAGAAATACCGGACATCCTGCTGGATGAAAAGGAGATTCGCCAGTTGGTGCTGAACCTTGTCCGCAATGGCCTGGAGGCCATGGGACCCGGCGGCAAGCTGACTATTAAAACTTCCACCGGCGGCAGCAACCTTATTTTGTCTGTTCAGGACGAGGGCCGGGGCATTCCCGGGGAATTTCTGGATAAGCTGGGCACGCCTTTTTTTACCACCAAGGACAATGGCACCGGCCTGGGGCTGGCCACCTGCTACCGGGTAGCCAGCAGGCACAACGCCGCCATCAGGGTGGATACCGGAGTTAGGGGGACCACCTTTTATGTGGAGTTTAAAGCACCTTGTTTTCCGGCCCCGCTTTCATAATCCTGTTCATATTCCGCACGGCGCACATTTCCCCGCACATGGTGCAGGTGTCATCCTGCTCCGGCCTGGACTCGGCCCGGTACTTCCTGGCTTTGTCCGGGTCGATGGCCAACTGGAACATCTTCTCCCAATCCAGGTTTCTCCGGGCCTCGCTCATGGCGTCGTCCCACTTCCTGGCCCCGGTGATGCCTTTGGCCAGGTCGGCGGCATGGGCGGCAATCCGGGAGGCGATGATCCCCTCCTTCATGTCCTCCAGGGTGGGCAGGCGCAGATGCTCCGCCGGCGTCACATAACAGAGAAAATCCGCCCCGTTGGCCGCGGCAATGGCGCCGCCGATGGCGCTGGTGATGTGGTCGTAGCCCGGGGCAATGTCGGTGACCAGGGGCCCCAGCACGTAAAAGGGCGCGCCATGGCAGAGCTTTTTCTCCAGCAGCATGTTGGCGGCGATTTCATTTAAAGCCATGTGCCCCGGCCCCTCGATCATCACCTGCACATCCACTTCCCAGGCCCTTTTGGTCAATTCACCCAGCACAATCAACTCGTGTATTTGCGAGGCGTCGGTGGCGTCCTTGATACTGCCTGGCCGGCAGGCGTCTCCCAGGCTGATGGTCACGTCATAGCGGCGGCAAATGTCCAGGAGTTCGTCGTAATACTGGTAAAAGGGGTTTTCCCGGTTATTCAGCTCCATCCAGGTGTAGAGCAGTGCCCCGCCCCGGGAGACTATGTTGGTCAGGCGCGGGTTTCTTTTGAATACGGCCGCGGTTTCCCGGTTGATCCCGGCATGGATGGTCATGAAGTCCACCCCGTCTTTGGCGTGGGTTTCCACCACCCCCAGGAACTCTTCCGCTGTAATGTCGGCCAGCTCTTTGTCGTAGTGGCCCACAGCGTCATAAACCGGCACGGTACCCACCGCCGCCGGGGATGTTTCCAGCAGCCGGCGCCGGAATTCGCCGGTTTTGCCGAAACAGCTCAGATCCATGATGGCGTCTGCCTTAAGACTGATGGCATGGCGGACTTTTTCCAGTTCAGCGTCTATGTTGCAGCAGTCCGGGGACACCCCCAGGTTGACGTTGATTTTGGTGGTCAGGCCCTCCCCGATACCGCAGGGGTCCAGGGAGGTGTGGTTTTTGTTGGCCGGAATCACCACTCTGCCCCGGGCAACCAGTTCCCGCAGGGTCCCGGCGCTCATATTTTCCTTGCCGGCCACGGCCTCCATGACCTTGGTGATGATTCCCCGGCGGGCCGCGTCCATTTGGGTTGTATAACTCATGGTTAAATCTCCTTTCGGCCAAGTACGGCCCGCAGGGCCCTCACTTTGACGCCAATATCCCGGGCCCCGGCAATTTCTGTTACCAGGGCCAGGCATTTGGCGCCGCCCCCGGCAACTTCCCCGATGTTGTGCTCTTTGATGCCGCCGATGGCCACAAAGGGTATCCTTATATTTTTGACAACGTAGTCCAGATACTCCAGGCCCACGGGCCCGCAGACGTCTTTTTTGGTTTTTGTGGCATAGATGGGTCCCACCCCGATGTAATCAACCCCGGCTTTTATGGCTTCTTCGGCCTGGGCCGGAGAATGGGTGGACAGGCCGATGAGCAGGTCTCCGCCCACCAATTCCCGGACTTTTTCCGGCGGCAGGTCGTCCTGACCGATGTGCACGCCGTCGGCCCCCACGGCCAGTGCCAGATCCACGTGGTCATTGACGATGAAGATGACCCCGGCCCGGCGGGTCATTTTCCTTACGGCCAGGCACTGGATGTATTTTTCCCGCAGGGGCTTATCTTTTTCCCGGTACTGGATTATTTTAATACCGGCGGCGATCATTTCCCGGGCCACTTCCAGGTTGGTCCGGCCCAGGGAGTGCTCCTCCGCCGTGATGCCGTACAGGTCGGCCTGCAGGAACTTTGCCAGGGCCGGCTTCATTGGCTTCACCGCCTTTGGGGTTACTTGACTTAATTATGAGATAAGTATCTAGTTACTTTTGTTGCAGCAGGTGCAATCCCTCCCGCTCATGAGCTCCGCGTCGATAAGACTAAGGCTTGTCGCTAAGCGGGTCTAACGGCCCTGCAAATTGTGCGTGATAAAACTTCTTTTCTAACACAGGTTAGCACCAAACTCAACTCAATATCTTGCTATGGGAATGTTGCCGGCACGTTTCGGGCCGTAAGACCCGCTAAGCTCCGGCGCCAAGTCTTATGGCGACGCTCCGCTAAATCGCCGGTCGGGATAGTTACCTGCTGCCAGGCATCATCCCCTAGGACTTAAATCTGTTACACAGTACATGTATATTTGTAAACTCTGGATCACTGAATTCGACTAACTGCAAAGCAGCGTTCTATCCAGCACTTTCTTAATCTATCATATAATCTGTGTTGTGCATAGCTTTATTGGACTAGCGGCCTAAAAAGCGGGCCAGGACGATGTCGGCCTGCTTGGCGGCGGCCACGTTTACCCCGGGGGCCAGGGGCGGGCACTGCGGCGATGCCGCCGAGACCTGGTCACCTACCAAATAGAAGTCTTCTGTGATCCGGCGGGTGACGATGGCGTCTGCCCCGCCCCAGCCGGCCAGGCCCGAGGCGGCCACCACCAGCTTGCCCGGGGCCAGGTTTGACTCCGCCACCAGCCTTTTGCCGGCGGGATGGTCCAGGGCCTCGATTACGGCGTCGCAATCCTGGAATAATGAGGCGGCGTTGGCCGTGTTTATTTCCAGGGCCAGGGTCTCCAGTTCCAGGTCGGGGTTGATGGCCAGCAGGTTCGCCCGCAAGGCCTCCACTTTCAGCTGGCCCACCTGGTAAGCGAAGTAAAACTGGCGGTTCAGGTTGCCGGCTTCCACCCGGTCAAAGTCGACGAGGCGGAGTTTTTTAAAGCCGCTGCGCACCAGGATCTGGGCGCAGTTGGAGCCCAGGCCCCCGGCCCCGGCCAGGCCGATTCTGACTTGCTGCAGTTTTTTGAGGTTTTCCCCGCCCAGGGTGCGGGACAGGGTCAGTTCAAAGCTGTTCAACGTTAATTTCCCCCGTCAAATCCTTTGCCAGTCTTTGTACACCGGCTGGTAGCCCAAATCGTAGAGCATCCTGGCCACGACGGCCACATCCCGCTCGTCGGAGATTTCAAACTGCCCGGCGGTGTTCCCGCCGGTGCGGCCGCCCACGGCGGTGCAGGAGCCGGCGGACATCCTGGTCACTCCCAGCCTGACCAAATGGTTTCTGAATTCCGGGCGCTCCCTGGTGGACAAGGAGATGCCGCCCCGGGGCATGAACAGCCGGAAGGCCAGGATGTACTGGACCAGGTTTTTGTCCGTCACTTCCTCCCGGGGCCGGAACCCGCCCAAGTGGGGGCGCAGCCGGGGGGGTGAAATGCTCACCTCCACGGCGGGATACTTTTGCTGGAGATAGCCGGCGTGAAGTCCGGTGAAAAAGGCCTCGCTGCGCCAGTGGTGCAGGCCCAGCAAAGCGCCCACGTTAACTGTCCTGATCCCGGCCCGGCAGGCCCGCTCCGGGGCGCTCAAGCGAAACCGGTAATCCCGCTTGGGGCCGGCCGGGTGCACCTGGTCGTAAACCTCCCGGTCGTAAACCTCCTGGTAGATAGTCAGCCCATCCACCCCGGCGGAAATCAGCTCACCGTACTCGGCCTCCTCCAGGGGGTAAACTTCTATGCTAATGGAGGTAAAGTATCTTTTTAGCAGCTGAACACAGTCCTTGATGTAGCTGACCGGGGAGCGCCGCCTGGATTCCCCGGTGAGGATGAGGATGTGCTTGAGCCCTGTTGCACTAATGGCCCCGGCCTCGGCCTCCAGTTGGTCCGGCGCCAGGCTGCTCCTGGGCAGGTCGTTCTGGACCCTGAAGCCGCAGTACAAACAGCTGTTGACGCAGTGGTTGGCCAGGTACAGCGGGGTATACAGCAGGATCACCCGTCCGAAGTGCCGCAGGGTCAGGTGGTGCGCCCGCCAGGCCATTTCCTCCAGAAACTCCTCCGCGGCCGGGGACAACAGGGCCAGGTAATCAAGCTCCGAAATGTTGTGTTTGGCCAGAATTCTTTTTATATCCATAGGACCAACGGCTTCAAGGAAGCCGTTCAGGCCAGCGGTGCTGTATTTTTGCAGCTCCGTGTAAAAACTCATGCCCCATCCGCCTTCCCTTTATCACTGAACTAATCCGCCCCAAGACCCCCGCCTCTGTAGGCGGCGGGTTTCAAAGGGCGGTTAAGTCCAGTATGGACTCGGCTAACATTCAGAGGGGGTTGAATCCCCCTCTGAATGAAGTCTCGTTCAATCATCCCGCAAAAATCCGGTCAGGGGCGAGGATGCCCGGGCCAGATCCTGCACCGCCCCCGGTCCGGCCAGAAAAGCCTCCCGGCCCGCCGCCACCGCCAGCCCGAAGGCCCGGGCCATAGCCACCGGGTCTGCGGCGGTGGCTATGGCTGTGTTCACCAGCACCGCGGCGGCCCCCATCTCCATGGCCTCGGCCGCCTCGGAGGGCCGGCCAATCCCGGCGTCAACAATGATGGGCAGGGAGATTTCCTCGATCAGGATTCTGACCAGCTCTTTCGTCTTCAGGCCGCGGTTACTGCCAATGGGAGCGCCCAGAGGCATCACCGCCGCCGCGCCAACCTCCTCCAGCTTCTTGGCCACCATCAGGTCCGGGCTCATGTAGGGCAGGACCACAAACCCGTCGGCGGCCAGCTCTTCGGTAGCCTTGATGGTTTCGTAATTGTCCGGCAGCAGGTACCGGTTGTCGGAAATCACCTCTATTTTAACCCAGTTACCGCAGCCCGAGGCCCGGGCCAACCTGGCAATCCGCACCGCCTCGGCGGCATTGCGGGCGCCGGAGGTGTTGGGCATCAGGATGCATTCCCCGGGCACAAAGTTCACGATGTTCTCCTCGGGGAAGTCCAGGTCCACCCGCCTCAGGGCTACGGTAACCACCCGCGCCCCAGAGGATTCCACCACCCGGGGTATCATCCGGTTGGAGGAAAACTTCCCCGTCCCCAGAAACAGGCGGCTCTCCAGTTCCACCCCTCCGATAGTCAGCATATCCGCCATGATTTAGCCCCCTCCCACAAAGCTGAGTATTTCCAGCCGGTCATTTTCTTTTAAAACGATGTCTGGCCAGCTTTCACTCTTAACCAGCTCCAGGTTATGTTCAATGATCACTATTTCCGGGTTCAGACCCTTTTCTTCAAGCAGGCCCGCAATGGTCAGGCCACCGGACACTTCGGACTCTTTGCCGTTAATGATCAACTTCATTCCACCACCTCCCAGGCATTAAAAACAACAAACGCACCCATGCAGGGTGCGTTATTAATTCAACAAATCCCTACGCAGGCATTACCCCGATCAGGTTCCAGGGTCAGGTGCTTGACAGCCCTTTCTCAGCCCATAACATAAGCTCCCCTTAGTCAACTATTTTATTGATCTAACAATACCACAGATTTGTCAGCATGGAAACAGTAAAATTCTCAGGGCATTCTGAATCCTGACTCCTGAATACCTGAATGGGTGTTGTTACCGGCTATGCTGCGTCGTTCGCTAACGATAACGCCGTGCCTCCACTTGGTTTACTGAATGCTTACCTACCATTTATACTTTAATTTTTAAAGCACTTTTTATTGACAATGATTTTCATTACCATTAAAATAGTTACTATTGAAAATGATTTTCAACTTTAAAAAAAGGGGGGGGTCTTAGGGTTAAACAGCATATTAAGCAACCTAATATTTCGCTTTCAATGATTAGCTTTGGTGCAAGAAAGGTGGAATAACAATGAATTATGGTATTCAAAAAAGCCCGTTTTTTGGTAAAATGATCGCTATAATTTTAGTTTTGGGCTTGTTATTGGGCGTCGTACCCGCAGCCTATGGTCAGGTAGCTGCAAATGTTCAAGTTGTCTTAGCTGACCAGGGTAAAACCTTAAATATATCTGCTAAAACTGTTGGAAATAATCTGATGGTGCCATACCAAGCCCTTGTGAAAAACCTTGGCGGACAAACAATTTTTGACAGCAAAGCCCGCAAGGTAACCATAACCAAAGGTGATACCGTGTTGAAACTTACCGCAGGCAGCAGAACTGCCACCATTAACGGGAAGCGGGTAACTCTTGCTGCAGCCCCTGTTATGAGTAACAAACAGATGCTGGTACCCTTGCGTTTTGTCGCTGAAAGCCTGGGCCAATCGGTTCATTGGGATAACGCTACAAGAACATTGACCCTCAAGGGAAAACCGGCAGCGGCTGCTCCCGTCAAGCGGACCGGTGGAGTAGTCAACCTTTATACATCCCGCCATTACGGCGTTGAACCAGTCTTTGCCGAATTTACCAAAGAAACTGGCATTAAAGTACGCTTCACTACTGGTGGTGACGCTGCTCTAAGGGAAAGGATTAAGGCCGAGGGCAAGAATACTCCGGCCGATGTTTATATGACAGTAGATGTTGCCAACTTATGGCTTGCTGCCCAGGAAGGCTTGCTGCAGCCGGTTTCTAGCGCTACCCTAAATAAAAACATCCCCGCCAAACTGAGGGATGCGCAAAACCGTTACTTTGGTTTAACAAAAAGAGTTAGGACGATCATGTACAATCCAGCCCGGGTGAGCACGGCTGAGCTTGCCACCCTTTCCACTTATTCAGATTTAGCTCATCCTAAATGGCGTGGCAGGCTGATTTTACGACCTGGTTCCCATGTGTATAATCAGTCCTTGGTGGCAAATATGATGGCATCCTACGGAGAAACCCGTACGGAGCAAATTATTCGGGGCTGGATGGCCAATGAGCCCAAGTTTATTGACAGTGATACCCGCATCCTGGAGACCCTTGCCGCCGGCGGCGCCGACGTGGCCATCACAAACCACTATTATCTCGGTCGCTTGTTACAAAGCAACCCGTCCTTCCCTATCAAAGTGTTATGGGCTAACCAGGGTCCAAACGAACGGGGCGTTCACGCCAATAGCAGCGGCGCCGGTGTAACTGCCCATGCCGCCAACAAAGAAAATGCCATTATCCTGCTCGAGTGGCTAAGCAGCTCACGTGGTCAAAAATTATTTGCGGACGCTAACCATGAGTTTCCAGTTAATCCTGCCGTTGCCCCTCACTCAATTATTGCTGGCTTCGGCACATTTAAGGAAGACAATATTAACAAGAGTGAGTTCGGGCGCCTGCAGGCCGATGCTCTCAAGCTAATGGACCGGGCTGGTTATCACTGAACTAATCCGCCCTAAGACCCCCGCCTCTGCAGGCGGCGGGTTTCAAAGGGCGGTTATGTCCAGTATGGACTCGGCTAACATTCAGAGGGGGTTGAATCCCCCTCTGAATGAAGTCTCGTTCAAAAATAGAATTTACCGCGAGGTCATTTTATACTATGAGAAAAATCATATCTGCTTTGAATCCTGCTAAAATATTTGGGCCAGGGAGGCAAAATCTCCCTGCCCTTCCTCTTTTCATAACAGCTCTGATAATATTGCCTGTAGTAGTGGTAGTTTCATCTTTGCTTTCACCTACCTGGGAAGTTTGGCAGCACCTTTGGAATACTCTGCTGCCAGAAATGCTGCGCAATACGATTATACTTTTGGCAGGGGTGGGCCTAGGTACATTTCTACTAGGCGCAGGCTTGGCCTGGCTGGTGGTTTTTTACCGGTTCCCCGGACAGTCCATTTTTGAATGGCTATTTGTCCTGCCCATGGCAGTCCCCACGTATATAATGGGATTTGTCTATATGTCAATCTTTGACTTTGCCGGTCCAATACAATCATTTTTACGCCAGCAGTTTGGCGTCGTTCATTGGTTCCCGGAGATCCGCTCAGGTTCAGGAGCCATTCTGGTGATGACTTTGGCCCTTTATCCATATGTATACATGCTGGCTAAAGCCGGCTTCCAAGGGCTGTCTTCTACAACCTTTGAGGCTGCTCGTGCAATGGGCTACGGTTCTGGCTCAGTCTTTATACGCATTGCCCTTCCCCTGGCTAGACCCGCCATTGCCGCTGGTCTGGTATTAGCGCTAATGGAAGCCCTGGCTGACTTTGCAACCGTTCGTTTTTTTAATTTTCCTACTCTTTCCGAAGGGATTATCCGTGTCTGGTATGGCCTGATGGATCTAAGGGCGGCCACCGAACTTGCCGGCCTACTGGCTTTCTTCGCCTTTGCCGTTATCCTGATTGAACTAACTTTAAGGGGACGTTCCCGATATTACCAAACTGGCGGCAAAGCACCGGGAGTGCCCTCCGTTGAACTGACCGGGTGGCAAAAATGGGCAGCTACCGGGATTAGTCTGTTTGTTGTGGGGGTAGCTTTGGGCCTGCCCATATTCCAACTAGTTTATTGGTCTGTTGGTGAGATTAAGAGGATGCCTGCCGGGGCAGCCGAAGTCTATCTTGGACTAATTGCCAACAGCCTGCTGCTGGCTGGCCTGGCGGCCTTTTTTACCGTAATTACTGCGCTGATCCTTGCCAGCGGTGTGCGCATGAATGGCGGGACAACAGCCCGGATGCTGGGCCGGTTGGCCACAACGGGTTACGCTATTCCAGGTGCCGTCATTGCTGTGGGAATACTGGTAACCGTCACCTCTTTTGATCATAAGCTTGGTGACTTGCTGGCTGAATGGCGGGGTATATCAACAGGGCTGATTTTGACTGGTTCTTTAGTGGGGTTGATCTATGGATATGTGGCGCGTTTTATGGCTGTGGCCTATAACAGCGTTGACGCCGGATTGGAAAAGATTACACCCAATATCACCATGTCTGCCCGGATGCTGCGGGCTGGCAGTTGGCGAATATTATGGCGGATTCACCTGCCATTAATAGCGCCTGGGATTTTTGCAGGGGCAGCTTTAGTTTTTGTTGATGTAATGAAGGAATTGCCGATCACAGTCATGTTGCGGCCTTTTGGCTATGATACCCTTGCGGTATGGGTCTGGCAAATGGCTGCCGAATCCATGTGGTCTGGTGCTGCTATTCCCGCTGTTATCATTGTATTAGCAGGGATTGTTCCCATAATCTTTCTTACGCGTGCAGCGGCCAGGAAGTAATTTTTTCATCTTTCGGGGAGGTAGAATAAAATATGTCAGGTTTATTGGGAAAAGAATCAGCCAGGGTGGTACTAGCCAATGTATCCCGGTTTTTTGGGAAAGTTAAGGCTGTATGTGACCTGAGCTTTTCGATCATAGACGGTGAATTCTTTTCCCTGCTTGGGCCGTCGGGATGTGGCAAAACAACTACTTTAAGGCTCATTGCAGGACTGGAACGGCCTGATAGTGGGGTAGTTGCCATCGGCCAGGAGGTTGTGGCCGGCGAAAAAGTTTGGGTTGCGCCTGAAAAACGGGGGGTTGGTATCGTTTTTCAAGACTATGCCCTGTTCCCCCATATGACTGTTTACCAAAATATCGCCTTCGGTTTAAAAGGGTTTTCCCGGAAAGAGATTCGCCAGCGGGTTATGCACATCCTGGCTGTGGTTGGATTAATCGGCCTGGCAAATCGCTACCCCCATGAATTGTCAGGCGGGCAGTGCCAACGGGTGGCTCTGGCCAGGTCCCTGGCTCCCTCACCCAAGGTAATTTTACTGGATGAGCCGTTTTCCAACCTGGACGCTGACCTGAGGGAAGAACTTCGCACAGAAACCAGGCGAATTCTTAAAGAAAATGGCACAACCACAATTCTGGTTACCCATGACCAGGAAGAAGCATTTTCTCTGTCAGACCGGGTAGGTGTTCTAAGCCAGGGTAGACTGGAACAAATCGGTACCCCGGCAGAAGTTTACCACCGGCCCAGCAGCCGGTTTGTGGCCGATTTTGTTGGCAAAGCCGATTTTGTTGCTGGAGTAGTGGACGAAGGAGTGGTACTCTCGGGAATCTGGAATTTCCCGGTGAACTACGAGGAAAAAATGGCTGGCCGCGAGGTTGATTTAATGATTAGGCCCGATGATGTTGATTTTGTATTGGATCCGGACGGCAATGCCACCATTACCGAGGCCCGTTTTCTGGGGGCGTCCATCATGTACAAACTACAACTTTCTGACGGGATGATAATTCATTCCCTTAAACCTTCCACAGAGGCTATTCCTCCCGGCGCCAAGGTAAAAGTTAGCATAAATCCGGAGCACGCAGTGGTTTTTTCTAAAGATACCGATCGCGCCGGTTAACCAGCCTCCCGTTGTAACTCCAGCGTTACGAAGCCGTAACAATCTAAAAGGCCCCCGGTCAATTACGGGGGCCCCACTTGTTACATCAATTTAGCCAGTCCTTTGCCGGTTATGGAGTACAGCCCATCCTTCTCCTCCGCCAAGCCAGCGTCCAGGAGTTCCCTGATTACGCTGCGCACCCGGTAGAGGGGAATCTCCGCTACCAGGGCCACATCTTCCAGGGCCCTGGGCGCCTTCATTGCTTCCAGCATTTTTCTGCCGGGTCTGGTTACGCTTCCGTCGGGGGCTATGCAGGCCATGTTTTCAACCCCCTATAGCTTCTTTTTGCAGAAGTACCAGTCTTTGCACTGGTAGCCGGCCTCCATGCGCTCCTCGGCCATTTCCTGGGTGTTGGGGGGAGGCACAATGACGTCGTCGCCGGGCTGCCAGTTGGCCGGGGTGGCCACGCTGTGCTTGTCGGAAGTCTGCAGGGCATCAATGAGCCGCAGGATTTCCGGCATGTTGCGGCCGGTGGTCAACGGGTAATAAATCATCGCCCGGATAATACCGTTGGGGTCGATGACGAACACGCAGCGGGAAGCCTCGGTCTTGCTCTCCCCGGGCATCAGCATACCGTACAGGGTGGCCACTTCCTTGTTCAGGTCGGCAATCACCGGGAATTTGATTTTCACGCCCATCTTTTCCTCAATGTTGCGGACCCAGGCAATGTGGGCATAGACGCTGTCAATACTCAGCCCCATCAGCTCCACGTTACGTTTGCGCAATTCGTCGTGGATTTCGGCAAAGGCAATGAATTCAGTGGTGCAAACCGGGGTGAAGTCCGCCGGGTGAGAGAACAGGATCAGCCAACTGCCCTTAAAGTCCTCCAGCCTCAGCACCCCCAGGGTGGTTACCGCCTCAAAGGACGGGGCCGGCGAGCCGATGCGCGGGATTGATACGGGCTCCCTGACAGTGTACTCTTCCATTAATATAGTCCTCCTTTATTCCAATTTATAAGTATTATTATATTGGAATTGTAACATATTAGCTGGAGCCTGGCAATAGGTTTTTACTAAATTTTTTATCACTGAACTAATCCGCCCTAAGACCCCCGCCTCTGTAGGCGGCGGGTTTCAAAGGGACCTTAGGCCTGAAATCATGTAACTACTCAGGAGTCAGGAGTCAGGAGTCAGGAGTCAGAATGAGAAAACCAAGGTTCTGTTGAAGAATGCCGATATTACTTGATGCTTACGAAGGATCTTGGATACGGTGATATTTACGAAACAAAACTTCTCTAATTGCTGGAAGCATATTCTTGGGGCATTCTGAATACTGACTCCTGAATTCTGAATACCTGAATAGTAACGAAATCATTTACCTATTGGGCCGCCGGGTTAAAACCGATGCATTTCAGGGCATCCACCCTCCAGCGGGTCAGGGACATGGCCGCGCCCCCGTCCCCGCCGCGGCCCGGGGCCAGCTCCAGCACCAGGGGTATATACTCAGTTTCCTCTTCATCCACCTGGTCATTTTTACCATCGGGGAAAACCGCCACATAGGCGTGCTGGTCGTCCACATAGTCCACCTCGCCAAAGGTGGGGTTTTCCATGTACCCCTCCAGGCTGGCGTTCAGTGAACCCAGCATCTCCCCCAGGACATCCTGTAAAAACCCGGGCTCCCCGGACAGGGCAATGATGGCCTCCACATTGGCATTTACCAGGGCGTGGAACCACAAGCCCATAAAGTAGCCCTGCCCCTGCCTGTCCAGCAGGTTCCAGAAGTCACTGGCCTTTTGCTCCCGGATGGCCTGCAAAAATTTGCCGGCCACCTCCCGGGCTTCTGTATCGCCGCTTTTAACGTGTTCCATTATGTTGCCACCTCCAAGTATTAGACCAGCTTGCTTCCGGCTTCCCGGGCTCTGGCCAGCAGGTCCCGGTTACCCTTGTCTGCCCCAACTGCCATTTTCACCGCATCAGCCAGGCCCATTTGCTTGTACATCTCCGTCAGGCCGGAGACATCCAGGCCAACCTGGCCCCGGGCCATCAGGCCCGTGGCCCTGATTTCGTTGACTTCCCCGCCATTGGCATGCAACTGTAAATTATAATTCAAGAAGATTACCGCAGCCTCAGCCATCTGGAGGGCCGGGGTGGCGCACACCGCTATGCTCAGCCCGTTGCGCCGCTTTTGGGGCAGCCTGCTCAATACCCGGGTGGCCTCAATGATGGTTGCCGGCCCGGTCAGCCGGTCAAACACATTTTTCATTGAGCCCGGCAAAAAGCCGCTCCACACCGGGGAACCCAGCACCAGGCCGTCGGCCTCGCTTAGCTGCTCAACCAGCCAGGGCAGGTCATCGTCAAAGCGATCACAGAAGCCGCTCTGCCAGCAGGCCAGGCAGCCCTCACAGGTATCTATCTGCAAGTTTTTAACTAAGATTTTCTCCACTTTGGCGCCGGACTCCCGGGCCCCTTCCAGCGCCGCGCCCACCAGGAGGTCAGTATTGCCTCCCGCGCGTGGGCTTCCCACCAGCCCGATAATTTTCATTGCTTATTCTTCCTCCCTTCAGCTTATAATTTCGTTTTTGCTTTAAAAATTCCTGTTCCCCCAGTACCTCTTATTGGCAGGCAAAATTTTAATTGTTTTTGTGTTAACGTGGCATTATAGAATAAAACATTATCTTGAAAGGAAGGTAAAACCGATGAAGGCAACCGGCATTGTCCGCCGCATAGATAATCTCGGGCGGGTAGTTATCCCCAAGGAAATCCGTAAAACCATGCGCATTCACACCGGAGACCCCCTGGAAATCTATCTTGACCGCAATGGCAAAGTGATTTTCAAGAAATATGCCCTGCATAACAAGCTGGAGCAGTATGCCCGGGAGTATGTCAAATCACTGCACGAAACCCTGGGCCATGTTGCCCTGATCACGGACAACAAGGAAATTATTTCCGCCGCCGGGCGCATACCCAAAAATGTCGCCCGGGGCATGGTGGGCCAGACGGTTATCAACACCATGGAATCCCGAAGCATGAAGGTTCATCATGATCCTGTGAACATCAGTGAGGAGGGGGGGCAAATTTTCACGTCATCTGTAATCTGCCCCATTACAGTGGATGGCGAGGTCATGGGCTCGGTTATCGTTGCCTCCACCAAGGAGGACTCCCCGGTGGGGGAGGTGGAGGCTAAAATCACCCAGACGGCAGCCGAATTTTTGGCCAAACAGATGAACGAAAACAGCGCCGAGCGCCATTACCAGGGCCCTGCACAGTAGTGTGGGGATTTTGTTACAGGCATACCCTATTATCAAACCATCTGTACATCACAGGCCTATATACCTGCGATGTTGCTCTCCCTCAGCCGGGTGGCAGGGCTTCGCCACCCGGCTTATTAATGCCTATTTTCTGTTCATAAAGCATCCCCGGGTTAGGGTTATTGAATACCCTGCATTGATTTTTGTCAAGTTACCCTGATTAAGAAGTAAAACAAAATTTTCAACAGGTAAAAAACCAGCCGGAACCATTTGCCAAACCAAAATTTTAGCCTTATAATGAACTAAATTAAAAGATACAAGGATGTATCGGTTTCGGGCAAAGAAGTCCTGCGTCGCACCTGGTGTGGTCCGGGACTTATTTTGTTTTCCGAAAGATATGGAAAACAGCAAGGATGCGTTTTCTCGATACAAAACTGTGATCAAATGGTTAATAGGCCTGCAAGGATGCAGGTGGGGTTAAAGGGGCAAGGGCGCCCGCATGAAACAACGGTGCCCTTGCCCCTTTGTTATGGGTAACTTGCACAAGGGGAGTGTTTTTATGGATCCTAGTATAAGTGAACTGGCTGCCGGTATTGACACGGTGTGGATAATTCTCTGCGCCGCCCTGGTATTATTTATGGAAGCTGGCTTTGCCTTCCTGGAAGCAGGCTTTATCAGGGCCAAAAACTCGTTGAACATTGTGATGAAGGTGTTTACGGACACCACCGTAGGTATGCTGGGCTTTTTTGCCCTTGGCTTCGGCCTCATGTATGGCCTGGACGTACTGGGACTTTTCGGCTCCAGCGGCTTTTTCCTGTTTGGGAATTTAGACCACATCGACCTGAGGGTGCCCATTCCAGCCTACTTTATTTTTCAGGCCGCCTTTGCCATGGTGGTGGCCTCCATAATTTCCGGCGCCGTGGCGGAGCGTATGAAGTACAGTTCTTATATCATTTTTACTTTTTTTTGCACCGCCCTGTTATACCCGGTGGCCGGCCACTGGATTTGGGGTAACGGGGGCTGGCTGGGGAGTCTTGGCATGCTGGACTTCGCCGGTTCGGCGGCCGTGCACGCCGTGGGCGGCTGGGCCTCGCTGGCCGCGGTACTGGTGCTGGGACCCCGCACGGGCAAGTATAACGCTGACGGCAGCGTGAATGTACTCCCGGCCCACAACATGCACCTGGCCTTCCTGGGCACCTTCATCCTCTGGCTGGGCTGGTTCGGTTTCAACCCCGGCAGCTCGCTGTCCGGTTTGAACATGAGCATCGCCCACATTGTCATGACCACCAACCTGGCCGCCGCTGCCGGGGGCGCCACCGGCATCCTGTTCACCATGCAGCGCTACGGCAAGGCCGACCCCAGTATGGCGGCCAACGGTGCCCTGGCCGGCCTGGTTGCCATCACCGGGGGCTGCGCCTTTGTCAGTGCCCTGAGCGCCCTGTTCATCGGCACGGTGGCCGGCTTCCTGGTGGTCCTGGCGGTAGAGTTCTTTGACCGGATCAAGGCCGACGACCCGGTAGGCGCCATTGCCGTCCACGGCGTGGGAGGAACCTGGGGCATCCTGGCCATCGGAATTTTTGCCACCGAGGGCGGGCTGCTTTACGGCGGCGGCGCCTCTTTGCTGGCGGTGCAAGCCCTGGGCGTGCTGAGCGTGTCGGCCTGGGCCTTTGGGCTGACCTTCCTGGCCTTTAAGGCGCTTAAGGCCACCGTGGGCCTGCGGGTAACCCTGCAGGAGGAAATGGACGGCCTGGACTTAACCGAGCACGGCATACCGGCCTACTCCGACCTGATGGGCACTGACGCACTCAAGGGTATTGCCGCTGACGAGGTGTACCAAACTAAGGGCAAAGTAAGCCCGCAGCTGAATTAGCATTTTGGTGGATCTGGTTTATCACTGAACTAATCCGCCCTAAGACCCCCGCCTCTGTAGGCGGCGGGTTTCAAAGGGCGGTTAAGTCCAGTATGGACTCGGCTAACATTCAGAGGGGGTTGAATCCCCCTCTGAATGAAGTCTCGTTCAAAGGCGGAGGATTGCCTATGAGCCTTATTCAAAGAGCGAGCGAGCCAAAAAACCAACAAGGGGACAGGCAACTTTTTCGCAAGGCGAAAATAGTAGCCTGTCCCCTCAAACTTGATGCCCGGCTGGGCCAGTTTAAACCCTGATTTGGTCAGCACTAATAATCAGGCAATCATTTTCCATACACGGTAAACCACAAGTACAAACAGGTGCGCCTTCTGACATACCAGTAAATCTTCAAATGTTTTCGCTGGTTTTCTCATTATGACTCCTGACTCCTGACTCCTGACTCCTGACTCCTGACTCCTGACTCCTGACTCCTGAGTAGTTACAGCGTTTTTATATAATGCCATCAGCAATAACGCAAATCACACCAGGTCACTGAATTGTCAATTCCCTGCCTGTAGTGATATAATTTTTTCACATTGCAAAAATACCATTAAAGGCAGGTGCAGGAATTGAAATTTACCCTGGAGGCTATCGAGGCCGCCTCTGAAGCCGGGCGCATGTATTTGCCCGCAGAAGAAAAGGAAGCCTTTTGGCAAGGGATTAACCAACTGGGAGGGTATGCGGCAATAATCAGGGAAGTGGATACCAAGGACGTTCCCGCCACCACCTATGTACTGCCGCTGCTCAACATTTACCGCAACGACCGGCAGGAACCCTCACTGCCCCGGGAAATTGCCATGGCCAACGCCCCGGATGAAGACGGGGTGTATTTCAAGGTGCCGAAAATAATTGAAAAATAATCCGACAGGAATGAGAGGGGGGTTATAATTGTCTTTGCTGCAAGACCTGCGTGCCACATCCCTGCTGAAGCTGCTCAAGGCCCGGGAAATCACCGCCGAGGAAATCACCGCCGCCGTACTGGGTAAGATCAGCGAGGTGGACAAGCAGATCAACGCTTACATAACTGTTACCGGTGAGCAGGCCCTGGCGCAGGCCCGGCAGGCAGACCGGGCCCTGGCCCGGGGCGGGGATATTCCTCCCCTGGCCGGTGTGCCCATGGGAATTAAGGATAACATTTGCACCGCCGGCGTGAAAACCACCTGCGGCTCCTTAATGCTGGCCGGCTACACGCCCCACTACAGCGCCACGGCAGTTGAGCGCCTGGGCCAAGCCGGGGCGGTAATGGCCGGCAAAACAAATTTGGACGAATTCGGCCTGGGCAACACCAATAAAACCTCCTATTTTGGGGCAACCCGCAACCCACTGGATCCGGCCCGTATGCCCGGGGGCTCCAGCGGCGGCTCGGCGGCCGCCGTTGCCGCCGGGGAGGCCTCCTTTGCCCTGGGCACCGACGCCGGCGGCTCCATCCGGCAGCCGGCGTCATACTGCGGCGTGGTGGGCCTCAAGCCGACCTTCGGCCTGGTATCAGGCTATGGAGTAATTGACTTTGCCCCCTCCCTGGACACGGTGGGCCCCCTGACCCTGGATGTTCAGGACTGCGCCCTGGTGCTTCAGGCTATGGCCGGCCGGGATCCCCTGCACCCCATGACTGAAGGCGCCGTGGCGCCGGATTACAGCTCTTTTTTGGGCCGGGACATCCGGGGCCTGAAAATTGGCCTGGTCAGGGAATACTTCGGTCCGGAGATTGCCCCCGGCGTGAAAAGCCGGGTGCTGGCCGCGGCTGAAAAGCTGGACCAACTGGGGACCATAGTTGAGGAAACATCCCTCCCCCACGCCGCCTACGCCGCGGCCGCCTACCTGGTGATTTCCACCGCCGAGGCCTTCTCCAACCTGTCCAATTTTGACGGGGTACGGTTTGGCCACCGGACCGGGGGACAGGACCTGCACAATATGTACCGGCGCACCCGCTTCGAGGCCTTCGGGCCGGATTTGCGGCAGAAGCTGATCTTCGGGGCCCTGGTCCTGGGGGCCGGCCACTATGAGGAATATTTTGTACAGGCCCAAAAAATTCGCACCTTGATCAAGAGGGAATTGAAGGAGTCTTTGCGCCGCTATGACCTGCTGCTGACCCCCGCCACCCCGGACCCGGCCCCGGCCCTTGCTAACGACGACAGCCTGGCCATGCGCAACCAGGACATGTGCCTGCTGCCGGCCAATCTGGCCGGCCTGCCGGCCATCACTCTGCCCTGCGGCAGCCTGGATAACTTACCGGTGGGCCTGCAGTTCATGGCGGCCCCCTATGCCGAAGGGCTGCTGCTGCAGGTTGCCTGCGCCCTGGAACAGCAGCTGGCCCGCCCCTGGGCCTAACATAAGGAGGAGGTGCACGTATTGAAGGAATGGGAGGCCGTCATCGGCCTGGAGATCCACGTTGAGCTGGCAACAGCATCAAAACTGTTTTGCGGCTGCAGCACCGCCTTCGGGGCCGAGGCCAACACCCAGGTTTGCCCTGTGTGTCTGGGGCTGCCGGGGCACCGGCCAATCTTAAACCGGGGCGCCATTGAGTACGCCATTAAAGCATCCCTGGCCCTGAACTGCGACATCACCCCGCAAACCACCTTTGACCGGAAGAATTACTTTTACGCCGACCTGCCCAAGGGGTTTCAAATATCCCAGTTTTTTTACCCCACCGGCACCAACGGGTATATTGACGTGGAAGTGGGCGACCGGGTCCGCCGCATCGGCATCAGGCAGATTCACGTTGAGGAAGACACCGGGAAACTGGTGCACCTGGGGGATATAGCCTCCTCCCCGTACAGCCTGGTGGACTTTAACCGGGCCGGCGTGCCCCTGATTGAAATTGTAACCCAGCCGGATATCCGCACCGCCGGGGAGGCCCGGCTGTTTTTGCAGAAGCTGCGCTCCATCATTGAGTACACCGGGGTATCCGACTGCAAGATGGAAGAGGGCTCTATGCGCTGCGACGCCAATATCTCGGTGCGGCCCCCGGGCAGCGCCACCTTTGGCACCAAAACGGAGCTAAAAAACATGAACTCCTTCCGGGCCGTGCAGCGGGCCACCGAGTACGAAATCGAGCGGCAAATTGATGTGCTCTCGCACGGCGAGGCGGTTATCCCCCAAACCCGGCACTGGGACGAGGCCAAAGGGATTACCGTAGCCATGCGCGCCAAGTACCTGGCCACTGACTACCGCTGCTTCCCCGACCCCAACATCATCCCCATGGATAACGACCCCGGATGGGTTGAGTCCATCAGGCAGAGCCTGCCGGAGCTGCCCGACGCCCGGATCAGGCGGATGGTGGAAGAGCACGGCCTGCCTGGGTACGATGCGGAGACCATCACCTCCTCCCGGGATCTGGCGGATTTTTACGAGGCCACGGTAAATTTGTATAACGAGCCCAAGGTGGTCAGTAACTGGATCATGGGCGAGGTAAGCCGGTGCCTGAATGCCGCCGGCAAAAAGCTGGCCGAAACCCCCCTTACCCCCCGGCGCCTGGCCGGCCTGCTGCAATTAATAGCCAAAGGCACCATCAGCGGCAAAATAGCCAAGGGTGTTTTTGAGGACATGTTTGCGTCCGGCCAGGACCCCGAAGCCATTGTGCAGGAGAAGGGGCTGGTACAAATCGCCGACACCGGCGAGCTGGGCTCCCTGGTGACAAACGTCCTGGCCGCCAACCCCAAGTCCGTGGCCGATTTCAAGGCCGGCAAGGAAAAGGCCCTGGGCTTTTTGGTGGGCCAGATCATGAAGGAAACCCGGGGCAAGGCCAACCCCCAGCTGGTAAACCAGCTGATCCGGGAAAGAATTGAAGGCATGTAAAAAACACGCGCTCATTCAGTTCCCGATGGGAGTGCTTCTAAATACTTTTTCCTCGCCCCGGCCATAAATATGGCCGGTATATTTCGCAAAGAATAAAAGAACAAGGCGCCGTCACTTGACAGGCGCCCTGTTCTTTGTCGTCTCAGGTTAGAAAGGGATTACATTAGAGGCTTGCGGTCCCCGCTGGCCGCTTTCAATATCAAATTCAACCTTTTGGCCTTCGGCAAGGGATTTATAACCTTCTCCTTTTATCGCGGAATAATGTACGAATACATCTTCCCCGCCCTCTCTTTCAATAAACCCGAACCCTTTTTCCGGGTTGAACCATTTGACCGTACCTTGCATCTAAATACTGCACCTCCAACATATTCTGAGCTTTTACAAACTCATTATGTAGTATGTTAAGATTACGCCCCGGTTATACTTGCCCCACCCCAACAGCTTGCGTCAACCGTATCAACCAGAAATGTGGTCAGGCTGGCGTTGTTTTTGTGAATTCCAGCAGCGGCTGGCTGCGGATTAACTAAAGCGGTGGTGTTCTGTTGGGCAATAATATAATGTCCGAATTCATGAGCAAAAAAACCTATTAAGTAAGCATTCAGTAAACCCGGTGATTTACCGGGTTTACCAACACAGGTATATCAGCACAAGCTGTGCCAATCCTGAATTTGGCTGCCTGGAAGTCCAAATTTTGACCGGGTTCACTGAATCGTTACGATTTTTATAAGGTTACCGGGTTTACTGAATCGTTACTTTCATTTTTTATTAAAGTAATTTCACCGCTAACTTCTTTAAATAATACAGTATAACCTAATTCCTCTCCTACAACCCTTAACGGTACTAATACCTGTTTTTGTGATTTATGGAAGTATCCAGGTAATAATGTTCAAGCGGGTTTCGGTATCAATAGGCCGATACGGCATAGGACAACACCCTCTGGTACTATGTTACCAATTTGGGAGGTGATTGTCACTAATAAATGCCGAAAGGTTTATGGTTAAATAGGTTTTGTGCAAATGCTACGTACAAATATTGATTTATTGTTTTTCCTTTATCTTAAATTCTAAACCACCAGTAAAAGAACATATTAAGTTGTATAAAATTGAAAACACTGTTAACATCATAGAAGCTAATAGACCATAAAAACCCATGAAAATTGTTGTATTAATTAAACCTTTTGATAATGTTCCTGGTCCCATATTGGCTGGTGTGATAAATAACCCCAACAAAAAGCCGATTACTAGGCCTGTAATTGCAAAAGACACAATGGTATTTTTGATTACGGATATAACATTTATATAGCTAACAATAATTATTTTCAATTAAGCGCAACCTTCTTTCTAAGTATAGAATGCCATCATGCGTGATCGGTTTACCATAAAAGTTAAAAATTGGTATTTAATAACTGGGAATTGACTACCCAGGGCGACAACAATCGTTCCCTGTTAACGTTGGGATCGATGCTCTCACCCATGAAGTAAATAATAAGCATGAGGGGATCTTCGTCAATGCCGGCAGCCTTAAGTACTCGGCCCATCATAACTGGTGCAATAGCGTAAAATGACTCGGCCCAGCGCAAAGGAGTAAAGCGGGCGCTTTTCTCCGGGGCCAGGAGTCTCATGTGGTTAAGCAGCCGGTGGCTAACGACCAGAGTCAACATGGCAACCAACACCAGCGACTCCACCACGGCAGGCGCTCCGCTGGATATTACATCCAGCTTATAGAGGCTCTTCAGTTCCTTAAAAACCAGTTCCACACTCCAGCGGGCCTTATAAAGGAGTGCCACATCTTCTGCCGTGAGGTGTTCCGGAGTGATGTTGGTGATGTAGAGGTGATACTTCTTGGTTTCATCATTAAGCACCCCTACCAGCCGGAAGGTTTCTTTTACTTTAGGTGTACCGCCCCAGGGATTATAGACTTCAAACGACCCGTCTTTCGTGAACCTCTTGTTATTGGATGCTTTGCCTTTAAAGGAAACCTCCACCTCAAGGTCAATCACGTCCTGTTTCAACTGGGGGAGTATATCCTTAAGCTTTTTGCCGGCTATGTCAATAGTGTTACCCCGGTGGGCGTGTAGCACCGAGACTATGGTAGGGTTGGCTGATTGCTTTAGTCTGCTTACGAAGTAGCCGCCATTGTCTCTGATCTTGCTGAATAGCTCATATTTAAAATAGCCGAGGTCGAACAGGAGGATGTTGTCCTTTGCCCAAGGCCCGATACGCATAGTCTTGATTTCGGCAGTCTTGCCGGAATACATAGCAATGCTCTTTGTATTGCCGGTGATCCCGATGGCGGTATGTATTTTGAGCTCGGCCTTGCCCCTGGCTCCCGGGAATTGTTCAGCTAATTTATCGTGCAGCCTGATGACCGTGCCGTCTGCTACTACCAAATCCTTAAACCCCTTTAGCTTATCTGAAAGCGTAAGGCTGGTGTTACTGGCAAGATCCGCTATCCCGTGAGTCAGACACTCTTTAAGAAAGGAGACAAGCCCATTATTGAAGCGGTCATAAAAAGATGATGGAACGAGTGATTCAGCTGATGCCGTCTCGTAGGCCCTTCTTAGGGAGGCAAGGGTGCGCTACATTCCAACTCCAAAGCCAAGCACCACAACCCAGAAGAAGGTGACCGGGTCGATTTTCCGATTTCGCTGGACAAAACCGACTTTGGCCGCTGTGTCCCTTAGCCACTCCGGGGAGAACATCTTGTTCAGAACGTTTTCTATCTCGTACGGTTTAATATTTTTAGGAAGTAGAGCCAATGTAGAACCTCCTCACAGTATTATTCTGGAGAGAATTCCACAAAAGAAGAGGCGCATTCCTCTTTTTTAAAGGCCAAAATCAACATTTTTCGTCATCTATTTACCAGGGGTTAAATGACATTATAGGTTATTATTGGTTCATTTGGCTCTTAACCGAACACCAATGACTACTACTTAAAACCTCTTCGTGCTGCTTTTCTTGCTGCTTAACTTGTTGAGCTATATCAGCATACATTTCCGAAAACTCAGATTTAATAGTATTTTCCACGAAGTCTTTGCTCCAGAGAATACTACTACCCTTGCCTATTTTGTTTTCAACATCTTTTAGATTGCTTTTAATGGCTTCCTCAAATTCATCATCACTCATTTTTAAGTACGTATCTAATAACTGTTTGCTATAATTTCCCCCAATAGAATCACAATAGCCAGGATCATTAGAATCAGTTATAAAAATATATGCAGTCGCTTGGAGTATTTCAATTTTCTTCGCCTCCGTATATCTAATTTTTTCTTGAGCCAAAGCTGGTGTTGCCAACACTGAAGCCATAAATAAGCACATCGTCAAAAAAGTTAACCATTTTTTCACTTAGAAACCCCCTCGTATAAAATAAATCCTGTCCTAATATATTATGGAATCTAGAATTGATTTTAGCACCTTTTTATCATAGTTGATTAACTACGAAAAACTGTTTGATCGAGTAGTTGCTAAGTTCACATGTTCCCACCTCCAATCTGCTTTTTAAAGCCTTAAAGGGACGGCTTCAACTTTCGCCCTGCGAAAGTTGAGTTTAAAACCTACCGCTTGCAATAGGATTGCTGATTAACCATATTTTTTACCGCATATCAAAGCTTTTTGACGCTCTTAATAATGCCATTTTTACACCATTGTCACCTCCCTAAATCTACTGTCTTGTCCAGTAACAAAAACAACATTGAAAAGATTAATAAAAATCCCAACATGCACTATCGCCTTTCCGCCATGTACATTTTTTCTGGTTTACCTTGCAAACCACTTTTAATTATCAATGCCTATTGGACTCACCCTCTTCCACTGCACAGTAGGCCTGCTGAAATTAGTTGTAACAGTGCAACCCAACTAATTACTTTAAATGATAATTCACTAAAATAATCTTGTGTTACCGGTCACTTTAATATAGACTATCCGTTCAATTTTTCTCACATTAAAATAGACTGCAGCACCAATGTTAAGCAAAAATCCCTACCAAATTTTTTAAATTTGGTAGGGATTTTGTATCTGAC
>JBFMEU010000029.1:0-33468 GCA_040753155.1 Bacillota bacterium
GTGTAATCGGATGAGTAGCCCGAACGAGACTTTGAATTGGGCTAGAATTTTTGGTTATTTAGCAAATGGCACTGGTAATATCTTGCTTTTTATTTTTTGGGAATTAGGCTTTCCGAACAGCCTCTTAAAATACTAGATAATGTTACTGCAAAAGGACATAAGAACTTGACAGTATAAAGTTTTCATCAAATCAGGCTGCATCTCGATAATGGCCCCTCGATATCCCGTCCTTCCCCGCTCTTCAGTTTAGTATACCAGCAGTGACAGGCCACACAAAAAAGTTTTGTAAAAAAACCAGATAACTTCCTGGATTTATCACAATTTCCAAGTTTATTCATAGTATATAGCAGATGGTTATGAGGCCAACATTAACCATATTAGCCGCTTATAACTATTAATTATCAATTAAAAGGAGGATGCTTCAATGAGTGATCCAAAAGTAAACTTACTGGAAGTACCAGGTTTTGCTGAACATTTAAACAAATTGACTGCAGCTATGCCGGAAGAAGTAACAAATCAACTTGCAGACCTGAGTTTGCGTTTACGCGATATCTGTGTTCAAGAAGTTCTTTACCAGTGCTTTATAAAGGTTGATTGTGAATTACCGATTTTTACCGTAGCTGGGGCGGCAAACTGCCGTGGTGAGGCAGAGTTAACAGACCCGAGCGGAATCTTTACCGACTGCAGGCTGATTGTCACCTGTGCAGACGAAGAACTTTTCGATAACTGCAGAGGCGTAAGGCTGAGAATTGGCGTGCAAATAGTCCTCACTGAGCAACTAAACTCTGGCGTAACCCGCACACTGGTTCTTGATCGGACATTATTCTTTAATTGCATAAGATTCTTCCCCTTCCCCATTGGAACACCTATTAGTGGGGCTGACCTGGCAGCTGCGCTTAGGAGAATTGATGGTTCCTGCATAGTGATAGACCTTAACTGCGAAGTTTTGAATGGAGTACGACCCAGGATCAGAATCTTTGGTAAAATAATCGATAAACTGTGGAAAGAAGAAAACTTGTGGATACTTGCCGCCCGTCCTTACAGGGGGATTACCGTAAAGCAAGAATTCCCAGAGCCGCATAGAATCGGCCCGTGCGATCCGAGGACAGAAAATCCATGCCCGTTCACCCCTTCTATGTCGTAAAACCCTGTAACAAATCAGGAGCAGGTTGCTACAAGTGATCTGCTCCTGATTTTGTATTTACTATTCCCGTCCATTTGTCGATTCCCAAAGGCTCAATGCTGAGCCGGCTAATGCCCATCGGACTATTTATTTCCCTTGTTTAGCTTGGTTTCTAGTTGTGTCATTTTTTCTTCCAAATCTTGCAAGCGGATTAAGATTTCTGCTATAAGACTGATTTTACTAATACCGCCCTGCTCCTGTTCCGGTTTCTTCCAATAACGAGTTTTGGTGTATTCACCGGGTTTTTCTGATGGTACTATCTCCTCAGACAGATCAGTATGCTCCGAGTTAACGACCAGGCAATTATGATCACCTTCTATCCTTAGACTATAGTCCTCCTCATTCTTTTTATGTTCCATCTTATCAGCCTCTATCCATATATCAGTTTCCTAATTCAATATATGCATAGATAGTCAAGATGGTTAGTATTTTAGGCTTTAAAACAATTTGGCAAAAACTGTTGCCGGTCACTTTAATTTAGGAATGTCCCTATTGCTTGGCCAATCTGAGGCTACCTGCATGGTCAGAAGACTTAGCAAGCTAGATGCGAGGTTTTTAACCTGCACCCAGGGCAAAATCAAGAAACGGGCCTGGTTAATTACTAAATGGAGGTTTTAAAATATTTCATATTCCAATGGCATTCCTATATTTATGTTCCGGGTACTTTTAGCCAAAATTGCCCGCCAGATAGTCTTCGGTTGCTTTTTCCCGCGGGTTGGTGATAATATCAGCCGCAGGTCCGTATTCAATCAGACGGCCCCCCAGAAAGAACCCCAAATAATCTGAAATGCGCCGGGCTTGCCCCAAATTATGCGTAACCACCACTACGGTGTAGTAATCCTTGAGTTGAAACAGCAATTCTTCAATTTTGGCTGTAGAAACCGGGTCCAGGCTGGAGCAAGGCTCATCCAGAAGGATTACCTCGGGCATAACGGCCAGCACCCGGGCAATACAAAGCCGCTGTTGCTGTCCGCCGGAAAGGCTCAGGCCCGAACTGGGCAACTTGTCTTTGACCTCCTCCCACAGGTTGGCCCGCCTCAGACTTTCCATTACAATTTCCTTCAGATGTTCCTTGCCGATTTTTCCGTTATGCTCTTTTACACCATAAGCAACATTTTCGAAAATGGACATGGGAAAGGGATTGGGTTGTTGAAACACCATGCCGATTCTTCTGCGCACCATGACAACATCGGCGCTCTGGTGGTAAATGTCCTGTCCTTCCAGGGTAACGGACCCCCGCAGGCGGAAGGAGGGTACCAAATCATTCAGTCTGTTCAAACAGCGCAGGAAGGTGCTTTTGCCGCAGCCCGAGGGACCGATCAAACCGTTAATTGTGCCTTGGCGGAAGCCCATGTTGATATCTTCAAGCACCTGGTGGTTGCCGTACCAGGTGCTTAAATTAGTTACGGTAACTTTGGTTGTTTCTTCCAAAATCCGCACCGGTTTAACCTCCATTTAGTTGAGCTAAAATTCGAATCATATCCTTTAGGCGGAAACATCCCCTTATTCGGGTAATCTTCAAGCCAATTTTTTGGGTGCCCGGAATTACTTTAACAGCAAACTGTTAGAGTAATTTTAAGATTGTAAGCGAAGTTTGTTAAAAAACTAAAAATTTACTGAATTTTTATATTGCTCGCATGTAACTGCTCAGGGGTCGGGAGTCAGGAGCATTATAATATTTCTGATACAAATCTATCGCCGCCTTTGCAGCGCCGCTAGTCCGGTCCGAAGCAAGCTGAGGCGCTGTCGGCGCGGAGCACTGGAGTGAGCGGCGGTAACGCAGTGCCATAACACCGGTTTCACTGAATGTATACATTATTTCCGCTGCTATGTTATAATTAGATCGAAGCTAGTAAACTCCGGACTATTTTAGGGCGGCTTGGCCGCAGAAAAACCGGACAGGAGGAGGTGAAGGCCTGTGTTCCCGGCCGGGACCAGGTGAGTACAGTGTGTGAAGCAAATGCTTACCTCAGATATGGCGGCAAGGAAGAACTTTTGCTGGAGATGGTGGACAGGGTGGCGCCTCATGAGGAGGGGTTGCTGCTGGAAGATATTTTTGGCCGGCGCAAGATTGTAAAGGCCAAAATTGTTGAATTAGCCCTGGTAAATCACCGCATTGTTCTGGAGAAAGAGGACTGAGTAAAAGCTGTCGCCCCCACGGGGGCGGCTCTTTTTAGGTTTGCCGTAACTACTCAGGAGTCAGGAGTCAGGAGTCAGGAGTCAGGAGTCAGGAGTCAGAATGAGAAAACCAGCGAAAACATTTGAAGATTTACTGGCATGGCGGAAGGCGCACCTGTTTGTACTTGCGGTTTATCGTTTATTGTTTATCCATGGCGTTTCCGAAGTATGAGCTATACGGTTATTCTGAATTCTGACTCCTGAATTCTGAATGCCTGAATAGTAGGTTTTTATGTGCTTTTACAGGCAGGTAGGTAACGGGTGGTGTAGAATATATATGGTGGGGGAGGTGATAGGTCCTGCGTTTTATAACCAGAAATCAACAAAAAATAAAGGACTACCGAAAAATGCTGGCTCCCCTTGACTTCAAGCCGGTGGAGCTGCCTCTGCGGGAGCCCCAGGGTGATAACCAGGAGGAAATTGTCCGGTCAAAGGTTTTGATTGCTTTTAGCATGAAGCGGGCGCCTCTTTTTGTCGACCATACCGGACTGTTCGTGGAGGCCTGGAATGACTTTCCCGGGGGCCTGTCCAGGGAGCTGTGGGATAAACTGGGGGCCGAGGGCTTCTTGCGCCTGCTGGCCTGTGAGAATAACCGCCAGGCCCTGGCCCGAACTCTGATTGGTTATTGTGACGCCTATAAAATCTATATATTTGAGGGCCAGCTGCGGGGGATTCTGGCCAGGGAGCTAAAGGACAGCGGTGGCGGCTGGGACGCCCTGTTTATACCAGGGGGGCACACAACCCCCCTGGCCGGTATGGAGCCCGAGGATCGCCTGGAGATGTGCATGCGCTGGCAGGCGGCGGAAAAATTTAAGGCTTTTGTGCGGTACAGGGTGGGTGAAAGGCGTTGAACTACGACAAATTATTGGATGAACTGGCCCAGGATGTGGTTGATAAAAAGATTATTCCCTTCGTGGGGGCAGGGCTTTCCAGGAATCTTGGCATGCCCGAGTGGGATGAGCTGATCAACCGGGTGGCGGAAGACCTGGACATCGACCCGGATATTCTAAAGCTGCAGGGGGACTTCCTGCAAATAGCAGAATATCATGTTATAAAATATGGCGGCAGCAAGAACCGGATCAGTAAAATCATCGACCGGGTGCTGCGCTCGGTGGAGGTGGACATCGGCGCGTCCCGGGTGCATGAGTGCCTGGTAAAGATGAATTTCCCCAAAATTTACACTACTAACTTTGATGAAATGATCGAACTGGCCTTTAAGTATCACGGGGAGGACTGCTGCACCATAGCCACTCTGGAGGACATTTTGGGCGCCCGGGACAATGTGACCCAGATTGTAAAGTTCCATGGCACCCTGAATCACGATGAGACCCTGGTGATCAGCGAGTCCGATTACCATAACCGCCTGGACATGGAGGGGCCCCTGGACATCAAGCTGCGCTCCGACCTGCTGGGCAAGACGGTGCTGTTTCTGGGCTACAGCTTCCGGGACTTGAATATCCGGTACATGTGGAGCAAGTTGTTCAAGGTTATGAAATCCAGCTGCAAGGCCTACATGGTAACCATGAAGCCCAATTACCTGTTTGAGACGGTTTACGGCCGGAAGGGGATGAAATTCATCTGCCTGGATTCGGATGATTTCTGCCATGATTTTACCCTGTTCATGGAAGACCTGTACAAACGCATCCGGGTCAGGGGGCCGGAACCGGGTGAACTGGGCAGGCCTTGTTCCAGGAGTTACGCGGCCAGGCAGCAAAAGTAATAGTTGTGTAGTATTCCTTCCGAGGTGACAACTTATGGAGAGTAAAGAGCAGCAGTGGCGGATCTTGCAGGCGGAGTGCCTGAATTGTACCCGGTGCGGGCTGGCCCCGGGGCGGACCAATGTTGTTTTTGGCGAGGGGGCATTGGATTCCCGGATCATGTTTGTGGGTGAGGGCCCCGGCCAGCAGGAGGACCTGCAGGGGCGGCCCTTTGTGGGACGGGCCGGGCAGTTGCTGGACAAAATGCTGGCATCCATCGGCCTGAGCCGGGAAACCAACGCCATGATCTGCAATATTGTGAAGTGCCGTCCGCCGGATAACCGTACCCCTACCATGGCCGAGGGGGAGGCCTGCCTGCCCTGGCTGCGGGGACAGGTGGCCATAGTGCGCCCCAGGATCCTGGTTTGCCTGGGCGCAACGGCGGTGAGGCATATTATTGACCCGGGGGCGCAAATTACCAAAGTGCGGGGGCAATGGTTCCAGCGCAAGGGCTACTCGATCGCCGCAACCTACCACCCGGCGGCCCTGCTGCGCACACCTTCCCGTAAAGTTGAAGCCTGGGAGGACCTGCAGGGGATTATGAAAAAATATACTGAGAGTTGTGATGAATGCTGATAAGTATTGTATTTCTGGTTGGCGGGCTGATTATGTTGTTTTATGGCGCCCAGTGGCTCCTGCGCAGCAGCCTGAGCTTGGCCGGTTATTTTGGAATATCATCTTTAATAACCGGCCTGACGGTTGTCGCCTTTGGCACTTCGGCGCCTGAACTGGCCACCAGTATGATAAGCGCCTATCAGGGCCGGGGTGATATTGCCCTGGGTAATGTGGTGGGCAGTAATATTATAAACATCGGGCTGATCCTGGGGCTGACCGCCCTTTTTGTGCCGGTCGGTGTATCAACCGCCCTGAACAACCGCTATATTCCCTTTCTTATCGGAACGTCTCTGATTCTGGCCTGGTTCAGTTGGTCCCTCGACCTGTCCAGGGTGGAAGGATTAGTATTTTTAGGGTTTTTTGGCCTGTTCATGTGGTATGCCGTTGTTACGGCCAGATCGGACAAAAGGTCCGGGGCGGCGGGTGATTCCGGCGGTGCAACTAAGAAAAAGCCCCGGCTGGCGCTAAGCATTATGCTGATTTTTATTAGCCTGGCCCTGCTGTATTTCGGGGCGGATTTTTTTGTGCGCGGCGCGGTGGATATTGCCCGCCTGGTGGGCCTCAGTGAGGCCATCATCGGGGTTACCATTGTGGCCTTAGGGACATCCATGCCCGAGCTGGCGGCATCGATGCTGGCCGCCGCCAGGAGGCTGCCCGGGGTGGCCCTGGGCAACATCGTGGGGAGTAATTTATTTAATACGCTGATTGTTGTGGGCGCCCCGGCAAGTCTCTTCCCCTTTGCCATTTCACCGGTCATTGCCCAGGTATCAATTCCAGTGATGCTGGGGTTTACTGTTTTATTAATGATCTTTGCCCTGACCGGCCGGCGGGTCAGCCGGAGGGAAGGGTTTTCGCTGCTGGTGGCGACGGGAATATACTGGGCCGGTCTATTGATCTTTACGTAGAGTCAAGGGGGACGGTTCCTGGTGACTCAGTTGAGTCACCAGGAACCGTCCCCCTTGACTCACTGCGACAGGGGATGTTTCTCTGTCGCACCAGTCGCGCTCACTGTTTTTAATTCCGCCTCCGGCCACGCGCAGGCACCTGCTGTCCGGGCTTGCAGCAGCAGGGCCACGTAGCGGCGCTCGGTGGCGTTAATTTTGAAAATCACATGGTCAATCATTTCCCCTTTAATGAAGTTTAGCTCGTGCTGGGCCTGGTGCCAGGCTTTGCGGGCCTCTTCCACCGACTCGACAATACCCGGGTGTCGCCGGGAATAAAGGGGGGAAATCTTTGCCAGGGTCCGTTCTATAATGGTGTAAGCCCCGGCCATACTTATTGATAACATCTCCCATACACCTCCTGCTTATTTTTATGCAGGGGGGGACAAGTTAAGAAGGCGAACTTCCCTGTTTGTGGGGGTAGTTGAGTTAAGCCTGGCTTTCCGGCGCATAATAAATAGAATTACTGCCGGAGGTGGGTATCTTTGCTGCGGAAACTTGTGGCGCTTATGCTTAATTTTTTACTGCTGGCCGGGATTGTCCCGGGGCTGGCCGGTTGCGGCAGCCCACAGCAAAAACCGGCGCCGCCCCCTGTAAAAATCGGGGTTAGTTTTGCCGATCAGGAGCGGGACGGCAATCAGGCTATCAGAAAGGCCATGGAAGAGCGCCGGCGGCGGGAGCAGGTGGACATCCGGTTTATGGATGCCAAAAATGATGCGCAGGAGCAGGAAAAACAGGTGGACCGCCTGATTCAAGAAGAAGTAAAGGCTGTGGTTTTACAGCTGGCGGACCCGGCGGCCGGGCCGGAGATGGTGGAGAAACTGGGCCGGGCCGGGATTAGCGTGGTGGCTCTGGAAAATTTGCCGGAGAACACTCCCCTGGATGGCTATGTGGCCTCGGATCAGGCAGCCATTGGGGAAATGCAGGTGCGTTTTGTGGAACAGGCCCTGCGGCTGGCGGAGGGTGAGGCTGGTCCCGGGGGCCGGGGTATTCCCGCGGTAGGGCCGGAGGTGCTGGCCCAGCTGCCGCCGCAGCGCCCGTTGAATGTGGTGGTTCTTCAGGGCGACCGCCGGGACCAGATGGCCGTTAATATTACCGCCGCCAACCTGGCGGCCATGGAGGGCAACCCCAACTTTAACGTGGTCCGGGTGCGCGAGCACCCCCGCTGGGATCCCCGGCAGGTGCCGGCCACTCTGGCCGAGGTAAAGGCGGCGGCTGACCGGATTGATGTGGTGCTGGCCAACGACAGCCGGCTGGCCCTGGCTGCGGTGGAGTTTTTGAAGGCCGGCGGACTGGAGGCCCGGGTGCTGACGGTGGGGGCCGGGGCCGACCGGGAGTCATCCCGGGCCATTGCCGCCGGGGAGCATGACGCCGAGGTGGATGTGATGGCGGAAATGCTGGGGCAGTACGCCTTCGACGCGGCGGTGGGGCTGGCGGAAGCTGACCACTGGCAGTTTGACCGGACAGTTCCGGCCGGTGATTACAACATCCCGGCCAAAATAATACCGGTACGTTTGGTGGCCGCCAAGAATATTTACCTGCTGGAGCAGCGCTGGGGCAAATTGGAGCAGGAGGGCCGGCAGGGCGGCCAGGAGGGGGGACAAGAGCCCGGCAGCGGCGGGGGTGGCGGCCAGGGCGGCGAAGAGCAGCAAAAAGAGAAACAGCAGCAGGGCGGACAGGAAAAGACCACGCTGCGGATTCAGACCGAGGACGGCAAGACCTTGGAAGTGGAAATCGACGGTGCGGTAAAGAAAATTGAGGCCGTTGAGGAAGGCGGCCGGCAGCAACAGCAGCAGGGCGGTGGCGGCGGCCAATAGACAGCCAAATCCTGCCAGATTTGGCTGTCAGACGTCAGGCGTTGGGCGTCAGAATGATTTAATCACACCTCTTAGTGGTGTCGAATAGTAGTTAAGATGTGTTATAATATTATATGGTTTCTAAGTAATGTGCTTTAAATAAAAGAAGGTGTTAGGGTATGGATTTTAAACTGCAATCTGATTTTCAGCCCCGGGGGGATCAGCCCCGGGCTATTGCTTCCCTGGTGGACGGTCTTAACCGGGGCCTGCGGTGCCAGACCCTGCTGGGGGTTACCGGCAGCGGCAAGACCTTTACCATGGCCCGGGTGATCCAGGAGGTGCAGCGGCCGGCCCTGGTGCTGGCCCCCAACAAAACTCTGGCCGCCCAGTTGTGCAGTGAGTTCAAGGAGTTTTTCCCGGAGAACTCCGTGGAGTATTTTATCAGCTATTACGATTATTACCAGCCCGAGGCGTATATCGCTCACACCGACACCTTTATAGAAAAGGATTCCTCCATTAACGATGAAATAGACAAATTGCGCCACTCGGCCACCTGCGCCCTGTTTGAGCGCCGGGATGTGATTATCGTGGCCAGTGTCTCCTGCATCTACGGCCTGGGCGACCCCGAGGAGTACGGCACCCTGGTGGTGTCCCTGCGCCGGGGCGGCGCCTATGACCGGGACGCCGTGCTGCGCAAGCTGGTGGACATCCAGTACCAGCGCAACGATCTGAATTTTGTCCGGGGCGCCTTCCGGGCCCGGGGGGATGTGGTGGAGATTTTCCCCGTGGGCGCCTCGGAGAAGGCCATCCGGGTGGAGTTTTTCGGGGACAAGGTGGAGCGGCTGCTGGAGTTTGATGTGCTCACCGGCGAAATCCTGGGGGAGCGCTTTCATGTGTCCATTTTCCCGGCCAGCCACTATGCCACTTCCACCGGGCGGATGCAGTCCGCCATCGCGGCCATCGAGGCGGAGCTGGAGGATCGCCTGGCGGAGCTAAGGGCCGGGAACCGGCTGCTGGAGGCCCAGCGGCTGGAGCAGCGCACCCGCTACGATATTGAAATGATGCAGGAAACCGGCTTCTGCCAGGGCATTGAGAACTACTCCCGGCACATCACCGGCCGGGAGCCCGGGGCGCCGCCCTATACCCTGCTGGACTATTTCCCTCAAGATTTTATTATGATTGTTGACGAATCCCACGTCTCATTGCCCCAGGTGCGGGCTATGTACGCCGGGGACCGCTCCCGGAAGGAGGCCCTGGTGGAGTACGGCTTCCGCCTGCCCTCGGCCTTTGATAACCGGCCCCTGACCTTCGATGAGTTTGCGGCCCGGCTGGGCCAGGCGGTTTATGTCTCCGCCACCCCGGGGCCTTACGAGCTGGAGCACAGCCGGCAGGTGGTGGAGCAAATCATCCGGCCCACGGGGCTGGTGGACCCGGAGGTGGCGGTGCGCCCCACCCGGGGCCAGATCGACGACCTGCTGGGGGAAATCCGCCGGCGGGTTGAGGGCAAGGAGAGAATTCTGGTTACCACGCTGACCAAAAAAATGGCCGAGGACCTCACCGACTACCTGCGGGAGCAGGGGGTGGCGGTGCGCTATATGCACTCGGACATTAACGTCATCGAGAGAATGGAGATTATCCGGGATCTGCGCCTGGGGGTCTTCGACGTGCTGGTGGGCATCAATCTGCTGCGGGAGGGCCTGGACCTGCCCGAGGTCAGCCTGGTGGCCATCCTGGACGCCGACAAGGAGGGTTACCTGCGCTCCGAGCGGTCTTTAATCCAGACCATGGGCCGGGCGGCCCGGAACATCAACGGCCGGGTGATCATGTACGCCGACAAGGTTACCGATTCCATGGAGCGGGCCATCAAAGAGAGCGAGCGGCGCCGGGCCAAACAGCTGGAATTCAACCGGCAGCACAACATTACCCCGGCCTCGGTGGTCAAGGCGGTCCGGGAAGTATTGGAGGCCACCCGGGTGGTCGAGGCGGCAGCGCCTTACGAGGCAAGTAAAAAGGGCAAGCTGACCAAGAAGGAGATCCGCCGGCGGCTGGCCGGGTTGGAGAAGGAAATGAAGGAGGCCGCCCGGAAGTTGGAGTTCGAGCGGGCCGCCCGGCTAAGGGACATGATCATCGAGCTGCGCCTGGAGCTGCGGGGCCGGGAGAAAGCCCTGGCACCGGCCATCGGCGATGGCGAACCGGAGTAGTAGTTAAACACGCCGTAACTACTCAGGAGTCAGGAGTCAGGAGTCAGGAGTCAGAATGAGAAAACCAGCGAAAACATTTGAAGATTTACTGGTATGGCAGAATACCCCAGAGGGGCATAAATGCCCGCAGGGCACGAGTTCTCCGGCACCCGGGGGCGAATGAGCCCGTACAATTGCAAGGGCGAATCAGCAACCTGGAAATAAACACCGCGGTCGACATCTAAGCTAACCCAAGCAGGTGAGGATAAATATGCAGGATCAAATAATCATCAAGGGCGCCCGCGTCCACAACCTGAAAAATATAGACGTTACCATACCCCGGAACAAATTCGTGGTCATCACCGGGTTATCCGGCTCGGGGAAGTCCTCCCTGGCCTTCGACACCATTTACGCCGAGGGGCAGCGCCGCTATGTGGAGTCCCTCTCGGCCTATGCCAGGCAGTTCCTGGGCCAGATGGACAAGCCCGATGTGGACTACATCGAGGGATTGTCCCCGGCTATTTCCATCGACCAGAAAACCACCTCCCACAACCCCCGGTCCACCGTGGGCACGGTAACCGAAATTTACGACTACCTGCGCCTGCTGTACGCCCGGGCGGGCCGGGTCCACTGCCCGTCCTGCGGCCTGCCCATTGCCCGGCAGACAGTGCAGCAAATGGTGGACCGCCTGATGGAGTTCCCCGAGGGTGCCGGACTGCAGCTGCTGGCCCCGGTGGTGCGGGGGAAAAAGGGCGAATATGTGAAATTATTCGAGGAAATTCGCCGGGAGGGCTATGTCCGGGTAAGGGTGAACGGGGAAGTCCGGGACCTGGAAGAGGAAATCAAACTGGACAAAAATAAAAAGCACACCATCGAGGTGGTGGTGGACCGGATTATCATCCGGCCCGGTTCCGAAAGAAGACTGGCCGACTCCCTGGAGATTGCCCTGAAGCAGAGCGGGGGCATCGCCCACGCCGCCGTGGCCGGCGGTGAGGAGATTGTGTTCAGCGAGAACTTTGCCTGCGTGGAGTGCGGGATCAGTATTACTGAAATTGCCCCCCGGCTTTTTTCCTTTAACAGCCCTTACGGGGCCTGCCCCCAGTGCACCGGTCTGGGGGTGAAGAAGGAAGTTGATCCGGACCTGATTTTCCCCGACCGCAAAAAATCCATAGCCGGGGGCGCCTTGGAGGGGTGGACCAAGGGGGGTTACTACTACCAGATGCTGGAGGAAGTGGCCCGCCAGTACGGCTTCAGCCTGAACACGCCGGTGGGCGAGTTGCCCCCGGAACACCTGGATGTCATTCTCTACGGCGCCGGGGGCAGGCGCTTCCACTTTGTCCTGCAGAACGACTTCCAAGGCCGCAGGCACGAAATGCACATGCCCTTTGAAGGGATTGTCAACAACCTGAACAGGCGCTACAGGGAGACCAACTCCGAGTACCAGCGGGAGGAAATTGAAAAGTACATGAGCACCCGCCCCTGTCCGGACTGCGGCGGCTCCAGGCTGAAGCCCGAGGCACTGGCCATAACCATCGGCGGCCTGCCCATTAACCAGGTAACGTCAATGCCGGTGCAGGAAACCCGGGATTTTTTGCAAAACCTGGACCTTACTGAGCGGGAGCGGATCATTGCCCGGCAGGTGCTGAAGGAGATCGACGAGCGGCTGGGCTTCCTGGTCAACGTGGGCCTGGACTACCTGACCCTGGACCGGGCCGCCGGCACCCTGTCCGGCGGCGAGGCCCAGCGGATCCGCCTGGCCACCCAGATCGGCAGCGGGCTGATGGGGGTGCTGTACATCCTGGACGAGCCCAGCATCGGTCTGCACCAGCGGGACAACCGGCGGCTGCTGGACACCCTGGAGCGGCTCCGGGACGTGGGCAACACCCTGATTGTGGTGGAGCACGACGAGGACACCATCCGCACCGCCGACTACATTCTGGACATCGGCCCCGGGGCCGGGGCCCACGGCGGCCGGGTGGTGGTGGGGGGGAGCCTGGCTGATGTGCTGAATCACCCCGACTCCATCACCGGCCAGTACCTCAGCGGCCGCCGCCGCATCGAGGTGCCCCGGGCGCGCCGCACCCCCAACGGCAAGGCGGTGCAGGTACTGGGGGCCGCAGCCCACAACCTGAAGGAAATTGACGTGGAATTTCCCCTGGGGCTGTTCATTTGCGTTACCGGCGTGTCAGGGTCGGGCAAGAGCACCCTGGTAAACGAGGTGCTGTACAAGACCCTGGCCGCGGAGCTGCACGGCGCCCGCGCCAGGCCCGGGGCCTGCCGGGAGGTGCGGGGCCTGGAGTACCTGGACAAGGTCATCGAGGTGGACCAGTCCCCCATCGGACGCACCCCCCGCAGCAACCCCGCCACCTACACCGGGGTGTTCACCGACATCCGGGACCTGTTCACCCAGACCCAGGAGTCCCGGGTGCGGGGCTACAAGGCGGGGCGGTTCAGCTTCAACGTCAAGGGGGGCCGGTGCGAAGCCTGCAAGGGGGACGGCATCATCAAGATTGAGATGCACTTCCTGCCGGACGTGTACGTGCCCTGCGAGGTGTGCAAGGGCCGCCGCTACAACCGGGAGACCCTGGAGGTAACCTACAAGGGCAAGAGCATTGCCGACATACTGGACATGACGGTGGACCAGGCGGTGGAGTTCTTCCAGCGCCTGCCCAAAATCCACCGGCGGCTGAAAACCCTGCAGGACGTGGGCCTGGGTTACATCCGCCTGGGCCAGCCGGCCCCGGAGCTCTCCGGCGGCGAGGCCCAGCGGGTGAAACTGGCCACGGAGCTGTCCCGGCGCTCCAATGGCCGGACCTTCTATATCCTGGACGAGCCCACCACCGGCCTGCACACCGCCGACATCCACCGGCTGCTGGGGGTGCTGCACCGGCTGGTGGACGCCGGGGACACCGTGGTGGTGATTGAGCACAACCTGGACGTGATCAAAACTGCCGACCACATCATCGACCTGGGGCCCGAGGGCGGCCACCGGGGCGGCACCGTGGTGGCCACCGGCGCCCCGGAGGAAGTGGCCGAAAACCCGGCCTCCCATACGGGACATTATGTAAAAAGAGTCGTGGGTCGTTAAAGTTTTCCTGGCCAATAATTCCCGTTTTTTAATCCTTCCCGGGGTATGGTTGAAGAACCTGGCTTCCCGTACACTGGCGCTAAACTTGAAGCGACTACCCAATGATACGTTACAAGCGCCCTTTTATTAAGTCTGTCATAGATAAACGGTTGGTACAAAGCAGTCCTTTAACCTCATTTTGAAACGTATTATAATCTCTAGGACTATGTGTACCCATTACCAGTTTGACCTCCGGGTAAGCTTCTTGGATTATTTTTGCATATTTTTCCTTGAAGGGACAGACAGCGGTCATGCAATAAGAGAAATGTAGGGCATCAATGCGAAATTCAATGATGGATCTTACTCGGCGCAAAATTTTTTGTGCTGCATTAACTGTTGGGCAACCAGCACAACTAATAATTCCAACCAATTCTAATGGTTTGCCGGTTGAGTATTCCTCAAAAAATCCTTTTCGTTTCCTAAGATCGCCCAGACAAACAACTGAGGCACAGTCAAGCTCTTGAGTGCAGTTTGAACAAGTAAGAATACCAATTCGTGCCAATACTCATTCCTGGTTTCTGAAAACTAAACAAATCTGATTTATACAGGATAATACAGATATATTTAGTTTCTCTCCCGCCGACTAACGGGAAGGCAGTTTCACAGGATTCAACTGCTGAGCTATGGACTTTCGTCCATATTCCGGGTGGCTTAGTTGGGGACATTCCTCCGTTGGGGACATTCCTCCGAAGGAGGTGTGTCCCCTTTCCTTAAAAACGCCGCCTGGCTATACAGTCCTGCCCGGAAGGGGGTGTTACCCACCGCCTGATCATTATTCGCGGCAACAGCCTTTCACTGCGTGTACTGTGCCGCAACGCAAACTTTATGGCAAAGGGTTTAACCTGCTATCAGTTGTTTTCTGTGGTGCTGCCAGGAAACCAGGCCTTTCACCTCCCGTTTGATTTGTTTTTTAATTGCGGCAATGACCGCTTTTTTAACTGCACTCCATTGCTTCCAGTTGGTTAACAACGCAAAGGCCTCTTTTTCCTTGACGTACTTTTGCACCAACTTTTTAGGCACCTTTTCATTTCCGTATCCCAGGCCGCGCCGGGCTATGGTATACGCCGCTGCTTCGTGGTTTGAGATCCCGTACTGCTGTTGATATTTCAATATGCCGATGACCGAGGTGAATGGCGGCGGTACTTTTACCAGGGGCACTCCCTCGCGGGCGGCTCTGCGCTCTATTGCCTGCAAAAATTTCGACCAAACGAACCCATGACTCATCCGGTTGAACTTGGCTGTTACGGATTTGTCGTTTTTTAACTCCAGATCCTCGACAGCAAGGGCGCAATTCAGCTGTTTCGCCATTTTCACCACCAGTGACGCGGCCTCGCCGATCAGGTTGTCCCGCCGGCTGCTCCGGGCATATGTCCACTCGCCCTGTGACAACCAAAGGCTTTCTTTGAACTGCCCCAGGTAATCTGTGCGGGCTAGGCCCAGTCCGTCCGGGTTGGTGTCAACTCCGATTGCTCCGTTATGGGCGATAACCGGGATCGGGATTTCTTCTTCGATGGTAACGTGGACGTAATAACGACCGTTTTCACGAAGGAGCTCTATCTGATAGGCGTTGCCGGTTTTGAGATGGTTCAGAACCATTTGCCGGTAGTTGCGCCCGTTGATTTCCCCGGTTTTCTTGGAAGGTTTATGAGCCAGGTAGACCGGGACGGTGATACGTTTGTACCGGACGGACTTTTCAGTCTCGACCGGTTCGGCGACTATGTCCAGGCAGATGTTGCCGTCTTTGGTGGATAGCCTTGTGTTCAGGTTGCCGCCCTTGGTTTTGTCACCTCTGGAAAGGTAACGGTTGCTCCGGGCTTGGTGCCATTCTTCACGGGTTATGTTACCCTTGCAGCGTTCATGGAAGAGTTTTTTACCGCCAAACACCACTGGCGGGAAGGTGCCGGCGTCAAGATGTTTCTGCCAGAATGCCAATTTCCTTTCTTCTTTGTCCAGGCGCCTTTTCAGTTTGGCCTTTTTTCCGGGAGACCTGGCTTTCGCCAGGCGCTTTTGGGTGAATTCCACTTTCTTTGCGGCGCCTGCGTGATTTAGTTTAACCAGCTCTTGTTGTGATTTTATTGTTGCCCGGGCATCGTGAACCGCGTCGTTGGCTTGCCGGGAGTTGAGACTGAAATTACTCTGCACGGATAGTCGTATGTCCTGGGTTTTCCATCCGTCCAGCAACCTTTTAAACGACCATCTCACTGCGGCACAGTAGCAGTCCATCAGATTGTCGAGGAAGATTTTTTGGGTTTCCGTTAACTGGAGGATGACGCCTCTAACCGTGGTTTTCGTAGGCCTTCACCTCCTGCTCAATAAATTCAGTTAGCTTTTTTGCCACACGCCCGCCTCGGTTGTCATATATCCTGGCGGAAAAACTGGTTACAATGGCGATCATGTCTTCTACCAGTTCTTCTTGGGGCGATTTTTCTTCGTCCCATTCTATGATGTCGATTTCAACACCGCATGACCGGTAATACTGCTCCAGATACTTATAGCCAAAACGGGCCAACCGGTCTTTATATTCGATGACAATTACGTCTATTTCGCCTTTTGCGGCTGTTTTGGCTAATTTAGCAAGCTCCCGCCTGTTTTCGTTCAGACCGGATGCGATTTCGGTATATACTGCTTTAACCTGATAATCTTTTTCTACCGCATAAGTTATTAAGCGTTCTTTTTGCCGCTGGAGATTCCCGGCTTCGGCCTGTTTGGCAGTAGATACGCGGGCGTAAATAGCGCATTGTTTTGTTTCGTTCACAGTTATCTCTTCGCCAATTAAAGCCATTATTTGTGATTCTTTATAGCGCCTGTGGCCGCCGGGTGTGCGCAAAGGTTTTAATTTTCCTTCTCTTTCCCACCGGCGCAATGTTTCAGGCCAAACATTTAATAGTTTAGCTAACTGATTAGTGGTCAGTAATTTTTCCATTGACACCATCTCCTGCCAACAGTTTAACATGTACACATGTTCGGTGTCAATGGATTTATCATTTTTATATAAATATGTCCAATTACTTTGTAGCTGTTTCAAACCTCCCTTATATTTTTAACAGTAGTTATGCACTTTCAGGATAATAATCCCAAACCCATAACTTAGAGTCCAAATTTTTTGGCCACAATTTATCAATCAGACTTGCAAAGCGCTCGGTTGCCGTGTCAAAATAGACTTGGGTCTGTTGGTTGCAGTAGCGGCTCCGACAACCGGCGTTGAAAAAGTACCCGATCGCCTCGCGCAGGGAGAGGGCTTGTTCAGCGCCTTCTTTATTATACTCCCATGTGGCATAACAAAGAAGGGTATTTGCTGTGAACAAAAGCTCCACATGTGCGAAATGAACTGTTTCAGACCGGGCATAGCAGAATGTTAAACCAAGATTCTGCTTGACTGTTCGATAAAAAACCTCGATCCTCAGCGTTTGATATAGGTTCCTGCTACATCTTCGGGTGCATCAACTGAAAAAAAACACTGTTCAAAATCATGTAATGGCCTCTAGGAGGTGGTCACCTTGTCCCTGGAGGATAAACTTAATTACTTGCCCCCAAAACCCGGCGTCTACCTGTTCAAGGATGAGACCGGGGATATTATCTACGTGGGCAAGGCCATCTCCCTGAAAAGCCGGGTGCGCAGCTACTTCCAGGCCGCCGGCGCCCTCAGCCCCAAGGTGCGGGCCATGATGGCCCGGGCCGCCGACCTGGACTACATCGTCACCGACTCCGAGGTGGAGGCGCTGATCCTGGAGTCCAACTTGATCAAGGCCCACCGGCCCCGCTACAACGTATTCCTCAAGGACGACAAGAGCTATCCCTATATAAAAATAACCCTGGGGGAAACCTTCCCCCGGGTGATGATGACCCGGCGTGTGGTCAAGGATGGCTCCCGCTACTTCGGGCCCTACACCAGGGCGGGGGCGGTGCATGAAACCCTGCGGCTGCTGAGAAAAATTTTTCCGGTGCGCACCTGCAAGCAAAAGGAGCCGCCGGTCCGCAGCCGCCCCTGCCTGAACCAGCATATCGGCCGCTGCCCGGGGCCCTGCTGCGGCCTGGCTGACGCTGAGACCTACCGCCGGATGGCGCAGGAAATCTGTCTGTTCATGGAGGGGCGGCAGGATAAGGTGATCAAAAGCCTGCGGACCCGCATGGAGGAGGCCGCCGAGCGCCTGGAATTCGAGCGGGCGGCCGAGCTCCGGGATCAGTTGCTGGCAGTGGAAGAGGTTATGGCGAAGCAGAAGATTATCTCCGCCGGTCTGGAGGATCGGGACGTGATAGCCATGGCCCGGGGCCGGGGGGGAAGCTGCGTGATGGTGTTCTTTGTCCGGGGGGGCAAGCTTTTGGGCCGGGAGCATCTGATGCTGGAGGGCACCGACGGCATGTCCCGCCCGGAGGTTTTGACCGGCTTTGTCAAGCAGTATTACCACCAGGCGGAGTTCGTGCCCCGGGAAATACTGCTGGAGGCGTCTGTTCCTGAAGAGATCGCTGTGATCGAGCAATGGTTGCGGGAAAAGCGGGGCGGCCCGGTGAAGGTGGCGGTGCCCCGCCGGGGGGAGAAAAAGCAGCTGGTGGAAATGGCCGGCAAGAACGCCCTGCTGGTGCTGCAGGAGGAGGAAGTCAGCCGGGCGGCGCGCCTGGACCGGGGCGCCCGGGATCTGGAGGTTTTGGCCGCCGAGCTGGGCCTGCCGGAAATTCCGGCCCGGCTGGAATGTTTTGACATCTCCAATATCCAGGGGGCGGAGGCTGTGGCCTCCATGGTGGTGTTCGAGGCGGGCCGGCCCCGCCCGGACCAGTACCGGCGCTTTAAAATCCGCACGGTAACCGGACCGGATGATTTTGCCTCCATGCGGGAGGTCATTGGCCGCCGCTTTCGCCGGGGCCGGGAGGAGCGGGAACTTATTGCCACCGGCCGGCTGTCCACCTGGGAGGCGGGTTTTCACCAGCTGCCGGATTTGGTTCTGGTGGACGGCGGCAAGGGGCAATTGGCGGCTGCCTGCGAGGCCATGGCCCGGGAGGGCTGCGGCCACATCCCGGTTTTTGGTCTGGCCGTTGTGTATTTGGCATTAAGTTACATCAACTGCATAACTCTTGTAAAAAGATTAAAAGAAAGTTTAACGCTTGGTTCTCCCAGGGATAATAGTAAAGGATAAGGGGCAACCGTAAGGCTACCCCTGCTATCCCCGGCAGAGCCCTGTCAGGCGCTCAGGTTAGTCTTCACTAGAGCCCTATCCTCCTGACGGGTAAGAGCCATTAACAGCTTAACCGGTTATTGCGGGATCAAACCGTTTACACGGATTTATTTACACTCCCGTTGCTTGTGTTGTTCCTGTAATAGTAATCTGGTATCCTTTTTTCAACTGATAGTTTTTTAATGTGGTTTGTTACCCTCTGAGCATTTTTCAAAAAGTCTTACTAATAAAACAGATGCTTCAGCTCTTGTCAGAGTCTGTTGAGGCTTAATCGTCCCATCCGGATATCCGCGAATAATTCCTGCTTCCAGTCCCTTTAATATCTCCAGCTTTGCCCATTCACTTATTTCCTGGATGTCAACTGCTGCCGTTTGCTTCTGGGCTACCCTTTCATCACTGAGAAAAGAGATATTACTCCAATTTCCCAGGGTTAAGCCCTTTTCCTTCTTCGTCATTTCGTAAACCCGCATGAGAATAGTAATGGCTTCTTCTCTGGTTAACATGTTTTCCGGTTTAAACCGGTCTGCTTTGGTTCCACTAATTAAACCAATTTCTTTTGCTCTCTCAATATAAAGTGAATACCATTCTTCCTCCGGAACATCTTTAAAATATCCCCGGTATTCTGCGTAGACTTGACTTTCTCCCCGGTCTATTTCTTTAACAAGCATTGTCACAAACTCAGCTCGGCTGATTGTTTCATCAGGTAAAAATTCTTCTTCACTAATACCCTGAACAATCTGTCTTGCTGCAAGCACTTCAATATATTTTTGTGCCCAGTGACCTTGTATGTCCTTAAAACTCTGGTTGTTCTCCCCAACAAAGAGGATTTGATTTTCCGGTTTAATATCAATAGTAAAGCATTGCCCTCCTAGATCCAGTTCTCCTCCCAGATATTCATAATACATTTTGTCTACTAGCTGAAAAACTCCCATTTTCCGAAAATCATACCATTGGCCATCTTGAGACTCCTCTTTTTTCATGTTAATAATTAACTTTATTTTGATGTCATTCACTTCATCCGGATAAGCCTGTTCCCCGTCTTTGAAATATTTCAAGTCAGTTTTTACTACATTGGAAGCAAGATTTATGGATCTCTTATTACCTGCCTCTTGAAATAGGGGCAGGTGTTTCTCCGCTGTTTCCCCTATTAAAGTAATAAATTCCAGTTCTATTTCATTGATGTCGGTTTGTTTCATTTTTGTAACCTGTTCGTAAGGGACAACGATTTCAGCAGCCGAATACTTTATCCTGACATCCTTCTTAAGTTCGGCTAGTTTTTGTAAAGTCTCTTTTGATAATAAAAGCTTATCATGACTGGAACCGGCATTTTCCAGTGCTAGATCAATTACGAAGTATTGATCACCTTTATTTTCTATCAAATCTTTAAGTTCTAATTTATATACATTGCAATTATCTTGCTTATTAACCTCTAAAATATAATTTTCCGTTTCAATGATCTGGTTTTCTTCTTCAACAATATCTATTAAAAACTCCGTAACAAGTTGCCTATACCAATAAGAAGCTATTGTACTGGTAAATCTCCCTGAAACCGTTATTGCTTTAATATTCGTATTAGCGGCTATGTTAATCGGTCCAGTATAGTATTTTGCATCAGATCGTAATTTCCCATCTTTTAAGGGGGATTGTCCATCAGTTGTGTAGTATATACTGCCTGCAACTGTAGAAGTAGTCAGTGTTAAATCTATAGGTAATTCATAAAACCCACTCTCAATATTTGCTCTCGGTGCTTCCGGAAAAAGGCTGAATTTGTAGCGGTTTCCGGCATATCCCTGATTTACGCTACGAGTTCGCGTTTCATAAAAACCCGGCTCTTCGAGTAAAACCCTTTGCTCGCCTTTTCCATATACCATACTTACAACAGAGTCCTTTTTTAACTGATAATCGCCGTAATAGTAATTTCCATACGATTTATTGAAATCAATCACAAAACTATATACGTCCTGGTAGACATCGGAACATACCGAAGACTGAACATTTTGCTCAATATCTTCCAGTATTAAGGAGAATTGCTGAGTACGCCCCGGATAAAAAGTATTGGCTGCCGATGATTTGATTTTTATAAGAGGTAATTTAATGCTCCTTTTTGGATTAGTAACACCGTATCCGTATTGATCGTCCTTACCAGGATTTCCTTTATCATCAGCCCCTGCTTCTATAAGTTGCTTTACTTCATAAGGGTTTAACTGTTTATTTTTCGCCAGTATTAAAGCCGTTATCCCAGTAACAAATGGAGCTGCGACCGATGTGCCAGTGGCATGTTGATATGTATTTCCAGGCATGGTGCTGTAAATATCCTCACCGGGAGCAGTTATACTAACTTCTGGACCATAGTTATTAAATATTGAGTAATCATTTGACTGATTAACTGATGAAACAGCAATTACATCAGGATATGCTGCCGGATAGGATACCGCCTCTGAATAATTTCCAGTAGCAGCTACAACAACAACCCCTTTACTGACTGCGTACTGAATTGCAGCATGTTCTACGGGATTGAATGCATCTACTCCGTTATTGTATCTTCTTCCACCCAGACTGAGATTTATTACGTTGGCTCCGTTCTTTACAGCCCAAACGATGCCTTTGATTTCTGTCATTACATCCCCTGAACCCTGACTGTTTAGGACCTTTACAGGCATTATTTTTACACCGGAGGCCACTCCTACAATTCCTTTATCATTGTCAATTGCTCCTACAATCCCAGCAACATGTGTTCCGTGGCCAGAATCATCGTTGGGGTCTTCATTGTTGCTTATAAAGTTATATCCTTTCACTAAAGCATCTTTTAGGTCTTCATGTTGAAGGTCGACTCCGGTATCCAGGATGGCGACGGTAATTTGATTAATCTTATCATCACCAATTTCTTCCCGGATTGTTGCTATGTCAAACTGCTGTAAAGCCCATTGCTCTTTATATAGTGGGTTTTGGTAAAAGTCATTTATGACTGTAATTGGCTGACTTTGATATACTTCACTATTTACAGAACTTGATGGTTTATAGTAAACATCGCCAATGACTGTCTCTAATTGACTTTGATAGATGCCGCTCATAACTGTAATAGGCGACTTCTGATAGACATCAATATTGTTCATTTTATTGTTACCGGAAAACAATGGTGGATGCACCGTACGTACGTCATTGGGAGCAACCAGTTGTACCCGCTCATCATTCATAAAAGTTTTAATTACTGCCTCCATACTTAAAGAAGGTGGAATTTTATATTTAACTACTCCTATTTCGGGAAGAAAATCCTCAGCAACAGGTCTGTTTTGCTGGCTAAAGAATAAACTGGTTTCCGGTTCCAACAGGCGTTCTCCCAAAGTCTCAACAACTTCATCTTTATATTTGACAAGGATTTCTTTTTCTTCTTCTGAATAACCTGAATAATAGGATGTTCTTTCTTTTGCAGTTACATCACTATTAATCCATATTGGTGATATTAATATAATAAAAATTAAGACAATAGATATTTTTTTCAAGCTTATCCTTCTCCTAGATATTTAATACTAATTTTATTTTTCCTTCTATATCAAAGGCCAAAATCAACACTATTCGTCACTTATTTCCAGGGATTATATAGGTTAATATTAGATAATTTAGCTCTTAACCGAACACTAATGAGGTAAATTCACCAAATCATTAGTCCCAAAATCCATAGTCGCTTTTATCTCAGGAAAACTACTTCCATTATGAAATGAAATCGTTATATAGGCAAATTCAGTATTCTCAGCCACAACAATAATTTTGTCAATTTGTACTCTAAGCTCGGAACAATGATCCTTTAATGTAATCACGTTGCCACCTTAAATGAAAATTTAAATCCTCAGCAAACCCAGCACTAACCGGGTTTGCTGAGCCAATCTTTTGCTTAACACGAGTTATTTAGAAGGACCAATTAGATTGTATAAATTTACTAGCTGGATAACTCCTTCCATATACAGAATTAAGAACCCATTTGCCATTCTATAGCAGTGTCAAGAAGAAAGTTGTAGGAAAATTATCTGAAACCAGGGCAAGCTCCATGGACATCTCAACGAAATAACGGGTGCGCCATGTGCAGGCATCAGGATTTTTGCTGCGGAATCATTTATAGTTTTATCCCGATTCTTAATAGTTGAGTTTTTGCGTCCCAGTTATCAGGTTTCTGTATTACGCGGCTATGCCATTTCGCTCCATTTTTTATCCAGTTGTCACGATATTGGGCATGGCTGATACCCTGATCATCATCATGATACCCATACTGATAACCACAACTCGGGCAAATTTCGTACGAACAACAGCCATACCTATCGTAAGCAGGTTCAAGTAGTTTCTCATAACCGCAAACCGGGCAGGTGTACATTTTTATATCCCCTTCGTTATTGTCTATTGAAGTAGTTAATACCGCCGCTTGGTTTAAAAAGCGTTCTAATATATCCGTCTTTTGACACCACAGCGAAATCGTTGGTTGATATACGATAAAAGACGATATCCCCATTACCACCTCAAATGAAAATTTAAATCCTCAGCAAACCCAGCACTAACCGGGTTTGCTGAGCCAATCTTTTGCTTAACACGAGTTATTTAGAAGGACCAATTAGATTGTACAAATTTACTAGCTGGATAACTCCTTCCATATACAGAATTAAGAACCCATTTGCCATTCTATAGCAGTGTCAAGAAGAAAGTTGTAGGAAAATTATCTGAAACCAGGGCAAGCTCCCATGGACATCTCAACGAAATAACGGGTGCGCCATGTGCAGGCATCAGGATTTTTGCTGCGGAATCATTTATAGTTTTATCCCGATTCTTAATAGTTGAGTTTTTGCGTCCCAGTTATCAGGTTTTGTACTAGCGTCAAACCATTTGGCTCCACTTTTCAACCAATTATTGCGATACTCTTCATGGCTGATTCCTTGATCATCGTCATCATAACCAAACTGATACCCACAACAAGGACAAATTTCGTGCGAGCCATAGCCGTACTTATTGTAAGCGGGTTCATATAGTTTCTCATAACCGCAAACCGGGCAGGTGTACATTTTTATATCCCCTTCGTTATTGTCTATTGAAGTAGTTAATACCGCCGTTTGGTTTAAAAAGCGTTCTAATATATCCGTCTTTTGACACCACAGCGAAATCGTTGGTTGATATACGATAAAAGACGATATCCCCATTCCAACGTTTTTTAATCAGAACATCACGGCTCTGTGTCGAATTGGTCAAGCGTTGTGCAATCCTTAAATATCCTTCCCGACTGACAGGCCCATATTGCCAACCATGATCCACCCAGTGGCCTCTCAAATAGCTTGCATCCCTGAACTGATTGTAATGGGGAACTGTTCGGGTGGCTACTACCGTAGTTCTTCCATACCTAGTAACAACTTGGCTTAATTGTAACATAGCCCTCCCGGCAACAATTATCATTGCCGGCACCCAGGCAAATTCTGCTTCTCGTATTTCTTTATCCAGCAAATTCGCTATTTTTTCTTCGTTGTTATTATTTGATTGACTATTTGCATTTGATTCCTGTGTACTGGTTTGATTCCCCCAACTGGTTGTGTCAGGTGATAAAAGTATCTGCTCACTACTTGTGTTAGTCAGTTCGCTTGGAATGACCGAATTATTGTTTTCGGCAGCAAAGCCCATAATTGGAAGCAATAGATTAGCTAATAATGTAACTATAAGAATAAAACTGATTTTTTTCCTAAGAGTTCTCATTAGAAAACCCCCTTTTTTTAACATAAAATCTCTGGCAATTGAAAATTAACTAAAAATATGGTTAAATAGAATTGTAATAGTGGTTGTGGACGGCATAATATGGGCACCGGATTGTCAGATCTGTACCTGGTTGCCTGCCAAATCACTATTACTTTTTTCAGGGGGACATCGAGATAATTCTTGACAAAATTTCAATGCATTCACCTCCTTAATTTAATTCACCTTTACCTCTACAGTGCCATAAAGAGAATTCCAGCATACATAAGATTCAATCTGACGCTGCCAGGTAAAGGGCCATCAAATGAATAATTAACATCCTTGTGCACTAGCTAGAACCGTTAATATAATTGTGGGAGAGAACTGGAAGCCCTTCGGGTCTTCCAGTTCCTCCTACAAGGGGACTGTCCCCCCAACCATACAAGTTAATTGTATTTTCATACTGTTTTTTCATCATAAATGCAATATTTGATATCCAGCAACAAATTCCTTGTAAGCATTCGGTGAACTACGTAGGCCCGGTAAGCACTTGACGGAAGTTTTTATCCAGAGGGAAAAGAAACACATCCTTAATAGGCTTATTCTTGAGCTTGTGGGTATCAAGCTTACCTCGTCCCTGGGTCTGCCCGACACGAATCCAATTCGCTGCTCGGTAACAGGTTCCACGGAATCGGCCCTGTTCCACAAAAGTTTCCATAAGAACAGGCCTATAGGCATAAATTGCTGGCCCCCAAAACTGCTACAAATACGTAAGCAGGCAGCTTTTCGCCGGTTGTTGGATCTACCACGGTCATGGTGAGACCGGCATAATCAACAAACATAATCTCCCCGGCTTTGTATGACTGGCGCATTACAGGATCTATGGTTTTCTTCCACTGTTGATAAAGCTCACAATATCTGCTGGTGTCCGGATAATTTCGGAATCACTGTCCGAATTAGGAATGGGTGTCCGGTTTAAATCGGAATGAGTGTCCGGATTCCGCCGGAATATGCAGCGTGCACAATCAAAGCGGAAGCCATGCCCAATTTCAACGGTCAGCGTGCACAATTACTGCGGTCAAAATGCACAATCTGGCCCGGCGTATTCACATCTGTTAATTTAATTCTATATGGTATCATATTACTATTGTCTAATGCTTCTAATTTTACAAATCTATCATCCCTATCTTCTGATGGTTCTTTTCCTAATATATGAGTAATAATCCCCATTATCTTTGAATCAATTAAATTGCTTGTATCCAAACAGCAATAGAAAAACTTTAGATACTTACTCATTCTTAGATTGCCTCCTTCAATGAAATAAGTTTTTTCTTTCATTTACGCACTCGTATAATGCTCGGGTCGAAAAAGGAGCCTTCGAAGAAGCCTCCCCGCCGGCCTTCCTTTTTCTCCCAGAAGGGGACAGTCCCGTGAGCTATTTGAGGATGAATAACCATTAGCTAATGTCTAGCCTGTGGATCATTTGAGGTCATTAACTACCAAGAGGATCCACAGGTGTTTCTACAGCAAAAGTGGCTCAGTTTTTTTCCAGCGTTTCTAAATAAAATGGATCACATTTTTCCTGGCGTAAGTGGATCAATTTTTTTCTGGCGACTGGATCAGTTTTTTCTTGACAATCGCAGTTTAAAACATCTATCGGCATTTTCGACCTGGGAAAGTTATTTAGCTGTCTTTTAAATTCAGTTGAAAATACACATAGATCCTCTTGTTTAACCGTTAATGTAATTGCTGGACCACTTGACGAGGGTCGATTATTAATTATTAATCCCGCATCAATAGAAATAATTATTTCAAAATACAATTCATTGTTTTGATTTAATATTGGATTTGAATAAATCGCTAAACCAGGATCATATGCACTAATACATTCAAATGTTTCAGCTTTAAGCCTAGCTAGATTATCAAATAACCTTATTAAGTCATTGCTTTCAAAATTCATACTTGCATTTATTTCGGGGAAAACACTTCCACTATAAAATGAAACAGTTATATCAACCAACGCACTTACGTCGTCATAAGCCATAACCTTATTAATGATTACTTTAAATTCGCAACCAACACTACTGCGGTCTCTAAGAATTACCATTTTATCCACCTTCTACATAATTTTCATGTGAGGTACTCAACGAATCTAAAACAACTTAGATTCGTTGAGGTAAAATATTATTATTAGTTTAGACTAAAAGGCTTAATCACATTACCATTTCCAATCTGACGCTGCCAGGTAAAGGGCCATTAAATGAATAATTAACATCCTTGTGCACTAGCTAGAACCGTTAATATAATTGTGGGAGAGAACTGGAAGCCCTTCGGGTCTTCCAGTTCTCTCCCATTAGGGGACTGTCCCCCCAACCATACAAGTTAATTGTATTTTCATACTGTTTTTTCATCATAAATGCAATATTTGATATCCAGCAACAAATTCCTTTGTTGTAAAATGCAATGTTCTGACAAACTTTAGCCCTCAGGTTATGGAATTGGGGTTATTATCCTGAAACTCATAACTAGTGTTAGTAAGCATTCAGTAAACCCGGTGATTTACCGGGTTTACCAACACAGGTATATCAGCACAAGCTGTGCCAATCCTAAATTTGGCTGCCTGGAAGTCCAAATTTTGACCGGGTTCACTGAATCGTTACTAGTGTTAAGACAAGGGATTACCAATAATAGCCACATCAAGCAAGAGTTGCTTATTGTAGCATTTTGTCGAACATTAATATTCAGTAGTTATGCACTTTCAGGATAATAATCCCAAACCCATAACTTAGAGTCCAAATTTTTTGGCCACAATTTATCAATCAGACTTGCAAAGCGCTCGGTTGCCGTGTCAAACCTGAGTTTTACAGTAGAATGGAATTGGTGATTATCCTGAAACTCATAACTAGTGTTAAGACAATGGATATTTCTTTAAATATCTCATCCTTAAACACCGGCAACTTTATTTTTTTCTTGAATTAGTTTCAAAGCAATTTGAATTTCTTTTAACAAATACTCAATAGTTACACTTTGTGCAATTTTTAGTATGGGCTTCACAGCCCTCAAGTCGCCCAATTTCCCCAAAGCCTCTACCACAAATGTGAGTATTTCCGGATCATTTTCTAAAGAAAGTTGTTCAATTAACGACAAAACTGCACTTTTTTCACCAATTTCCCCCAGAGTTTTTGCTGCACCCCGCCGGATCAAGGGATTGTTATTATTAAGAGATTGAATCAATGGAATAACTGTTGGTTTGCCTATTTGAACAAGGGCACATTTAATATATTCAGCCAAATTACTGTCTTCGTTCTTAAATAGTTCGATAAGGGGGAAAATCGCTTGGGTTGCACCTAATTTACCCAGTGCCAGTGCTATTTCACCAAGCACATGAACTTCATCTTCGTTATTTAGAATAGAAATCAACGGTTGAATGCTTCTTTGGTCGCTGATTGCCCCTAAACCTGTGGCTGCACTGGATCGTACATATGCACTATCTTCTTCCTCCAGCACTTTTATAAGCGGCATAACTGCTCTTTTGTCACTTATCTCTCCCAGAGCTATTACAGCTTCTCTCCGAACATCTTCTTCCTTGTCTTTTATGGCTAACAGAAGCAAATCAACAGCTTCTCCTGCTTTGAGTTTACCTAAAGCCCAAGCTGCTCCTGCCCTTATTTTTCCGTCTTTATTTTGCAATGCTTCAAGCATTTGAACAATTGGCGGTTGGCTAATTTTGCTAAGAGACATTAAAATACCCTGGCAAAAACTTTGATCGCTCATGGTTTCAAACATACATCCATTCTGAACTATAGATTTAAGAAGATGTAATAACTCCCGACCTTCATCTATATCTTCCTGAGCTAAAATATCTGCAGCTCTTTGCAATTCTTGCTGGTGTTCTTCCCTATATGTTCTTCTTAATTCGTTTATTTTATTTCTTTGCTCTTCTGTCAAAAATCCTGGCTCAATACTGTCATAGAATATTGACAATTCATATTCTGATGCAGGTGTAGCTTCCCAGTTTTTCACCTTCGGCCGAGCTTTCCGCAGAGCCTTCACCACCTGATCAGTTACCAAAATAATACTCCCGGCAAACATAAAATCATTGCCGTCCATTGTGCTTTCGTCAAAAAAAATACCCCTCTTTACTATTTCCGGCTTACCAAAAACATTATTTGCTTTAGCTACAATTTCAGACCGCGAATAATCAATTTCCCCAACTTTACCAGTTACTGCAAAACCATGATAACCATTAATCAAACTACCACTCTTATCATATAGATTTATCGGGTATGTTTTCCAACCTGTGAAATTATTTTGGGTAAAAAGGTTTTTAATTCGATCGGAAATAAGAAAACCATTTATATCTACAGAAATAAAATCCTGTGGTATGCTTCTGCCTTCACTATATTTATATGGAATGGGAACAGGTGGAATGAGATCCCCTAGCCTTAGGTTATGTATGTCAGATAGACTTAAATAAAGAATGTCATCTGATAAGGAAACACTAAAAGACCGTTCACTACCTACAGAAAGTACGAAGATATCCTTATCAATAGCTATTTGGCTTTCTGTTAATAATGGTGCTTTATCTTGCCCCATTCTTTCTAAAACTGTTACTGCCACCTTTCTTATCTCTTCGCTACTATCATTATCAATAAGTTTCTCCAAAAGCTCCAATGCCCGCTTGTCTCCCATCTTGCCCAAGGAATGGATTGATAATATTCTTACATAGTCGCTCTTATTGTTATTGCTAATCGTTCGTATTAATGGTTGCACAGCCGCCTCACCTATTTCCACCAAGGCTGTAGCCGCCCGCCAACTTATAATTTTGTCCTCGTCGCCAAGTGCTGTTATTAAAGGGTCTATTGCTTCTTTTACACCTGTATATCCCAGGGCAGCGCATATTATTCCCTGATTATTTATTTCTTTATCTTTAAGTAATGTGATAAGCGGTTCTACTGCTTCTTTGCCAAACCCCCCCAATAATTCTGCTGCTAGCCAGCGTTCTTCACTATTGAGCAACTCAAGGAGAAGTGTTAATGCTGTCGGTTCGCCCAACTCAATTAAAATCTGAATTGATCTTAAGTAGCTTCCATAGGTATTCCTATACTTCTTTATATCATTAATAATAGGTTGGATTGCTCTTTTATCTTTGATTTTACCCAGAGCTTCAATAGAGTCTAACCGGACAGATATATTCCCTGTTTCCAAACAATAAATAAGAGGTAAAACCGCTTCAGGGTCTCCGATTCTTCCCAATATGTCAGAAACATACCCAAAAACAATATCATTGCAGTTGTTGAGAACTTTAACAAGTGGTTTTACCGCAGGTTTCCCAATCCTTACCAAGGCATCGCCTGCTTCACTCCTAATTTCACATTTCTCTTCATCAAGAATAACATTAATTAGTGGCATCACCGCCGGTCTACCTATTATCCCCAGAGCTACCACAGCACTTTCTTTTACGCTTTCCTCATCATCTCCCAAAGCTTCAATTAGAGGGAAAACAGCCGCAGGGTTACCGATTTCTCCCAGTTGACGGGCTGCATTTCTCCGGGTAATCCAATATTTATTTCGTAAATCATTTATCAAACTATCTGTTGAGTTCATTTATTTTCACAGCCTTTATTCACTCTAAATATTTATTAACAGGATTTTAGGTGAGATTTTAAATATTTAGTAATTATTATATATCTAACGTATATTGGGTGCAAAACAATTATGGCATTTGTACCCAAGATACGTTGCTTCATACTAGTAATTAACTATTAAAAATGTGTCTTAAAATTAAATTCTTTGGCAAGTACCTTGGTATAAGAAATTAACTGTGACTTTGTTGGATATTTACCCATTTTTCTATATTCATCTAGATATTGTACCCATCTTTGATCATACTGATAACTAAAATTTGAATGATATTTGCTAGTTACCCACGTTCCATATTTAGGATCATGTACATTAATGCCAGCCCTATTAAATATATTACTATACTTTACTGCTTGTGGGAAAACATGATGCGCATGATAAGCCCCTCCTGGGTTACCTCCTGTCTTAACAATTAGATTATGTCGAAAATTTCCTGACGAAAAAGCTCTCATTGCTAATTGACCTGCAGATGAAGCTGTAACACGTTGTATGACAGGAACAAGCCTGGAACCAATCGTAACAGTAGCAGTAGCTATCACATAAACTACAGGTGCAATCTGGGTTTGCACCTCGCCTGTTTGAGAATTTGACTTATCAATGCCTTCTAAGATTTGATTAGCTATTCCCTCTTCATTATTGTTTTCTTGATTACTTGAAATTCCATTTGATTGCGTTGTACCAGCTTGATCCCCCCAACTGGTTGTGTCAGGTGATAAAAGTATCTGCTCACTACTTTTGGTAATCAATTCATCAGGAATAACAGAATTATTTGTCTCGGCAGCGAGACCCATCACTGGCAGTAATAGATTGGCTAATAAAACAAATATAAGAATCAAACTGATTTTTTTCCTGAGAGTTCTCATTAGAAGGCCTCCCTTTTTTAACATAAAATCTCTGGCAATTGAAAATTAACTAATAAAATGGTTAAATAACATTGTAATGCTGGTTGTGGACGGCATAATATGGGCATGGGATTGTCATGTCTGTACCCGGTTGCCTGCCAAATCACTATTACTTTTTTCCAGGGGGATGTCGAGATAATTCTTGACAAAATTTCACTCCATTCACCTCCCTTTTTAAAAATCTCACTAAAAACAATAATATTGGATATTCTTTATATTTTACTTTAATTACCTAAATATACATTTATTTGGTTGTATTCATCATGCTACCATAGTTCCTCCCATAAGGGGACTGTCCCCCCAACCATAGTAGCGAAAACTATGCTACCGTAACCAGGAACCCTTGCTACGCCTGGAACTGGAAAATTTTTTCGCCAAACTCGGGTTATATAATTGTTTTTACTTTCTTTTTGAATTCTTTATAGTGCCAGTTAATATGGTCAAGTTCAGTATCAATAGCAATTAGGGTATCTTCCCATTCTTCCTTGGTTTGTAGTGTTTCTATGGAATGTTCAATAATTGAAATATACTTAATAGCACTTTCGTATATGTCAATAAGGTCAACAGCCATAGATTGAGATACCTCTCCTAAAGGATCAAGTTTTACCAATAAAGAATCTAGTAGTCGTAGTACTTCTTCTACTGTTTTTTGATTATGAGTCATATTTAAACCACCTAATTCTTTGCTTATTTAAGTTTCGACTTTAGTTTTTGAAGTGTTAAGACAAGGGATAATTTCTTTAAATATCTCATCCTTAAACACCGGTAACTTTATTTAAATTCTAAATATTTTACCTGTCAAGTTTTACAATAATTTAACAAATATTTTGAAGATACGACTTTATGCCACTATATTACCAATAATAGCCACATCAAGCAATAGTTGCTTATTGTAGCATTTTGTCGAACATTAATATTCAGTAGTTATGCACTTTCAGGATAATAATCCCAAACCCATAACTTAGAGTCCAAATTTTTTGGCCACAATTTATCAATCAGACTTGCAAAGCGCTCGGTTGCCGTGTCAAAATAGACTTGGGTCTGTTGGTTGCAGTAGCGGCTCCGACAACCGGCGTTGAAAAAGTACCCGATCGCCTCGCGCAGGGAGAGGGCTTGTTCAGCGCCTTCTTTATTATACTCCCATGTGGCATAACAAAGAAGGGTATTTGCTGTGAACAAAAGCTCCACATGTGCGAAATGAACTGTTTCAGACCGGGCATAGCAGAATGTTAAACCAAGATTCTGCTTGACTGTTCGATAAAAAACCTCGATCCTCAGCGTTTGATATAGGTTCCTGCTACATCTTCGGGTGCATCAACTGAAAAAAAACACTGTTCAAAATCATGTAATGGCCTCTAGGAGGTGGTCACCTTGTCCCTGGAGGATAAACTTAATTACTTGCCCCCAAAACCCGGCGTCTACCTGTTCAAGGATGAGACCGGGGATATTATCTACGTGGGCAAGGCCATCTCCCTGAAAAGCCGGGTGCGCAGCTACTTCCAGGCCGCCGGCGCCCTCAGCCCCAAGGTGCGGGCCATGATGGCCCGGGCCGCCGACCTGGACTACATCGTCACCGACTCCGAGGTGGAGGCGCTGATTCTGGAGTCCAACTTGATCAAGGCCCACCGGCCCCGCTACAACGTCTTCCTCAAGGATGACAAGAGCTATCCCTATATAAAAATAACCCTGGGGGAAACCTTCCCCCGGGTGATGATGACCCGGCGGGTGGTCAAGGACGGCTCCCGCTACTTCGGGCCTTACACCAGGGCGGGGGCGGTGCATGAAACCCTGCGGCTGCTGAGGAAAATCTTCCCGGTACGCACCTGCAAGCAAAAGGAGCCGCCGGCCCGCAGCCGCCCCTGCCTGAACCAGCACATCGGCCGCTGCCCGGGGCCCTGCTGCGGCCTGGCTGACGAAGAAGCATACCGCAAGATGACGCAGGAAATCTGCCTGTTCATGGAGGGACGACAGGATGAGGTGATCAAAAGCCTGCGGACCCGCATGGAGGAGGCCGCGGAGCGCCTGGAATTCGAGCGGGCGGCCGAGCTCCGGGACCAACTGCTGGCAGTGGAAGAAATCATGGCGAAGCAGAAAATCATTTCCGCCGGCCTGGAGGACCGGGACGTGATAGCCATGGCCCGGGGCCGGGGGGAGAGCTGCGTGATGGTGTTCTTTGTCCGGGGGGGCAAGCTTTTGGGCCGGGAGCATCTGATGCTGGAGGGCACCGACGGCATGTCCCGCCCGGAGGTTTTGACCGGCTTTGTCAAGCAGTATTACCACC
>JBFMEU010000030.1:0-33370 GCA_040753155.1 Bacillota bacterium
GAGATAATTATTCAAAAAGGGCCAAGCTCAGGCTCCGGCATCCAGTATCATAAGGGAGTGTGCTATACTTTTACGATAAAGGGACTTATTTGGCCCTGCGGGGTTACCCACAAGCTCCACACCCGCTGGGACAACACTGCGTGTTGCCCCACATATCCACAGCAACTGCTGAAAAAGACATTTAAATTACCAAAGATTTAAGACCCAGAGCCTATGAAACCAGAAAGGAGGAACCCCGTGTCGCTTAAAAACTTGAAAATCGTGTCTTGACATTGGGGTCCATCATATGGCCTTTGAAATATTCAAAGATGTCTCAAATCCAATTAGGGGTCTTAATAGATCCCACTACCGTACACTCAATTTAGCTGTAGTGGGATACTATCCGGGACGGTGAGATGATGTTTATAAGATTAAAGTATGGTGTCAATAGAAAGACTGGTTATTACCAACTTGAAGGGCGCTACAGGGAGTGCGGAAAGGTAAAGTATATACATATCGCCTATCTGGGAGCCAAACCTACTGAAAAACCACAGAGTTTTATTGATAGTGGCCGGTTCATTGAAGAGGAAGTTTCCCGTATAAGTTATAAGGCGGAAGACTTCTCTTTAGAAGGTCGTGTACTGAAAGTATTCCTGAGCAACCTTCGCGAGCGAAGGAAATTTTACTCGGAGTGTGGTGCGATTGATTAACTCTTAAGTAATCGAGATTTTTGACCATTTCTAACACCTGCACACAGTGTCTATAATCGCTTGAATGAGTCTTTGCATTATCGGCGGCAAGAAATGAATATAATGAAAACGCACTCATTCAGGTTGCAGAAAATCCATTATGGTATATTTTAGGTGTTAAAATTATTTATGAAATTTGTTCATTTCTACTTGACGGTCACAACCGGTAGGTGGATCAACTTTTTCCCAGCGTTTCCCCTAAAGAGGATCAATTTTTTTCTGGCGGGTGGATCACTTTTTTCTTGACAATCGCAATTTGGAGAGCCGACATGAACGCTGTGTTTCAAGAAGCTTTGGATGCGTTGGCCATTGCTGATATAAAAAGTGCAGTGCCACGGCTGGTGATAGCTCAGAAAAATATCCGTGCTTTTATAGATTGTTTTAGTCTATCTCAGAGGGGCGATAGTGCCCCAACTCAAAACGAATCTGGCTAACACGTGTTCACTTGATTATAATGGAACTTAATTCCATATTCATATTTGTTAAGTGCGAAAGACGGGAATAATGGTCAATTAAATGGATGATAATCCCAGTCAATTTTTCTTAAGGGGAAAATACAAGAAAAAAACACCCTTTTTGCAGTGGAATCATATATACGCAGGTTTAGACATTCACGCGCAATCCTCTCTTAACTGCTTATACAAGGCATCCATGATAATAAATCCCATTTCCAAGGTTTTATGGTCGTCCTCAAAGACTTTACCCAAACCTCTAAGAATTGCATCCAAGCCTGCCGCCTCGGGGGGAGGCAGCAGATCGTTCAAGGCGTCAGCGGCGTCAATGATGCGGCAAATTAGGTCCAATACCACATCTTTTAAGCTGTACTCCCTTAATATAGTGCAAAAAGTACAGTGACCTCGCTTGTGGCTGAGAACTGCCCCCGGGATATCAAAGGGAATACCTTCCAGATTCTTAACATCCGTTCCCTTTTTTACAAACTGAAACCCGGCATCCTGGTCAACAAATCTCTTGATGAGCCAGGCACTGGAAATTCTGTCCACGCCGACCCTCTCCCAGGTAATCCACTTCAATCCGCCTCTCCCCTTCCCGATAATTCTGTCATCTTTTGCTCCAGAACTCCTTTTACCTCAATCCACAGGGGGGAACGCAGGTGATCCTGGGTTCTCACCCGATTAAAGCGCAGCCACAGTTCTTGCAACTGCCTGGTATCTGCCGCATCATGCGCAGCAGCAATAATCTCCCGGTACTGCCCGTTGACCTGTTCTAAAAAATATTCCCTTAACTGCTCTTCCTGTCCAACTATAAGGCTTTTTGTTTCCCAAAGGGTGGCATTGCCACCCTTTTCTTTAATTTCTTCGGCCAGCCATTCAAAATGTTCCAAAGTTCGTTCAGAATGCGGCAGAATGCAGACCGAGTCCTGCAGGGGGCAGACGCCAAGTTTTTTTAACTTTCTCCAAATAGCAACCTTCTTAGCCGTAGTCTTAGATCTTGGAAGTTTGTATATAAGCATAACCCACTTCACGCTCATCAACTCTTTATTATATTTATATTCATAGTGAAACTACAGTTACATAATAATACTGTTTTATTCCCTTGTCAACAATTATAGTTGCCAAAGTTTTATGATGGCAAGGCTATTGACAGAACACCATAGCTAAACTATAATGTAACCACGGTTACCTTATTTTAAAATTGAATGGAGTGGTTCTAATGCCCCCTTTTAAAACACACTTAGCTGCCAGTCAAAAAAGAACCGGCAAGGATTTTGTGGATTTACACCACTGGCTGGACAATGACCCTGATAAACAGGTCAAAGCCGACCGGCATAGCCTGGTTAAACTAAGTCAAAACAAGGAGTATGTGCGCGTCAACTGGGGAGAGGAAGCAGTGCCAGAGTTTTTCCAGCATCTTGTAGAAGACCTGGTCATGCAGGATATTGAGACCCTGCGCAAGGCTGGTTGCCCGGAGGAGGCTGTGGCGCACAGCGTGGAAGTGGCCAGAAAGGCTCTGGAAATATCCAGCAGGGTAAGCATCGACCTGGATAGACAGCTCATCGTCTGCGGCGCCATTTACCACGACCTGGGAAAAGCAAAAACCTATGGGCTTGAGCATGGAGAAATCGGCGCCGCCATGGCCCGGGAACTAAACCTGGGGGACGAAATTGTCAACATCATCTTGAAACACATCAGAGGCGGTCTGACCGAACAGGAAGCCCTCGAACTGGATTTACCCGTTCGGGACTACACCCTGAAGACTCCGGAAGAAAAGATTATTATTTACACCGACCGGATGGTGGATATATATACCGAGGATATCGTGGATCTTGATGAAACGGGAGCCGAAGAGCGGTTTGTGGAAATACTCACCCAGTACCCCAAATACGGCAAAAACACTATTACAACTGCAAGATACGTTAAGCTGCATCACGAAATACATGATTGGATGAAAGGATAGGCAGGCCGTGCTTACCAGGCCCAGGAATTCAAAGCTAATTTATGTCCTTGGAGTCTGCGGCCTGGCGGCGATTTTCAGCTCCACCCTTGCTAAAACTCCCACCCTGCCGCTGTTTGCATCCCACCTTGGCGCCGGTGACGCCCTGGTGGGATGGATCGCCGCAGCCTCCACAATCCCGGGCATTCTAATGAGCTACCTGGCCGGCGCCTGCTCGGACAGGTACGGCAGGAAACGAATTCTGTTCATTGCTCTTTTTATCTTTGCCACCGCCCCATTTCTTTATCTGCTGGTGGAAACCCCCCTGCAACTGGCTGCCGTCAGATTTTACCATGGCTTTGCCACCGCCATCTTCGTTCCGGTGGCAATGGCCGCCATCGCCAGCCTGAGTGATAACAGAAAAGGTGAAATGCTCTCTTTTTACTCTTCCTCCACCCTTATAGGAAGGGCGGCCGCCCCGTTTGCCGGGGGGATACTGTTGGCTGTCTGGGGATTCCCGGGAGTTTTTCTTACTTGTGCTTTGACTGGCGTAATGGCCATGGTAATAGGGTCAAGCTTTTGGTCTGGAGCGGGGGAAGATGATCTTCCGAAGGCCGGGGGACAGGAAGCGCAGCCGACCGAAAAATTCCTTGGAAATCTCCGGACTCTGCTGGGACACCGCCAACTACTCCTGGTTGGCAGCCTGGAAGCTGCAGTATTCTTTTCTTACGGGGCATTTGAAGTACTGCTGCCTCTGTATGCCAGGCAGCAGTTCCTGGAGATTTGGCACATAGGTATTATAATGGGTCTGCAGTTGGCCGGAGTGATTGTCTTTAAACCCCTGTTCGGGCGCCTGTCAGACCAAATAGGCCGTATGCGGGTAATTCTTGCGGGTTTGGCGGTATGTGCCGTCTCCGTTGGCGGACTGACTTTCTGGTCCAGCCTGGCGGGAATCTTGACCCTGAATATAGGATTTGGCCTGGGTTTTGCCATGGTGACGTCGAGTACCAGGCCACTGGCTGCAGAAACAGCCCGCAAAGGGCAAATCGGGGCCTCTCTTGGAATTCTAAGCACCCTGATGGACATCGGGCAGGCGGCGGGCCCCCCCGCCATGGGCATTATATCGGCCCTTTTGGGCTATCAGACAGCGTTTCTGGTCCTGGCCATGATTTTGTCAGCCGCGTTTTTATCAGCTGCGGCAGCTAAAAATAAGTAAGTATTCAGGAAACCAGGTGGAGGCGCGGCGGTATCGTTAGCGAACACGGGTTATCCGGTTAAATTATCCCATACAGACTGCCGCCTTTAGTAAAGAGCCGGTCCGCCCGCCGGGAGACCTCGGGGGATTCAATCAGGGGCGGTGCGTGGTGGGGCTTAAGCCGGGCATCAATAATTAACGGCCCGCTGCATCCCCAGTGTTTATGGTCGGTGAAACTGCCCACACCATACACGTCATGGGAGGGGTTGGAGCGGGTAAAGGTGACCCACAAGAAATTATTAATGTGCCGGGCGGTGAACTCGCTGTCCTCGGCGATTACAATCAGGGCGAGATCGTCCGGGTAACCGGTCTTTTCCAGGTAATCGGCCAGGTATAAAGCGTCTTGCTCACCCGTTTCCGCATCCTGCCTGGCCGGGGCACTGATTATGACCACACCGGGCAGAGCCAGGACCGGCTGCTTGAAACCACCGGGCAGTTTGAGCCGGTCATCCAGAGTCCGGGCCAGGGTGCGCTTTGGCTCACCGGCCGCAGCCACTGCCAGTTTTGACCCCCGGTTTAAGCCGTCGCCCGAATAGTCAAGGGTATCAATGGTGGTCCTGGTCTGGAAGTGTAAGTCACGCCGCCAGTCAACCCGTTCCAGCACATGGGTGAAAAAGCCCTTGATATCGTGAATATCCAGGTCCGGACAGTCTTCCCGGGCGGTAATGAATAAATACTTGGCCAGTGAGCACTGGCCAAATCCCAAAATTGCGTTGGCCAAAGTCAGGATTTGCCGCGGCTCCCGGGGCGCATAGGGAACATACTGTTCCCGGCCCACCGCCAGGAGCAGGGGATGCACGCCTGCCGCGTCCACAGCATGAAGGGCATCTACGCCGGGAATGGAAGCGGGCACCACGGGCTTGGTGATTTCATGAATCAAGGCGCCAAAAATGGTGTCTTCCTGGGGAGGTCTTCCCACCACCGTAAAGGGCCAGATGGCGTCTTTGCGGTGGTATACGTGCTCCACATTCAAGTAAGGGAATTCATGGGTAAGGGAATAGTAGCCCAGGTGATCCCCGAATGGTCCTTCGGGCTTGGTTTTCCCGGGTACAACCGTGCCGGTGATGCAAAAGTCGGCATCTGTAGAGATGGCGTAACCATTCCGGTAAGTGTAACGAAAACGGCGCCCGGCCAGCAGGCCGGCAAAGGCCACTTCCGGCATCTGCTCAGGCAGGGGCATGATGGCCGCCAGGGTGTGACCGGGCGGACCGCCGACGAAAACACTGACTTTCAGTGGTTCGCCCTTTCTGAGAGCATTGGCGTGATGCAGGCCGATACCCCGGTGGATCTGGTAGTGCAGGCCAAGCTCTTGATCTTTTACATACTGGTTACCGGCCATTTGGATTCGGTACATACCCAGATTGGAGAGCATAATACCGGGTTTCACGGGGTCCTCGGAATAGACCTGGGGCAGTAAAATAAATGGTCCCCCGTCACCGGGCCAGCACCTGACCTGGGGCAGCCGGCTGATGGCGGTTTCGCCGGCCAGCACCGGCCCGGACTTCACCTTCCTGGGCAGGGCCTTTAAACCGGTCCCTGATAATCCAATATACTTCCACGGCTTTCGGATAGCCGCCATTGGGTTGGCCGGGATTTGCATTAACCGCATCACCTGCTCCAGGGTGGAACGAAACATGAACCTGGCCCGGTTCATCGTGCCGTATAGATTGGAAACTGCCGGAAAGGGGCTGCCCTTGACCCGTTCGAACAGAATGGCCGGCCCCCCGGCCTGATAAACCCGGCGGTGAACTTCAGCCATCTCCAGGTCCGGGTCGATTTCTTCTTGCACCCGTACCAGGTGGCCGTGCTTTTCCAGGTCCAAAATACATTCTTTCATACTTGCATAGATCACTGTACTGATTTCCTTCCTTCAACGATTGCTACTACTCCGCCGCATAAGTTTAAATAACGGGTTTCAACCAGTCCGGCCTTGGCAAACATATCCGCCAATTCTTTTTGATGGACAAAAACTTTAGCTGAATCATGCAGATAGGCATAAGCTTTTTTATTGCCGGAAAATAAACGCCCCAGGGCAGGAACTGCCTTGTTGAAACAAAACCAGTATAATTTTCTAAAAACCGGCGTCATAGGCTGGGCCATGTCCAGGGACAATACCTTTCCTCCGGGTTTTACAACACGTACCATTTCCTGAATTGCTTGAGAAATGTCAGGAACGTTACGCAATCCCCAGCCTACTGTGGCACAGTCAAAAGTGTTGTCGTCAAAGGGTAAGTTCATGGCGTCGCCCTGAACAAACCGGATACTGTCCCTGAACTCAAAACCCACTATGTTTTGCCTGGCCACATTGATCATGTTTTCAGAAAAGTCCAACCCTGTTATTCTGCCCGCCCTACCAGCTACTCTTGCTTGCTCCATGGTCAGCATCCCGGTTCCGCAGCAGACATCAAGACCTGTTCCGCCTTCTTTAAGGTCAGAACATTTTACTGTCAGCCTGCGCCAGGACTTGTCCAGGCCAAGGGACATAAGTGTATTCATTAAATCATAGTTCCTGGCAATAGAATTAAACATTTCCTGAACATATTTTGCTTTATTTTCTCCGCCGGGTAAATTAGCCAACAAGCTACCCTCCGATTATACTGCTAATTTGTATATATTCAGTGAAACCGGTGTTAAAGCGCTACGGTATCACCGCTCGCTCCAGTGCTCCGCGCAGAAGGTACTCAGGAGTCAGGAGTCAGGAGTCAGGAGTCAAAATGAGAAAACCAGCGAAAACATTCCATATTCTCGGGGCATTCTGAATTCTGACTCCTGAATTCTGAATGCCTGAATGGGTGCTGTTACCGGCTATGCTGCGTCGTTCGCTAACGATAACGCCGTGCCTCCATCTGGTTTACTGAATGCTTACGCTAATTTAAACTTGAATCCGGTAAGTGACAGAGATGTTATTTTTATTGTGTTGATGATCTGGTTTCTATTTGCTGCCATACTTAATTCTACACTCATCCATAGATTTTGTGAAAGCATAATTTTCTGGTATGAGTTAGATTTGTTTGAGTTTCAGAAACCGGGTAAGTCGCATGGGGAAAATCCAAACATACAAATACGCTTAACAATAAAAAATGCCCCTGGCGGGGGCAAAGTTAAATCGTGCAGGGGTATTATGTCCAGGGTAGGGGTGGTTATTCGCCAGACAGTTAACTGCAGGCTCAACTGCTTACTAGCAGGTTAAAAGGGAGAGAATCCTCTCGTTGCTTATCATAAATACCATAATTTATAAAATTTAGAGGTATCATGCTTTTTTAAAGGAAAATTATTATAATTGATGTATATTAAAACTAATAAATGCTCTTTTTAGGCAACTTGTCCCTGAGAGTGGAGGATATTTATAATGTTTGATTACAGATACATATTTGATTGTTCTCCCCTGCCCAGCTGTGTTTTCCAGGATGGACGATTTCACTTGGTGAATCAAAAATTGGTTGAATTGTCCGGATACACCAGGGAGGAATTACTGCAAATCTTCTGTATTGAGCTTATCCATCCGCTAGACCGTGATCTGGTTGCTAATAATGTTATGCCTAGGCTGGCCGGAAAAAAAGCTCCCGGTGACTACGAGTTCCGGGCAGTTAACCGGGCCGGGGAAGTTATAAATTTGCGTGGCGCGTTTTCCCTGTTGGAGTTAAACGGGCGACCGGCAATTTTGGCCCAGGTTGTGAATATAACCGAGCAAAAGCAGGTTCAAGAGGCTTTGTTGAAAAGCGAGCAAAATTACCGGTCCATTCTTAATCGTATTGAGGACGGCTATTTTGAGGTTGATTTAGCTGGGAACTTCACCTGTTACAATGACTCATTGTGCAAAGCGCTAGGCTATTCAAGGGAGCAATTAGCCGGCATGAATTACCGGGTATACACACCGCAACAAAACATTGATGTATTGTATCAAACTTATAATCGTGTGTACAAAACCGGAAGGCCGACCAGAATGTTTGACTGGCAAATTGTCAGGAGGGATGGCGAGGCCAGGATTGTGGAGGCTTCTATATCCTTGATCCGGGATGAAGAGGAAGCGCCAAAGGGGTTCCGGGGCATTGTTCGCGATATAACGGAGCGCAAACAGATTGAGGAGAAGCTGCAAAAAATAAATGAGGAACTGGAAACAGCCAATGAGGAGCTGGTTGCCACCAATGAGGAACTCATTGCCGCTGAGGAGGAGCTAAGGCAGCAGCTGGAAGAATTAGAGAGAAGCAAAGAGGCCCTGGCGCAGGTTAACCAGCGGTTGCTGGATATCATTGAGTTTTTACCCGATGCTACCTTTGTAATAGATCAGCATAAAAAGGTCATCGCCTGGAACCGGGCCATAGAAGAGATGACCGGGGTATCTAAAAAGGAGATTGTCGGGAAGGGTGATTATGCCTACGCTGTAGCTTTCTACGACCGGCCCAGGCCAATTCTAATTGATATGATTGGCCTGGATGATCAAGACGTCAGCCGGTATTACGAGAACGTTACGCGAAGGGGCAGCACGGTCTATACCGAGGTTTACAGCAGTTATGTGTACGGGGGAAAGGGGGCCTTTTTAAGGGCTGCGGCCTCACCGCTCTACGATAACAAGGGCAATGTCGTGGGGGCTATAGAGTCTATTCGGGACATCTCGGAGTACAAACTTCAAAAGGCCTACTTTCAGCAGCTCTTTGAAAACTCGCCCAGTGGGATCGCCATCATGGACAATCAGGACAGGATTATGTTTGTCAACAAAAGTTTTGAGTTATTATTCCAATATTCTGCCGAAGAGATTAAAGGGTGTAGTGCAAATGACACTATTGTTCCGGAAAGTTTGGTTAATGAGTCCATTGACCTGTTAAACCGGATTGTCGGGGGAGAAATAATTCAAAGAGAAACAGTTAGAAAGCGCAAGGACGGAAGCCGGGTTTGGGTCGCTTTGCTGGGCTATCCTATTATTATAGGTAACAAGCAGGTGGGTATATCAGCCATATACAGTGACATCACCGAGCGCAAAATGGCTATGGAGGCCCTGCGGGAGTCGGAGGACAGGTACAGAACTATTTTTGAGACAGCCAAAACAGCAACCGTAATAATTGAAGAGGATACCACCATTTCCCTGGCCAACAGGGAGTTTGTAAATTTAAGCGGTTATACAAAAAAGGAAATAGAGGGCATTAAGAGCTGGACCGGTTTTGTTTTTAAAGATGACTTGGAAAAAATGAAGGATTATCATTACCGGCGAAGAAAAGACCCGAACTCTGTTCCCAGGGAATATGAATTTGGATTTGTTGACCGGCAGGGTAATCTAAAGCACGTTTTATTGTCTGCGGCCATGATACCCGGGACTAAAAAAAGCGTGGTCTCTTTGTTAGATTTTACGGAGCGCAAAAAAACAGAGGAGCAGCTAAAGTACCTTAGCTTGAAAGATAACCTTACCGGCCTTTATAACCGCGCCTTCTTTGAGCGGGAGATGGCCCGGCTGGAGGGAAGCCGCTGCGCGTTCAGGGGCATTATTGTTTGTGACGTGGATGGTCTCAAGCTGGCCAACGACACCCTGGGCCACCATGTGGGCGATGCCCTGCTGGTAGCGGCGTCCAGGGTGATCATGAAGTCTTTTCGCGAGGATGACGTGGTGGCCAGGATTGGGGGCGACGAGTTTGCTGTGCTGCTTCCCAATAGTGATCCTAATACGGTTGAGTGCGCCTGTCAGAGAATTCGCGTTGCTGTTGACAAATATAATCAGGAAAATCCCCAGTTGCCCCTGAGTGTTTCCCTGGGTTTTGCCACCAGTGAGGACGGGCGTATAAGTATTAACGACCTGTATAAAGAGGCGGACAATAACATGTACAGGGAGAAGCTTCACCGCAGCAAGAGTGCCCGCAGCGCTATTGTGCAGACCTTGATGAAGGCGTTGGAGGCCAGGGATTTTATCACGGAGGGCCATGCGGACCGCCTGAGCAGGCTGATTGAAGGGGTGGCGGTGAAAATAGGGCTGCCTGAGCGCAATGTCGCGGATTTACGGCTTTTGGCTCAATTTCATGATATTGGCAAGGTGGGTATACCTGACCGGATCCTCTTTAAGAAGGGAACCCTGACCTATGAAGAGTTTGCCGAAATGCGCAGGCACTCTGAGATTGGCCACCGCATAGCCTTATCAGCACCTGACCTGGCGCCCATTGCCGACTGGATTTTGAAGCACCACGAGTGGTATGACGGCACTGGTTATCCCCTGGGGCTGAAAGGGGAGGAAATACCCCTGGAGTGTAGGATTTTAGCCATTGCCGATGCTTATGACGCCATGACCAGCGACCGGCCCTACCGGAGGGCCCTGGATCATGAAGAAGCCCTGGCAGAACTTAAAAATTGTGCCGGAACCCAGTTTGATCCCGTACTGGTGGATAAGTTCATCCAGGTTTTAGAGAGCCAGGTCAGTTAATTATCCGGTAAGTATTCAGTAAAAAAATTCAAGCCGGACTTGCCAGAGGCGCATAATCCTTGGTGCTGGAAGGAATAATTAATAAAAAAAGAGGAGGGAATACTATTGCATCACGAGTTTGGCGCGCATGAAATAATGGAAGCCCATGAGGTAATGACCAGCACCATTAACGGCATTAATACGTTTGAGCTTTTAAGGCAGTATACCAATGACCCTCAGCTTGGCCAGATTATTGACAGACAGGTGCAATTTATGAAAAAGGAATATAATGATATGGTTTCCTATTTAACCCACCATCGGGGTGTTACGCCGGAAACCTATCATATACGGAATGAGCAGCCGGTGAATTATGGGCTGCGCAATCCCAGCCCGGTTTCCCCTCATGAAAGCGCAGGCCGGCTAAATGACCGGGACATTGCCTCAATTATGCTGGGAAAAACCAAGTGCGGCGCATCGATTAAGATTAAGGCGGCTCTGGAATGCGCAGACTCCCAGTTAAGGCATATGCTGACCCGGGCGGCCATTTCCTGCGCCGAGCAATCATATGAAATATTCACTTACATGAACCAAAAGGGAATGTACCAGGTTCCCACCATGCAGCAAAGAACTATGAGTAACTTTATCAACACCTTCCAGCCCACTGGCTTTACCCAGGGGGGCACCCTGGGGGACCTGGCCAGGGGCCTGGGAAACCCGGCCCCGGACTTGAATTTTAGAACTCCCGACCTGAGTCCTGGAGGTCCCAACCTGATCAGCTAGATAATGCAGTGTAATAGCCCCGGCGAAGAAATGCCGGGGCTATTAAATCGCCCTTTAATGATAATTATAATCACTATCATGGATTCTTGTGGTTGGTGTGTGCTGGTGGTATACTAAGTATCAGATATAATTGGAGGTTATTATGACAGCCACTGCTGATGCGGCACTGGGGAGGTTGGACAGGGCCCAGCCCTTTATATTATTTGGCGGCATTGCGGCAGGCTTGTTCCTGAGCGCCTGCAAGCCTGAGGAAGCCGCCAGGATTGCCGTGTCTGTCCTGACGCCGGGGCTGATGCTGGTGTTGTTCATGATTTTTCTGCAAGTTCCCTTAAAGCAGGTTACTGCCGCTTTTTCCAAGGTTAAGGCCACCGGCCTGGCCCTGGGCCTTAATTTTATTGTCACACCTCTGCTGGCCTGGTTGCTGGGGGCCTTATTTCTGGGCGCTCACCCGGACCTGCGCATAGGATTATTCATGTTTTTACTAACCCCCTGCATCGACTGGTATTTAATTTTTACCCACCTGTCCAGGGGTAACACCGCCCTGGGGGTGTTGCTCCTGCCCTGGAATCTGATTTTGCAAATGGTGTTGTTACCCGTTTTTTTATTGCTTTTTGCCAGTACCATAATTCCTGTAAACCTGGGCGTATTACTGCACAGTGTGGTTGTTTACTTTGTCCTTCCGTTTGTCCTGGCCAACCTTACCCGCTGCTTGCTGGAGAGCCAGTTCGGCGGGGAGCGGGTGAAGAAAAAAATACTTTCCCGCCTTTCACCGTACAGCCTGGCCGCCCTGACCCTGGTCATCATGGCCATGTTTGCCTCCCAGGGCCGGGTGATGCTGTCTCAGCCGGATTTATTATTAAAGATACTGCTCCCGGTGGGCTTGTTTTTTGTAATTATCTTCACTCTGGCCCAAATTGCCAGGCGGGCGGCCGGACTTGATTACCCCGACGGGGCCTGCCTCACCTGCACGGCCATCGCCAGGAACTCACCCATTGCCCTGGCCATAGCTGTGGGCGCCTTTCCTGAGCAACCACTGGTGGCTTTGACCATAGCCATCGGCCCGCTCCTGGAGCTGCCTGTGTTGCTGGTTGTTTCTCGTGCTTTGCTATGGCTGAACGCCAGGGAATCCTGCAGGGCCTGAGTTTTTTCAAATAGCCAAATTTAAACGATTTTCAGGAGGTGATTGCTGGTGAAAACCACGGTTGGAGGCGTCATCCTCCAGTTAACGGAAATCCAAAAAATCTTCCTCGACAATATGTATATAAGTACGCCACCGGGTATTCGGCGGCCTCGGCCCTGAGCCGCAGCATTCTGGCACATGGCAGCCCTGCGGTGGCGCGCTACCTGGACTTTCTAAAGAGCGGGGATGCGGATTACCCCCTCAACCTGTTAAGGGTGGCCGGTGTGGATATGGCCTCCCCCGGACCGGTTCAGGCGGGTTTGGACCTGTTTGCCAGCCTGGTGGAACGCATGGAGGCGCTTTTGTAAATACGGGTCTGAAAAAGGATCTTTGACCGGCGGTCGCGAAAATACCGGTAGACTATGAAATGTGCGCCGGGGAGGAGATAATGGGCCTGATTGCTGCGGAAGACCTCAAGTACGTTAAAGGGTTGGCCCTGTTTATACTGGCCATGGCGGCCTTAAATCTATTTTTCTGGCTCCTTGGGGTGCAGGGCCAGGCCCGGCTGCTGGTAACCGGTCAGGCGGCTTTACTGGGCGCCCTGCTTTTGCTTGGCTTGGGCAGGCTCAAGGAGCTTTACCGGCAGGAGACGGAGAAGTTCAGGCTGCGGCTGCTTCCGGTTTTTATTGCCGCCGGGTTGGCCCTGAGTTTTGGCTTGAAGTGGCTCCAGGCAGCCGCCCTGCAAAGCGGGCTTGTTGTATTGCCGGGCGCCTGCCAGGTTATTGTGCCGGTCTCCAGCACCTCCGGTACTGAGGCGTTGCTGACCGGCCTGGGAGTTGTTATTCTCGGACCGGTCCTGGAGGAGATCTTATTCAGGCTGATCGGTTTGGGCCTGGTATACAGGGCCTTGTATTCTTCAGGGTTAACTGGTTTCAGGCTTGTTTTCTTAATCTGGGTGGCTGTGGTGGCGGCGGTTTTTGCAATGCTGCACGGCCCGGATCAGTTGTCTTTTCCTGTTTATTTCGGCCTCAGCCTTATATACAGCCTGGTGTTCTTAAAATATGGCCTCCCGGCCTCAGTCCTGGTGCATGGCTCCTTTAATGCCGGCGTTTATATCAGCCCGCCCTGGCTATAAAGATGACCGGGGTTGATTACAGTAACGTATCAAGTAATATCTTCTGACTCCTGAGTAGTTACAAGAAATTATTGTTTAGCGCCGGCGGGTAATATATTATAGGCTTAAATTACAGTGAAGCGAGGTAATAATATGCCCGCGAAAAAAAAACCTTCGGTTAACATAGCGGTGTTTTCAGATGTGCACGGCAATTTGCCCGCTCTGAGGGCGGTGCTGGCTGATATCAGAGGCAAAAACCCGGATCTTGTACTATGTGCCGGTGACCTGGTGGGCTACGGGCCTTTTCCCGGGGAGGTGGTGGACCTGGTGCAAAGCCGGGGCATACTCACTGTACAGGGTAATTACGATGACGCCGTGGCCAATTTTCGCCTGGTCTGCGGGTGTGACTACAAGAGCGACCGGGCCAGGGAAATAGGTGAGCACTCGATTATATTTGCCAAGACCAACACCACCGATAGTCAGAAGGGCTATCTTGCGGCCCTGCCCCCCCAACTTTTTGTCTGGCCGGGGTCTGGCGGCCTGACAACAGGTCAGCATCCGCCGAAGGCGCAGGTTCAGCCTCCGGCAGTGGGGCTGCCGGGGAAGGAGATTAGTGTTCCTGCCTGGCCGGGGCGGCGGCCAGACCTGGATGCCGGCGCCTGGCTGCTGCACCTGGTGCACGGTTCGCCCCGGCGGCTGAATGAATACCTGCGGGCGGACACCCCGGAGGAAGTCCTGGCCGAGATTGCCGCCTCAACCCCGGCTAACATCCTGGTGTTCGGACATACCCACCAGTGCATGCACCGCCTGGTGGATGGAGTGCGCTTCATAGGCACCGGCAGCGCCGGCAAACCGAAGCTGGGCAACCCCAATCCCTGCTACGCCTGGATAGAGATTTCAGATACGGTAAAGGTTGACTTTATCGAGGCAACCTATGATGTGCGGCAAGTGGTGGAAGCAATGCAAAGTAAAGAAATCCCGCCGGAGCTCATAGATATTATTCGCACCGGCAGGGAATAGGTAAAGGCATTAAGGCATTATCTAATCTTGAAGGGTGCCTTATAAAAGGTTCAGAGATAGTCATGCCAGTCCTGAACTTGCGTATGATTATACAAAGATGTATTTACAGGGGGTGACGCGTTGTACCGGGTGGACAAAGGTGTTTTGTACCGTTTGATGCTGGTGGGCATAGTTCTATTCGTGGGGCTATTATATGTAATTGCCTCGGCGGTTCCCGCCATTGTTGAGCGTGGTTTGATCACAACCGGTGAGATCATGGCCATCCTGGAGGGCAAGGCCGAGCAAATTGGGGCCCTTGGCCAAACGCCAATTCGCCTGGCTCTGATGATTGCCCTGAATAATATTGCCATCACTCTGTCGCCCCTGATATTGTTGTCATTGTATAAAATCCTGCCAGGGTTTTTAAAATTTGTTCCGGTAGGCTTGTTTTTAATCTACGCCCCCTTCTTATTTTTATCCAACGCCTTTCTGGGCGGACTGGTGCTGGGAGCGGTATCCCTGGAGCAAAACGTTTCCGTACCGCTGCTGATCCTGGGCCTGCTGCCCCACGCTGTGTTTGAATTCTTTGCCATCAGCCTGACCACCTTTGCCGCAGCGCTTATATTGATGAATGGCCTGGGTAATCTATCCCTGGTGGCGCCGCTGCTGCTGTCACGTTTGTGGTCCTTTGCTCCGGCGCTGGTCATGGTCTTAGTCTTTGCCGCCTTTGTTGAGGTCACTGTCAGCCCCCTGCTTTTACAGCTCATCATTGGCTAAGGCTGCCCGCGATATGAGCGGCGGCAAAAGCTGCAAAAGAAAATCGCCGCGCTGGAGAACAAGGTGCGCCACGAAAAGCAGTTCAATATACAGGTCGCGCTCAACGGCGAATTGCTTTCGGCTTTTAATTCAACGTTAACGCCTCGGACTGGTTGCTTTCCATCTTGCGTTATTGCTGCAATATGGTAATGCAAATGGTATAATGTGGGTAATATGATAATGGGGTGATAACAATGGTTAAAAGTGCAAAAAAGCATGCTAACCAATATACCTATGCTGATTATCTCAGCTGGAATGATAATGAACGATGGGAGCTAATCGAGGGTACAGCGTATAATATGACACCGGCGCCGTCCAGAGTTCACCAGGAGGTATCGGCAGCTTTGCTAAGCAAATTTTACGGATATTTGAAGGATAAGTCCTGTAAAGTTTATGCCGCTCCATTTGATGTAAGGCTGCCCTTTGAAAATGAAAAAGATGAGGATATAAAGACGGTTGTTCAACCGGATATCGTTGTTGTGTGTGATAAATCAAAGTTAGATGACAGGGGATGTAAGGGTACTCCGGACCTGATAATAGAAATTACTTCCCCAACAACATCACGGCTTGATTTAAAAGATAAATTCAACTTGTATGAAAAAGCGGGTGTCAGAGAATATTGGATAGCAGATCCAAACGGTAAAACGGTTATGGTTTTCAAGCAGGGAGAAGAAGGCAGGTATAGTAGACCGGATATGTATGCGGAGGAAGATGAAATCCCGGTGGGTATTTTTAAGGATTTGAAGGTTGACCTTAGAGAAGTGTTTAATGAATAAAAGAAGGCTCAATGCCGGTACAGCGGAAGCGGTATCTCAATTGACAAGGATGCGGCGCTGTGTTAAGATTTATTATGCTTCTAGAGAATATTATGCCGGAGTGGCGGAATTGGCAGACGCACAGGACTTAAAATCCTGGACGTAGCAATGCGTGTGCGGGTTCAAGTCCCGCCTCCGGCACCATCTTTATCCGCACCAGCATCGAGCTTAAGCATAACATCAACTTTATCAGGAAAAACCTTAACTTCGTGGACAAAGTGTTAATTAACAAGGATGTAAGAAACATCCTGGGGTTTATGACTCGAGCATTTTTATGACCCTGTTTTTTTAAGCAAATGAGTATTGCAAGTAAACCATGAAGGTTACTTCCGCGTGAAGTGGAGTAGTTCTTCATGGTTTTTTATTGTACTAAACATGGGGAATACGCTAAGAAGAATTGTCTTGTGACTATAGTTTTTCAAGGGATTGTATTTAAATGAGCAAGAAGAGAGTCACCAGGTTATTAGAATACTTATTTACCGTCTGGGTCATCGTCACCCTCAACTTTGCACTTCCCCGGATTATGCCTGGTGACCCATTTTTGTATATCTCTTCCGGTGTTGGTGAGCATGTGCAATTTACCGAAGAACAAAGGGCATATTACATTGAATACTATGGCTTGGACCAGCCTGTTGACAAACAGTATCTGTCATATCTCTTCGAATTGACCCGGGGAAATCTGGGCTACAGCTTGTACTATCATGAGCCGGTAAGCAGCATCATCTTGCGCCGGTTGGGCTGGACATTGTTGCTGGTGGTGGCGGCGGTTGTTTTAAGTACCATTATCGGGGTGGTTCTTGGCAGTATTTCAGCCTGGTACCGGGAGAAAAAGCTGGATCAAGTCCTGTTCTTTTGTTTGATCGTTTTATCAGAGATTCCCGCTTTTCTTTTGGGTCTGATTTTACTCTTTACCCTTGCTGTAGGATTGGGCTTGTTCCCTCTTTCTGGAGCAATGACCCATTTTGCCCAGCATGGCAGTTGGTGGGCTAAAGTGCTGGATATCCTGCGCCATGCTTTTCTGCCTGTCATGGCCCTGACCATTGCCCGCATTGGGGGTATGTATCTGCTTTCCAGGAACAGCGTTACCACCGTACTGGAAAAGGACTACCTGCGTACGGCACGGGCTAAAGGATTAAGCAAGGCGCGCATCCTGTACCGCCATGTGATCAGAAATGCCATGCTGCCTATAGTAACCCGGGTATTTTTGAGCCTGGGGTCCCTGGTGGGGGGTGCCATCCTGGTGGAAAACGTTTTTGCCTATCCGGGACTGGGGTTATTAATCCGGGAAGCGGTAATGGTAAGGGATTATCCACTAATTCAGGGCATATTTTTAGTGGTGACGGTTTTTGTGTTGGGGGCCAATTTTATTGCCGATACCCTTTATGGAAAACTTGACCCGCGGGTTAAGGACTACAGCAAGGCGCGGGGAGTATAGATGTGGCGTTAATACATGAATTGATACAGAAGACAAAAGAATTCACCTTGCTTGGCAAAGCAAGCCTGTTGGTTGTATTCCTGATTGTTATGGCAGCTTTATTTGCTCCATATATTTCAATGCACCCCCATAATTTTTCCTCGGGGCCGCCGTTAACTCCGCCGGGAGGGAAACACTTGCTGGGTACCGATGAACTGGGTGTTGACCTTTGGGCTCAGATTTGTCACGGGGCCAGGGTCAGTTTGCTGATAGGTTTCGGTACGTCCCTGCTGGCAGCCTTTGGGGGCGGTTTGATAGGGATTCTTGCCGGTTACCTGGGCGGGTGGTTGGACAGGGTAATTATGAGGGTCACCGACCTCATGATCGTGCTGCCGGACTTGCCGGTTATGATTGTCATGGCCGCTTTTTTCGGCCCCAGTCTATTAAATATTATACTGGTCCTGGCGCTTTTTTCCTGGGTCTTCCCGGCCCGCATTGTGCGTTCCCAGGTTTTGATGTTAAAGCAGCAGGGTTATATCAAAGCGGCGGAGACCTATGATGCCGGCGCCTGGTATTTAATCCGCAGGCACTTTCTTCCCGAGGTCTTCCCTTTGATCGCCGTGGCCATGATCAGACTTGCGGGCAGGGCCATTGTGGCCGAGGCCGGGCTTTCCTTTTTAGGATTGGGGGATCCCACCTCAAAAAGCTGGGGCTTAATCATTAATCATGCCATCAGCTTTAAAGGGATTTATTTTACTCCTTTCTGGCAGTGGTGGCTTGTATACCCGTGGCTGGCACTGACTTTGACGGTAGTCTCCCTGGCCTTTATCAGCCGGGAACTGGAGCGCATGGCTGACCCGCGCCTGGCAAAATGATCAACATGTATTTTTGGGGGTGTTGACTTGACTGCTGACAGTAAGTATTTACTGGAAATTAAGAATATGGTTGTCAGATATCATGACGGTCCTCCGGTAAATGCCGTTGACGGTGTTTGCCTGCAGCTTAAAAAGGGCGAGAGTTTGGGCATTATAGGCGAATCCGGGTGCGGGAAAAGCTCACTGGCCCTGGGCATAATGGGCCTGATCAAGCGTGGCCGGGTTGAGGGCAAGATTACTCTGAACGGCCGGGAGCTGACCGGCCTGCCGGAGGAAGAGTTAAAAAAATATCGGTGGAAAGATATTGCCATCGTATTTCAGAATTCATTGGAGGTGCTTAACCCGGTACTCAGTATCAAAGAGCAAATAGGGGAGCCAATTAAGACGCATTATCAGCATGCTGCCCCGGAGATCGACCGGAAAGTGGTAAAGCTATTGGAAACAGTGGGCTTAGACCCCCGCTGGCGGCATTTTTACCCGCATCAATTATCGGGGGGCATGCGACAGCGGGTGCTTTTGGCCATGGCTTTGTCCTGTGAGCCAAAATTATTGATCATTGATGAGCCTACAACGGCACTGGATCCGGTAAGTAAAAACGACATTCTGGAGTTGCTGCATAGATTGCAAAAAGCACAAGGTTTTACCATGGTGGTTATATCCCACGACCTGGGTGTGATTGGTAAACTTACCTCCAGGGTTATGACCATGTACTGCGGGCGGGTGGTGGAGATGGGGATTTCCTCAGATGTGTTAAAAAACCCCATGCATTGTTATACCCGGGGGCTGTTGAATTCCTCGCCCAACCTTTTCAAGTACAAAGACCTGTGGGGGCTTGAAGGAGAATTTTCTTCAGGAAGTACTGCGGAGGGCTGTGCTTTTTACCCCCGGTGCTGTCAGGGTGAAGAGAGCTGTGGACAGGTTAAACCTGCCCTCAAATATGTTGCCATTGAGCGCATGGTGGCCTGTCACAAAGAAGGCATTGAAACCCTGCTCAGGGCCGAAGGCCTCGGCAAGACTTATCAGCTAGAGGGAATGGAGATAAAAGCGGTAAAGGATGTCAGCCTGGAGATAAGAAGCGGTGAAGTGGTGGCCATGGTGGGTGAATCCGGTTCCGGCAAGTCGACCCTGGCCCATATCATGGCGGGGGTGCTGCCCGCTGATACAGGCCGGGTGTTTTATCTTAATCAACAGGTACATAAAAGAGAGGCTACTAAAATGATCGGTGGCATGCAAATTATCTTTCAGGACCCCTTTTCCGCCACCAGCCACCGCATGAAAGTTCTTGAAGTTGTTAAAGAACCCCTTGATATTATCAAATGGGGTAATAAAAAAGACCGGGCAGAAGAGGCCATCAAAGCATTGCAAATAGTGCAGTTGCCTGTTACCCCGGAATTCTTGAACCGTCATTGCCACGGTTTAAGCGGGGGGCAGAGACAGCGGCTGGCCATAGCCCGTGCTCTGGTCACCAGGCCGAAACTCTTAATAGCTGATGAGGTCACCTCTATGCTCGACCCCTCCACCCAGGCCAACCTTTTAAGGGAGCTCAAGGGTCTCCAGAACCGGCATGGCTTTGCCATGCTGTATATAACCCACGACCTGCACCTGGCCCGGAAAATTGCCGATAAGGTTTATGTCATGTATCAGGGCGAGATAGTAGAAAAGGGAGTCTCCTTTGAAATATTTGAAAACCCGGAACATAAATACACCAGGCAACTTTTGAAAGAGGCGCTAAGGGACCTGATATGAAAACATCCCCATACATCAAAGCTTGACCACGAAGGTGATAACCCTGAAGGGGTGTTCTTATTATTATTTAGCGAGGTGAGTGAGAAAAAATGCATGTTATTAAGGCGGGTGACTACAAGTTCTGGGAAAGTCTCTGGCGTGAGGCCAGGGAAAAATCGCCCTTAATCCAGCGGCGGATCAGGAGCGAAAATGAGGATGTGGAAAACTGGAGCCGACGGGCCCGGTGGTTTGCCCGGCAGACCGGTGGTGAAAGGGGTGAGCAGCGAAACAAAGCGGTTTTTGATTTTTTAAAAGGTGGTGATGTGCTGAGACCCGGGGCAAAGGTGCTGGATATTGGCTCCGGGCCGGGTAATTTTGCTATTCCTATGGCACGCATGGGGGCAGAGGTAACGGCCCTTGAGCCTGCTGCCGAGATGCTGAGGATCATGGAGGACAGGCTTAAGGCAGAGCAGTTGGATAATGTCACAGTTGTTCAGCGCACCTGGCAGGAGGTACTGGGTAAAGAGGAATGGCTCAAAGGCGGGTTTGATCTGGTATTTGCCTCCATGACCCCCGGAGTACAAGACCCGGAGAATTTGCAAAAAATGATTAGCGCCTCCAAAAAGTATTGCTATTACAGTTCTTTTTCAGGTCAGCGCTGGGGGCAGGCACACCGGGATTTGTGGCAACGTTTCTTTAATGAAGACATGGGTTGCAATGCCTCAGACATTATCTATCCCTTCGGCTTCCTGTATGCCCTGGGATACCGGCCCAAGCTCAGCTTTGTCACCATCAGGCGGGAAGAAGCAGAACAGGTTGAGGAAGCGGTGGAGAGTCTATGCACATTTTTCTTGAGCTTCCTGGATATTACACCGGGGGCCAGGCGGGTAATAGAAGATTATGTAACAGAGCGGTCTAAAAATGATATTTTTAAGCAAGAAAACAAATTCTGCCATGGTATGATGCTGTGGCGGGTCGATGAAACCTTTATCTGAGTTCTAACAGTTGTATCTGGGAGGTGCTAAAGCTGAAAAGAAAATATTATCTGGTGATCTTGTTGCTGGTTATTTCATTAGGCCTGCTCTTGTCCGGCTGTGGAAACGACCAGGCCAATGATGACCGGAAAGCCGGTGTCCAAGAACAGGTGGATGTTATTCGCCTGGCAGGCGAAGATTGGGGTTTCCCCAACCCCTATACCCATTATCCCAGGGGTCCCGGAATCTTTAAAATGAACCTTATTTTTGACAGCTTGCTGGAGCGGGACGAAAAGGGACTTATACCATGGCTGGCTGAATCATATGAGATTAAGGAAAACGGCAAGCAGTACCTCTTTACCATGCGTGATGGGGTTAAGTGGCAGGATGGAACCCCCTTTACCGCTGAGGATGTGAAATTCTCCTTGGAATATGCTTCCAAGCACCCCATGATATCGTCTGCCTTCGGCAGTAAAGACATTGAAAAAGTGGAGATGGCCGGGGACCGTCAGGTGTTGATCACCGTGGCCAAACCTTCTGCGGCCATGCTATACAACCTGGGACGCTGCCGCATCATACCCAAACACATCTGGGAAAACGTGGACAAGCCCAATGAATTCACCGGGCCGGAATCTGCCATCGGTACCGGACCATACCGATTGAACGGCTACAGTAAGGAGCATGGAACTTACCGCTTTGAGGCCAATGAGAATTTCTGGGGTCCAAAACAAAGGGTAAAAGTAATTGAGTTTATACCGGTGAGTGAAGAGGTGCTGGCCTTTGAAAAAGGTGAAATTGATTTAACGGGTATAAGCCCGGATGTAATGCCGCGCTTTCAAAATAAACCGGAATACAAGATTACCCAAAACCCGGGCTTCTGGGGCTATCGCCTGCTTTTCAACATGGAAGACTTCCCGGTCTTAAAGGAAAGGGAATTCCGTCAGGCGGTCAGCTATGCCATCGATGCTCAGGAACTGATTGACAAAATAGCACGGGGTGCTGCAGTGCCCGGCAGTGCTGGTATACTGCCTCCTGACCATGTAATGTACAACCCCAAAGTCAAGCAATATGGTCATAATGTTCAGAAGGCCGGGGAACTTCTTAAAGGACTGGGGCAAACCGGATACTCCTTTAACCTGCTGGTTGCTGATGACGAGGTAAGGCTGGCCGAAGTGCTAAAAGAGCAGTTTGCCAAAGCTGGTATTGAATTAAAAGTCCAGAGTGTTGACATGAAAACCAGGGATGCCCGGGTTAGAAGCTATGAATATGAGTTGGCCGTAATCGGGCACGGTGGTTGGGGCGGTGATCCCAACTATCTGTCTGAAAGGTTCGGCAGTGGGGCTGCAGGTAGCCTTTCGCCAACTGCCTCGGGTTTAAGAGGATACAATAATGATGCTTTAAATGAGTTATTGGATAAGCAAAGCAAAGAAATGGACGGTTCAAAGCGCAAGGCGCTGGTTTACCAGATTCAGGATATTATAGCCGAAGATGTACCGGAAATACCCCTTTACTACACCACAGATTACAATGTATACAGGCCTGATAAATATGATGGCTGGATGTATATGTTTGACCACCACAGCCTGAGCCACAGCAAATTGTCCTATCTGACAAGGGATTGATTTTGCAGGTGAGGCTATTCATTATAAGGTCACGATGTCCGCAATTCTTGTATGGAAAGCGCGCATCGTGACCTTGATTTTTAATTTACCAGTAGTTATGCAGTTTCAGGATAATAATCCCAAACCCATAACTTAGAGTCCAAATTTTTTGGCCACAATTTATCAATCAGACTTGCAAAGCGCTCGGTTGCCGTGTCAAAATAGACTTGGGTCTGTTGGTTGCAGCAGCGGATCCGGCAACCTGCGTTGAAAAAGTACCCGATCACCTCGCACAGAGAGAGGGCTTGTTCAGCGCCTTCTTTATTACGCTCCCATGCGGCATAACTCCTGTAATAATTTCAAACAGATAAGGAAACGGTGCTATGTATAATAACATTTTGGATATAATTGGCAACACCCCCCTGGTGAGACTGAATACTTACTTAACGGACTCCAATGTCGAGCTCTACGCTAAGTTGGAGGGAGGTAATCCCGGCGGCTCGGTAAAGGACCGGACGGCCAAGTTCATGATTGAGGATGCCGAGTCCAGGGGTATTTTGTCCCAGGACCGGGTTTTGCTGGAGGCCACCAGCGGAAATACGGGGATTGCCCTGGCTATGATTGCCACCATGAAGGGTTATCGTTTTACGGCTGTGATGCCGGATAATGTGAGTGTGGAGAGAAGAAAGCTTCTGGCCGCCTTTGGCTCGGAAATAATTTTAACCCCCGGACACCTGGGGACCAATGGGGCGATTGAAGTAGCCGGTGATATGGCGGCCAGGGATGATCGATATTTGATGCTGGACCAGTTTTCCAACCCGGCCAATGTAAGTGCCCACTATGAAACTACAGGGGCGGAGATTGTCAGGGAATTGCCTCAAATAACCGCCTTTGTAGCGGGCATGGGTACAGGCGGCACCCTGATGGGTGTTGCCCGGCGCCTGAAGGAGCACAACCCCTCCATTACGGTGGTGGGTTTGGAGCCGTCACCGGACTCGGGCATACAGGGACTGCGGAATATGGAAGCTTATAACCCGCCTATTTTTGACGCCGGTAAGCTGGACTTGTGCCTGCGGCTGCCGGATGAGCCCTCTTTCCGGCTGGCCCGGGAATTGTACGTCCGGGAGGGTGTTTCTGTGGGCATTTCTTCGGGGGCGGCATTGTGGGGCGCCCTTGAGTACGCCAGGAATATTGATGCCGGGGTGATAGTTATGATTTTTCCGGACCGGGGCGACAAGTACCTGAGCACAGATCTATTCCCGTAGATCAATAGTTGGCTTGCCTCTTTCAATACCATCGCGTTCGGCGTACACTTGTGGTTGACAATGTTTACAAATAGGTTTAATATAAAACCATAAGAGTTCAACCCGGAAGTTGAACTGGCAAGAAAAGGCCATGAAGGTCGGCCCACGTCGGGCGTATCCTTATGGTCTTAATTTGTTTTCATGAAAGGGGTATTTAAAATGTGTATGGAGAAAACGCTATGGGAAAAAGCTGTTGAGTTTCACGGCCATGTCTGCCCGGGTTTGGCCATTGGGTACAAAGTGTCCGAGATAGCCCTGAAAAAGCTTGGTGAGATGCGCTCGACCGATGAGGAACTGGTGGCTGTGGTGGAAAACGATGCTTGTGGCGTGGATGCGGTAATGGTCTTAACCGGATGCACTCTGGGCAAGGGCAACCTGATTTACCGCGATCTGGGCAAGCAGGTTTATACCTTTGGCAGCCGCAATAGCAGCCGGGCCTTGCGGATAGCTGTTAACGGTGAAATCCTGCACCGCAGTGACCCTGAAATAACGGAATTGCGTAAAAAGGTTTTCGGCGGAACCGCAACCCCGGAAGAAAAATATGAATTCCATACCATGATGGCCAGGCGTACGGAAGAGATACTGCGCATGCCCGAGGAAGATTTTTGCAAGGCGGAGGAAGTTGCTTTTAAACTCCCTAAAAAGGCCCGTATTTTTAAATCCGTCCGCTGCGCCGGCTGTGGGGAGTATGTTGCGGAATCCAGGGTAAGGGTTAATGAAGGCAATTATGTATGTTTGGACTGTTATGAGGACTACACCAGGGGTTGGTAATGCAGGGTCAGGTGGTAGAGGAAAAAGAAGGATTATAGCCGGAATTTGCTGGATCGCCGCGCCCAGTTGTGCTGGCCGGCTAAATTTGGAAGAGCCTGATGAAAGGATGGGAAAAAGATGTTTAAAGACACTACCCATTTTATGGTCAAGGGACATGAGGCCTGGTTGGAGCTTACAGGTTCCCATGGACATGCCGGGGAGGAGATGGGCGTGAACCTGAGGTGGGGCCACAACATGCAAACTGACGGCCTTGCCCGCAAGGATGGCCTGGAGGCCTGGGTGGTGCGTCCAGGCGGTGAGAAGCAGGATATTGCAGTGGCCGATGGGGGCTCTGATTATTACACTTTGCGCTTTAGCACGCCGGAAAATGGCTTGTATCATGTGGTGGCCAAAAATACCGGCCATTACGTCACGGACAGCTTCGGCGCCATAGCCAAAGGTACCCGCCAGGAACACCCCGATGCCACCAGGGCTGTTTTTTACAGCCAGTTTGCCCAGGTTGTCGCCCCAGTAGGGCATGATTTGCATGGGGCGGTACATAACGCCGGGGCGCCGCTGGAAATCACCTGGCCGCAGTGGCGGCAGTGGCGCGCCGGGGATGAGGTTAGTGTAGGTATAGCCTTCAGGAACGAGGGGATTGACGGATTGGCCGTTGACCTGGTATGTGCCGGCCCGGGGGGATACCGGCAGTGGCAGGAATTGACCGGCGCCGGGGGCGGTCTGAAGTTTACCGCCGGTGAGCCCGGGCGTTATCTGGTTGTTGCTCGCCACCGGTTGCCGGAGGCCAAAGAAGGTGTTTATGACGAGGTGTCCTATACCGCCACCATGTTTTTCCTGGTAACCAGGTAAAATGACAGGTCGCAGGCGAATCCTGAATTAATGTTTCGAAGAAAAATTGACCGCCCGGCGGCATGTTGGATAAAATACCGTATAAGAAGGAGGTTTGAAGCATGTTTAAATTTGTGGACAGCCATACCCATGCGGTAATGGTACCCTATGCCGGTTTCCAGGCCATGGCGGACGGTGGGGTTGAAGCGGCCATTAGTTGCTCTGTCCTGATCGAGGCCCGGCATGCGGAAAGCTATTTTGACCACTTCAGGGTAAACACCGGGTTTTACCGCAAAGTTGCCGCCAGCGTAGGTCTCAAGCTGTTATTTGCGGCCGGAGTGCACCCCCTGGGCATACCCGGGGATTGGACCCAGGTGGTGGACAGGCTGCCGGAATTCTTAGCCGAGGAGGGTACCGTGGCCATTGGTGAGATCGGTATGAATCAGGCTTCCAGTCTGGAGCAGGATGTTCTGCGGGCTCAGCTGGAAGTGGCCAGGGATGCGGGTTATCCAGTCATTTTACATACCCCCAAGGAGAACCGCGAGTTTGTAGTGGGCAAGTTGTTAGAAATTGCCGCCAGGGTTGGTAATAAGCCGGAGTCATTAATTATTGACCATGCTAATGTGGATATCATCAAGCAAATTAATGATTTTGGCGCTGTGCCGGGTTTAACCATCCGGCGTCAGGGATTTACCCCTGAAGTTTTATGCGATAATCTGGAATTATTCGCAGGCGGGGTTTTAAACAGTGATTACAGTAACGTTATGCCCAATGACCCGGCTGCTGTTATCTGGGCGGTGGACATCATGCGGGCCAGGGGCGTTGACTCCGCTGTGGCTGCCGAAATGGCCGGTAACCGGGCCCGCCGTATTTTCGGGCTTTAGTATGAGTAATAGGCCAAGAATATAGTAACTACTCAGGAGTCAGGAGCCAGAAGTCAGGAGTCAGAATGAGAAAACCAGCGAAAACATTTGAAGATTACTGGTATGGCAGAAGGGGCGCCTGTTCGTACTTGCGGTTTATCGTTTATCCATGGCGTTTCCGAAGTATGAGCTATACGATCCATTCTGAATTCTGACTCCTGAATTCTGAATGCCTGAATAGTAACAGAATATAAGGGGACAGGCTGCTATTTTCGCTTTGCGAAAAATGAGGAGGAAGATGACTTTTTAAATTCATGGCAGGAAACCCGCCCGGGAAGTAGAAAATAAATTAAGTAGTTAGTATGTGCCGGAGCGTTTAAAAGAATTGCGAGTGTAGTGAAGGAGGTTTGAAGCAGCTACAGAATAACTAAACAAAGATTGAAAAAAATAACAAAAACCGTTTACTCAAACACCTGTTCTATTGTATAATAGTAACAGGAGGTGGTGGCGGCTCATGAAAACTAAGTAAATTAAGAAGAAAGGAAAAAGGTTTCTTGGCAGTCACATCCGATGATGCGTCGCAAAGACACGTTGTGAAAGTCGGGCGCGGAGGTTAGAACAACCAGGCGGTGGGTAACACCCCCTTCCGGGCAGCACTGTAAAGCCAGGCGGCATTTCTGCCACCCGGAATATGGACGAGAGTCCATAGCTCAGCAGTTGAATCCTGTGAAACTGCCTTCCGTTAGTCGGCGGGAGAGAAAACTAAATATATCTGGATTATCCTGTATAAATCAGATTTGTTTAGTTTTTAGAAACCAGGAATGGATGATGGAGATTAGAAAAAAGGACATGAACAAGGACCAGATTACCCATGCTTACTGCACCTGGTGTAGTCAACGCCGCATAGTCCTGGGCCATACCTACTGGGGCTGTGCGCTGGAAGAAGACAAGGAAAAATTTGAAGAACTCTGTTTGCATAAGCAGGCGGTACGGGAAGAAGAAGCGGAGATCGCCAAGCAGAGTGGCGCAGCCCATTAATTTATTGCTTTAAGTCCTTATTAATACTTTTAAACGAGCTGCCCGGGTAATCCCGGGCAGCTCGTTTTTATTTCAGATTTTGGTGGTGAGCAGCCGGGTGAGCTCTTCCCAATTTTCCACCAGGTGGTCAGGACTGTGTGCTTTCAGGTGTTCCGGCCCGGCCATGCCCCAGGTTACGCCAACTGTTCTGACGCCTGCGTTTTTACCGGCCTGGATATCAAAATGGCTGTCCCCCACATAAACGGTGGCCGCAGGCAGCGCCCTGATTTGTTCCATCGCCTTTAGAACCGGGTCCGCTGCCGGCTTGTGCCTGCTGGTATCCTCCATGGTAACGGTAACATCAAAGAATTTTTCCAGGCCCGTGATTTGCAAGCCCCGGAGGGTCATGCGGCGTCGTTTGGAGGTTACCACTCCCAGGGGCAGGTTTTGCTCCTTTAATACAGCCAGGCAGTCAATGGCGCCGGGAAAAACCCGGATAATCCGGTCATGGACGGTATCCTGGAAAGTCAGGTAGCGCTCAAACATTTCCTGCTGCCTGTCCTTACCAAACAGGCGGCAGATCTCCGCCAGCGGCAGTCCCACAGTTTGCATTACCTCACCCTGACCCCAGGGGATGTCCATTTGTTTAAAAACCTGTTCAAAGGACTGGCGGATTAAAGGCAATGAATCCAGGATGGTGCCGTCCAGGTCAAATAAAATATATTTTTTGTTCATAATCCCCGGCCCCTTTCTGAAAAGCAACCCCCTTAATTATACCTTAAATCCTGTAAAAAAACCTCCACTTCCGGGTAGCAATAATATTCTGAGGGAAAAAATGTAACTACTCAGGAGTCAGGAGTCAGGAGTCAGGAGTCAGAATGAGAAAACCAGCGAAAACACTTGAAGATTTACTGGTATGGCAGAAGGCGCACCTGTTTGTACTTGCGGTTTATCGTTTATCCATGGCGTTTTCAAAACATGAGATATACTGTTATTCTGAATCCTGACTCCTGAATTCTGAATACCTGAATAGTAACATAATAATTCTGTAGCAACCAGGATTAGCTTATTATTGTAGAATTCGGTCTGGATGAGACTGCTTTTGCTTAAGCGCTCAGCTAAGTAACAGGGATTGCGACAGTTAATTTTCTAATTCGAGTTCGATTTTCTTTGACATTGGGGCCGCTAAACGGTACGATATCAGGGAGATACTGTTTAGACAAGGAGAACAGGAGTGAGCGGCATAAGGTACGATGACAGTATTCTGAATCACTTTGTCCTGACGGTCAAACTTGCCTGGCCAATGTTGTTATTGGGGGTTGTCCTGCTCCTGCTCGCACTAAACGCAATGCCGGTGCTGGCCATTATTCCAGCTGTTTTTCTGGTGTTTACGGTGTTTTTTTTCCGTAATCCCCGGCGGCAGGCGCCCGGGCAGGAAGGTGCCGTCTTAGCTCCGGCTGACGGCAAGGTAATTGATATTGACACGGTTGTTGAAGAGGATTTTATTAAAGGCCCTTGTAAAAGGATAACCATATTCTTATCTCTGCATAATGTGCACATTAATCGGGCCCCGGTGTCCGGGACCATTGTTTACAGGCGCTACCGGCCCGGCAAGTTTATACCGGCCTTTAAGAGTCACGCCTCGGAAATTAACGAAAAGAATTATATCGGTATAGATACAGGGGAGCAGAAAGTTTTAATGACCCAGATCACCGGTTTTGTGGCCCGCCGCATAGTCTGCTGGGTTAAAGAAGGAGAGCCGGTGGGCAGGGGCCAGGCCATTGGGGCCATAAAATTTGGCTCTTGTACAGAGGTTTTTGTTCCCCCGGATACCAGTTTGCGGGTTGAAGCCGGGGACGTTGTTCGTGCTGGCGAGACTATTCTTGGCGAGATGACAGCAGAGACAATTAATAAAGAAGTAAGGATATGCTTATGGGAATAAAAATGCTTCCTAATGTGTTTACCGGTATGAATTTGCTGCTGGGTGTAGTGGCTCTGGCGTTTATTATGCACCAACATTACTTGCTCAGTTCCGGGCTGATTGTTACTGCCGCCATCATGGACAGATTTGATGGCATACTGGCCCGGCGCCTGGAGGCGGATTCCAAGTTTGGCAAGGAGCTGGATTCCCTGGCTGACTTGGTTTCTTTCGGCGTGGCGCCGGCCCTGCTTGCCTACACGGTGAGCCTGCAGGGCTGGGCTGTGGCCGGGCTGGCTTTGATTGGCCTGTATGTGCTCTGCGGGGCCTATCGCCTGGCCAGGTTTAATGTTATTGAGAGCCGGGACTGCTTTTTAGGCCTGCCCATTACTGCGGCCGGGGTCCTGCTGGCGGTTGTGCTGGCCCTTACGGCCAGTCCTGTGGTGGTGGCTATTATCTGCCTGGGCCTGTCGGCGGCTATGATCAGTTCCGTTCCCGTGCCTAAAATCTAATCAACTGGAGAATAATCCCTGCCCCCACCGGGCGGGTTTTTTTATGATTCAGGAAAGTATACTTTTTGAAAACTGTGGATAAGTGACCTGTGGGCTTACGTTAGCGGCGATTTTGAGCCCTAATTCAAAGAGCGTGTGAGCCCGAGGATAAGCGAAGGAACTGTTTGAGGCGCGAAGCGCCGAGTTTGACTGAGCCCGAGGGCGAACGAGCTCGGACAATTTTAAGGGGCGAATATGAGCCGCGTTGTAAGCCCACAGGTCGCCGAAGGCGATTTTTTTATCCCCGACGGGTTTATTCCAATTGAAAGGAATCTGAGCAAGTTATGGAGAAATGAAGTCTAATTGCTAAAGGAGAGTGATCAGGCATAATGGATCGGGAGTTGACTATGGAGCTGGTGCGGGTAACGGAGGCCGCCGCTCTGGCTTCAGCCCAGTGGATGGGCCGGGGCCGCAAGTACGAGGCTGATCAAGCTGCCACCAACAGCATGCGAGCTATGCTGGATACCGTGGCCATAAACGGAACCGTGGTTATTGGTGAGGGGGAGATGGATGAGGCCCCCATGTTATACATAGGAGAAAAGGTTGGCTGCGCCGCCGCACCGGTGGTGGATGTGGCTGTTGACCCCCTGGAGGGAACCACAATTTTAGCCAAGGGTCACCCCAATGCCATGTCGGTAATTGCCGTGGCTGACCGGGGTAATTTGCTGCATGCCCCGGACATGTATATGGATAAGCTGGCCGTTGGCCCCCGGGCGGCCGGCTTGATCCATCTGGATGACCCCATTGAAAAAACCCTGGAAATCGTTGCCAGGGCCAATAACAAGCGGGTTATGGATTGTACGGTGGTTATCCTGGAACGCCCCCGGCACCAGGCCCTGATTGAAAGTGTGCGCAAGGTTGGCGCCCGGGTGCGGCTGATTGGGGACGGTGACGTGGGGGCAGCCATCTCCACCGCCTTCGACGACACCGGAATCGATATTTGTGTGGGTATTGGCGGGGCGCCGGAGGGGGTAATAGCTGCCGCGGCCCTGAGGTGCCTGGGTGGCGAGATGCAGGCGCGACTGGTGCCCGAAGATGACGAGGAGTACCGCCGCTGCCTGGCCATGGGCTTATCAGATCCCCGCAAGATCTTGACTATGGAAGATATGGTCAGGGGAGATGACGCCATTTTTGCCGCCACCGGTGTCACCGACGGCGAATTGCTAAAGGGTGTACGCTTTTTGGGCGGTGACCGGGCAGAAACAAATTCCCTGGTTATGCGAGTCAAAACTCATACTATCAGATATATCCGCTCAATTCACTGGCTTAGCTTAAAGCCGCACCTGGTGCTGGATGACCCCACAAGCTGTGGCTGTGGGCAGTAGTTCAGCAATTAACTGGCTGCTATTCAGGCAAGATAACTATAACAGGCCTGGCCAAAAGCTTAATATTTAAAAGGGAGGTTTGAAACAGCTACTATACCGGGGAGATGGCGCGTTCAGCAGCCCGGCGCCAATAAGGACTTTGAGATGGGCAATAGAATAAGAATTTACCTTAACCCACACCCGGGATAACTAAAGCCCTCCAGGGTGTGGGTTAGTTTTTTATTGACAGGATGTCATCACAGGCATAAAATAGTTATGAGCAAATGTCCAATAGTTTGGTTGTCTGCATCTGGTGTGCGGGAGTTGACGGGTGGCTTTAGGGCAAGGGGGTGTTTTGCTTGCCTATTTATGAGTATCGCTGCAACGAATGCGGTGTGATTACCCAACTTTTGGAGGGTATTGGCCGGGACAGACCTGTTCGCCAGTGTGCGTCTTGTGCCGGTAAAGACCTGGCGCGTCTGATTTCCCGGCCAAATTTGGGCATCCGGGGGGGAGATAACCGCAATGACAGGATTGGGAATGAACAGGCCGGACTGGACAAGTGTACTGACCCGGGTTGGCCCAACGATGACTTCATCAGGTTGAAAGGACAATCTTGACTGCTGACACATCTGAATTGACCGGGATTTCGTTCTCAGGGCACCCAGGCGCCGTGGAACTCAAGAGTTAAATAACGCTAAGGAGGTTGAGTGTAATGAGGATTGCGATGCCTGCAGATTACAGCTATATTAACCAGCATTTTGGCAAAGCAAGGGAATTTGCGATTTTAGATCTGGATGGGGACAAGGTCAGTTCCGTCCGGATGGTTTCAGCGGAATCCCTGGCCCACAACCATGCCGGGCTGGCCGGACTGTTAAAGGGTGAGCAGGTGGAGGTGGTAATTGTTGGCGGTATCGGTCCGTACGCCCTGGAGGCCCTTGAGGGAAATGAACTCAAGGTAATTACCGGGGCCCGGGGTAAAATCGACGACATTGCCGGAGCCTATGCCCGGGGGGAACTGGTTTCCAAACGTGTGGTATGTAACCACCACCACGGTGACCATCACCACCACCATCACCACGGCAAATAGAATACAAGGCAAAAAAGACGGCGGGCACAAACACCCGCCGTCTTTTTTTGTCCTCCCTGCGGCATTGAAATCATGCCGTGAGGGTGTTATAATTTTGTTCTATGGATTACAGGTTTTAATGTACCCGGAGCAGGGTTCCGGAATGGGGGTATTGGTTTGATCACTTGCTCCCGGATGGTTAAGGTAAGGGAATATATTGAGGATCCCGAAGCAGTCCTTCCTGATGAAGGTGTGGCCGGCGAGCCTTTTTGGGTTCTGATGGAGGTCATTAACGGCCGGAATACCGGCAATTATCACTCCATCGGAAAAAAAGCCGGCAAGTACATGGTTATGCTGTTTCCACAGAAAAGTATGGCCCGGTGGGCTGCCGGGGAATTGCAGGCCCACAGTGTTGATTACGCTGTCAGGGGCGTTAGCGCCCTGCACCTGCAGTGCCTTTTAAGCCTGGTTGAGGACGGCCACCCTCTGGAGTTGTTGGTTGCCGCTGCAGGGCTGGACGAGCAGGGCAAATTGCAGGGGGTTTCCATGCGCCCCGAGCAGATCAGGCAGTTATTGGAGTTCCCGGTATAAGCTATTCCGGGCGGGGCATACTTAAACATGAAATACTGAATTAATATATGATTCCACTGCAAAAAGGGGTATTTTTTTCTTGTATTTTCCCCCTCAAGGAAATTGACTGGAATTATCATCCATTTTACTGACCATTATTTTAGCTTCCTTTACGGTTTTATGCTTGGA
>JBFMEU010000031.1:0-30471 GCA_040753155.1 Bacillota bacterium
ATTTAGCAGTTACCTGTTAAACTCCAAGGACTTGCTACTGGCGGTTGGTTAGACCTTACCAGGGGGGCATTGCACCCACTATATAACATGACCTTGCCTGGCCGCACTAAGCATTCGGTGAACTACGTAGGCCCAGTAAGCACTTGACGGAAGTTTTTATCCAGAGGGAAAAGAAACACATCCTTAATAGGCTTATTCTTGAGCTTGTGGGTATCAAGCTTACCTCGTCCCTGGGTCTGCCCGACACGAATCCAATTCGCTGCTCGATAACAGGTTCCACGGAATCGGCCCTGTTCCACAAAAGTTTCCATAAGAACAGGCCTATAGGCATAAAGTTCCTCCCAATCTGAGACTACCTGTGTGGTCAGAAGACTTAGCAAGCTAGATGCAAGGTTTTTAACCTGCACCCAGGGCAAAATCAAGAAACGGGCCTGGTTAATTACTAAATGGAGGTTCTGTTCACGCCGGGCAGGTGTCCAGCCGATGAACAGATCCCGTGGAGTACCCCCACCAGGGTACCCTGAGACAGGTCCAGCCCCTCCATGCGCAAGGCGGTTCCGATTCGATAAAGGGGCCGCGGCCCAATACGTACTTCTCTATTAATAGACGAGCAATGCAACCGGCAGTAAAACGATCCACTGTCGCAGAACCTGTACGTGTATTGCAGTAATAACCCGGTGTTATATATAGACCCGTCGGGGCATATCAAAGTTTGCCAAGGAGACGATTTAGGAAAAGGTTTGTGGGCCTCCGGCGGTGAAGCCGTAAGAGAACTTTTATCTACACCAGGCGCATTATGGGAACTGTCAAAAGCAATTTATAATAAGGAATTGTCATTGAATGATTTAATCCTCGCTTTGGGAAGTACCGGTACTGATATAGCTGGAACAGTTGATTATATATTGAGACATTCGGATAGCGTGTGGTTCGGGAACCCATCCGACAAAGAAGTCTACGAATACGGCAGGAACTTGGGGCATTTACTGCAAACGGTCGCTGGCAGTGGCAGTGGTGCCGCAACAAAAGTAATTTCTAAAACAGCGCCCAAAACGGCAAACATATTGAGTAAAACTGAGGGCGCGGGGAAAGGTTTTGATAATTTTAATGCTCTTAAAAAGAACCTCGGGCCTGCCGGGGAAGGAAAAGCGTGGCATCATGTTGTCGAACAGAGTCAAATCCAGAAATCAGGGTTTAGCCCGCAACAAATTCATAATACCAATAATGTAATTGCTGTTGATTCAGCGACTCATGCGAAGATAAGCGGGTATTATAACAGTATTGATGCAAGTTTATCAGACACTATGAGAGTTCGGGATTGGCTTGCAGGACAAAGTTTTGAAACGCAATATCAATTTGGAATGGATGTCTTAAAGAGATTCGGGGTGACGAAATGAAGAAAAATATATCACCACAATCATTAATTGAGCAATATATTAATGCTGGAATAATAATGACAGAAGCGTTGCCAAACGGTGATTATAAGACAAATAATCGAGAAGCAAAAAAGCTAAAAAAAATTAAAACTGACTTTTTAGAAAATAATTTGGATTTAGCGAAGCAAGTTTTCGCTGAAGTCATGAAGTCAGAAAACGACAAAGCACGCTCCATAGCGGCAGCGGATGCTCTAAGGCTAAACATACTGATTGAACAAGCTATTGATGTTTTGGAAGATGTTGCTAAACGTGCAGATATTATCGGATTCGGAGCGGAAACATCGCTGAAGATTTGGCGTGGAGAGTTTCCCGGAAAGACGTTGTAATTCTTAAGGGGTCAGCAATGACCCCGCCACGCTCCTTGATAAATGCGGATTCCAATAATTCATGACCCCAGAAGTGACCCTGGTGTTTTAAATTCGACCCCGATGTAAATCGTTCCCCGACCCGCATTGCGGGGCGGTGTGAGCCGGAGCGGGGCAGCTCTGCGACCCCGCTCCTTTAACCTGCTTGGTTTTCGACCCCTCGGTCCACCATGGTTCAGGCGATATTTTGAGGTTCGGATTTGGCTGCCGGTATTCTCCGAAAAAAGCTGCCAATTTCGCTTTATAAATCGCCGAAGGTAAGTTTACTCCACCCCGGCTGCAAAAATCGGACACAGGAGCACACGGCGGCTCACGCTGCCGATACATAAACCGCCGTTGTCGGCGTATCAGATATAAATGCTAAATGTACCCCATGGTTCATGGTGAACCCTAAACTCAGGAAAGGCGGTGAGTCAACCGATTGGCCGGTAAAGGACCTGTGCAAATTGTTCTCGATAAGCTGCTTCCCAGGTTGGAACAGCTTTCCCCAGGTGGTTGAGTTTGCTGAAGACCCCCGTGCTGCCTACAGAATACCATGGCAAGCTTGTTCCGAATATGGGCCACCTATTTTTATTTAGGCACCTTTGTTAAGCCTGCCGGCAGGGATTCATTGATTAGAAGACTCTTGGCTGCCAGCATTGTCCTTTAAGATAATTACAGCGTCCGCAGCAATTATGCCCCGGGGATAAACCATGAGCGGGTTGATATCCAACTCGGCCAGGGCTGGCAGATTCATGGCCATCTGGGAAACTCTAAGAATAACCTCAACAATGGCGTCGATATCGCCGGCCGGCGCGCCGCGCATACCCTGCAGCAACCGGTAGCCCTTAACCTCCTCAATCATCTCCCGGGCGTCCGTCGGTGTCAGCGGGGCAACGCGCACCGCAATGTCGTCCAGGGCCTCTACAAATATGCCGCCCAGGCCAAACACAACTGTTGGCCCGAAGGTTTCGTCCCTGGCTATACCCACAATAACCTCGGTGCCCGGAGGCAGCATTTCTTGAACCAGAATACCGTTTATTTTAGCCCCTTGGTTATAATTATTTGCGTTAGCTAGAATTTGCGGATATTTTTCGGCCAGCTCACCAGGTGTCTTTACGTTCAGAAATAGCCCTCCGGCATCGGTTTTGTGCAGGATATCCGGCGAATCGATCTTCAGGGCCACGGGATAGCCAATTTTACCCGCACTGGCAAGGGCCTCCTCCAACGTGGTGGCCAGTTCCTCCCGGGTGGTGGGAATGCCCATTTCCCGCAATACTGATTTGGCCCGGTGCTCGGCCAGGCGGCCATCTTGTTTTGCCTCGGCCATGATTTCAGCGGCCCGCCGGAGCGAATCTTCCGGAACAGGGGACGCCGGCGCTTCATGGGCGCGCTTTGCCAGGTACATGCTGTAACGGGAAAGGTTCCCCAGTGCTTTGACCGCATATTCGGCCTGCTGGGTGGCTGGTACCAGCTGGTCCTGCAGGTAATGAATCGCCTTGAGAGTAGCTTCCTCCAGACCCCAAACCAGGTTAACCACCGGCTTTGATGAGTTCCGGGAGACGTTAATCATCTGGTCCAGGTTGGTGGTGTCCCCGTGCAGCGCCCAGTAGGCCACCACCATGGCGTCAACGTCCGGGTCACTCAGGACTATTTCCGCGCATGACTGCAGCAGTCCGGGGTGGGTCATGATCTGGGAGGTGATGTCCACCGGGTTTGCTGTTGAGGCAAAGGAGGGCAGCAATTGGTCAAGTCTGGCCCTGGTTTCCGGAGCCAAATTCACAACGTCCAATCCGAATTCCGAGCACTTGTCGGCCAGCATCACGCCTCTTCCCCCGGAGGTGGCCAGCACCGCCACCCGGTTACCCCCGGGCAGCTTGCCCGCCGCCAGGATGGAAAGGGCCATGACTAGCTCCTCCAGACTCTCCACCCGGGTAATACCCTTCTGGCGGAAAAATGAGCTGTACACCTTTTCCGAGCCAACCATTGAACCGGTATGGGAGGCGGCAGCTCTGGCCGCCGGGGCAAACTTGCCCGCCTTAATCAGCATCACCGGTTTGCGTACCTGCAGGGCCAGATCGGCTGCCTCAACCAGCTGGCGGCCATTTTTTACCCCTTCCAGGTAGCCTCCTATGACTTTGGTATGGCTGTCACCGGCCATGTAGGCCAGATATTCCGAAAACTCCACGTCAGCCTCGTTGCCGGTGGAAATAAAGTGACTGAACCCAATGCCCCGCTCCTTCACCGTTTGGTAGATTGCCGCCCCAAAGCCGCCGCTCTGACTCACAAAGCCAAAAAAGTCCTTGATCAGCACCCGCCCGGGCAGCTCCATAACCGCAAAGTTGGCCATCAGCCGGTTGTGTGCGCTGAATATTCCCATACAATTGGGCCCGCACAAGCGCATGCCGGCCTCCCGGGCTACCCTGGCCAGCTCATCCTGCTGACGTTTTCCCTCTTCCCCCACCTCTCCGAAACCGGAGGTGAAAATAATTACACCCGTGACCCCTTTAGCCGCGCAGTCTTTAAGCGCCTGCAGGGTTAGGGCTGCAGGGACCGCGATAATAGCCAGGTCCACCGGCCCGGGGATAGAGGCCGGGTCAGGATAACATTTAAGTCCGTTTATCTCCTTGTACTTGGGGTTGACCGGGTAGATGCGCCCGGCAAAGCCATTGTTTACCAGTGCTGCCACAGGCTGTCCGCTGGGCTTTCTGAGGTCGGCCGAGGCGCCGATAATAGCTATGGATGCGGGTTCAAACAGTGGTTTCAAGCTGGCAATTTTTTTATTTAGGCCTTCAAGCACGACAAATTCCCTCCTTTGAGGCTAGTTGAATTTTTATTTTATGAATGAGTATTCATTTATTATAATATTATTCAATAAATAGTTACATACTCCTGCTTATGTTTCCTGCATTTTCTAAATAACGGTATTGGTTTTGCCCGTACAAATGAAAACAGGCTACCGATTATAGCATAACCTTAGCCCGTTTTAGGTACTATTATTGTTACTATTCAGGTATTCAGAATTCAGGAGTCAGGATTCAGAATGGACCGTAGATCTCATACTTCGGAAACGCCATAGATAAACGATAAACCGCAAGTACGAACAGGTGCGCCTTCTGCCATACCAGTAAATCTTCAAATGTTTTCGCTGGTTTTCTCATTCTGACTCCTGACTTCTGACTCCTGACTCCTGAGTAGTTACCTATTATTTATTATTTAAAAGTCTCAAGTATTTTATAGTCAGTACCGCGGCGGGCCGGGGTAAATCCTGCCTCCCTGATGGAGCGGATAATCTCTGCCCGGGGGATTCTGTATGCTACACCGGCGGCCCTGACAACATTTTCCTCCAGCATGGTACCGCCAAAGTCATTGGCCCCGAAGGCCAGAGAAACCTGGGCCATCTTGGCGCCCTGGGTAACCCACGATGCCTGGAGGTTAGGGATATTATCCAGCATCAAGCGAGCCACTGCCAGGGTGCGCAGGTAATCTACGCCGGTTGTTCCCCGGCCGCCCAGCGCTGTATTGCCCGGCTGAAAGCTCCAGGGGATAAAGGCGGTAAAGCCCCCGGTTTGGTCCTGGGCCTCCCTCAGGCGAACCAGATGCTTGATTCTTTCCGCCAGGGTTTCCATATGTCCAAACATCATGGTGGCGGTGGTCTTAAGCCCCACCCGGTGGGCCGTTTGCATAACCTCCATCCATTCCCGCCAGCTAATCTTGTTGGGGCTGATTACTTTACGTACCCGGTCGGAGAGAATTTCAGCGCCCCCCCCGGGCAGCGAATCCAGTCCGGCATCTTTTAGCCGTACCAGCACCTGCTCAATGGAAAGGCCGGCCAGGCGGGCCATGTGAACCACCTCCGGGGGTGAGAAGGAATGAATATGAATGGCAAAGCGCTCCTTGATGTAGCGCAGCATATCCAGGTAATACTCCAGTCCTAAGGAAGGATGCAGGCCGCCCTGAATCAGCAACTGTGTTCCCCCCACCGCCACGGTTTCTTCAATTTTTTGCCCCAGCTCTTCCCGGGGCAGGATATAGGCAGCGGGGTCGTCCGGCCGGCGGTAAAAGGCGCAAAACTTGCACTCACAGGAACAAACGTTGGTATAATTTATATTGCGGTCAACCACGAAGGTAACCAGATTTTCAGGGTGCAGGCGCCGCCTCATGTTACTTGCCGCCAGGCCAAGATCCAGTAAATTTGCTTTCTCCAGGAGCAACAATCCCTCCCGGTCAGTCAGCCTGTCACCGCTGTAAACCTTACCCAGGGCAGTCTTTAATTTAAGCACCGGTGTTATTCCCCCATATATGCAAGCGAACCCTTTCCTCAATGAGGCCGCTCTTATAGGCATAGTCAAAATAAGTTATCAGGGCGCGCTGCTCCTCTTCACCCAGGCTGTGCTGAATGGTGCCCAGGTAGTCTTCCAGCAGCGGAAAAGGCAGCCCGCTTTTTATTCTGGCCATATTCAGCAACCTGTTGCCCTGACTCCGGCCCAGTTCCCGGGAGGTGTGCAATAAGCGGCAAATCCGGTCCACAGACTCCGGGTCGGATTGGATCAGCTCGCTGCGCACAACCCAAAGGGCATACACCATCTTTTCACCGGTGAAGGTTTTCCAGACCTCACCCAAATCTGTTATATAAAGGGGCCAACCTTGCTTTTCAGCCAGATATTTGGCCTGCATGGCCTGGTCCCCAATTAACAGCGCGCCATCCGACATGCTTAGCATGGTTGTCAAGTTTGCAGGAGTGTGGATAAACTCTACATCCATGTGGTAGTAATGATCAAACAAAATCTTTAACATTACTACCGAGGTGGCCGAGGCATCTGTTACGCAAATACTTCTTCCTTCAATTTCGGTCATGGGCAGGCTGGAAAAGAATAGAATGCTGCTGACCCTGCCGTCTGCAGCAATGGAAAGGTCCGGCAGAATTACACACTTCCCTGGATGCCGGGCATACTCTATAGATGATAGAGGCGTGACATCAAGTTGTCCTTGCATAAAAAGGTGGTTCAGAGTTGTCGGCGGGCCTTTGACAATCTCCACATCTGATGTAAGAAGTCCCTCCTCCAGGGCAAAATACACCGGCAGGCAATTAACATAATCAACTTGACCCAGGCGTAGTCCGGGCATTTATAAAACCTCCCTGACGGTATTGTACAGAGTATCCCTCTGTACAGGTATTCTGCCGGCAGCCCGGATTAAATCAACCATGGTTGATTTAGACATATACTGCTCTGTATCAGCCCCGGCGTCGTGCGCTATTCTCTCCTCCACCACGGTACCATCCAGGTCGTCTACTCCAAAGGCCAGGGAAACCTGGGCTATTTTTGGCCCGGTCATGATCCAAAAAGCCTTGATATGATCAAAATTGTCCAGCAATAGCCGGGCTACGGCCAATACCTTGAGGTCATCATAGCCGGTGGCGCCACTCTCAACCCTTTGTTCCAGGCCGGTGTGTTTGGGGTGAAAGGCCAGGGGGATAAAAGTTAAGAACCCCCCGGTGCGGTTTTGCAATTCCCTCAGGGCCAGCAGGTGTTCCACCCGTTCGGCAATGGTTTCCACATGGCCATAAAGCATGGTGGCATTTGTGCGCATGCCCAGCTTGTGGGCCGCTTCATGTACCTCCAGCCAGCGTTCGCCGCTGATCTTGTTCGGGCAAATCAACTCCCGCACCCGGGGGGCAAAAATCTCCGCACCGCCCCCGGGCAGTGAGTCAAGTCCTGCCTCCTGCAGTGCTAATAGAACCTCCTCAACCGGCAGGTCATGTAGCCGGGCCAGATAATCAATCTCCACTGCCGTAAAAGATTGGTTAATAACCCCGGGAAGGACAGACCTTATGCGAGCCAGCATCTCCCGGTAGTAGTCAATTTTCAAATCAGGATTCAGGCCGCCTACCACATGGATTTCCGATATGTTTTCCCCGGCCGTGGCCCTGGCCCGCTCTTCAATTTCATCCAGGCTCAAAACATAGGCCCGGGGGCTGCCGGAATCCACCCCGAAGGCGCATAACTTGCATCTGTTGACACAGATGTTGGTATGATTAATGTGCCGGTTAACAATAAAAAATGCTTTATTGCCATTTTTCCGCTGCCTGACCAGGTTTGCCAACCGTCCGATACCTAATAAATCAGAGGACTCAAACAGCTTGATTCCATCATCTCTGGTAAGTCTTATCCCCGCCAGCACTTTTGCGGCAATATCAGTCAGGTCACCGTAATCAAGATGATGCTGCACTTTTAGTTAAGCTCCCTTCAAAAAATCAAAATACACGCAGCGGGAATAGTACGTCCAGCAGGGTAAAGAAGAACACCACCAGGCTTAATGTTCCGTTAAGATTAAAAAAGGCAATCCCTGCCTTGCTCAGATCTCCCGGAGAAACCAGAGTATGCTGGTAGAGTAAAATAGCAACGGCAAGCAGCACACCGGCCAAATAAAAGATGCCCAGCTGCAAAATCCAGCCGGCTGCCACAAAGCATACCGGTGCAAACATATGGAGCAGTGAAGATATTTTTAGAGCGCCGGGAATTCCGAACCGGGCCGGAATTGAGTAAATACCCTCTTGCCGGTCGAAATTATAGTCATCACAAGCGTAAATAATATCAAATCCGGCCACCCAGAACATCACACCCGCTGCCAGCAGGATTGGCGCAAGGTGAAACTCGCCGGCAATGGCAATCCAGGCGCCCAGGGGCGCCAGCCCCAAGGCCAGGCCCAGAACCAGATGACAGGCCCAGGTAAACCTTTTGGTGTAAGAATAGAGCACCAGCACCGCCACGGCCACCGGAAACAGCTTGAAGGCCAGGGGGCTCAGCTGGTATGCTGCCAAAAGCAGCAGTCCAAAGGAAACGGCTACATAAAAGTATACCTCGGTCACGGACAATTGGCCGCGGGGCAAGGCCCGGCCGGCGGTGCGAGGGTTGCGTGCGTCAATGTGACGGTCAATTAAGCGGTTAAGGGACATGGCCGCGGTTCGCGCCCCCACCATGGCCAGGGTAATCCAGATCAGGCTGCTGGCAGTCGGTATGCTCTTTCCCACCAGTAGCGCGCCCACGTAAGCAAAAGGCAGCGCGAAGATGGTATGCTCAAAGCGAATCATTTGTAAAAATACAACAATCTTAGGCGAGGCCATAGCTCTCCCACTTCCTGTTTACAAGCTCTATATGCCGACTAACCAACCAATCGGTGCATAAATTCTTCTCTTTGGCGGAATAAATTGATAACACCCTCAAGCTCCCCGATCTGTGCTGTTTCGGCCAGGGCGGCCAGGTTGCCATTAGCCTGGTCAAGGTATTTATTAGCCAGCCCGCCTTCAACTCCCTCTTCCAAAAACCCCACGGCCATGCCCAGGCTAAGTCCAAAATAATGCATGTTCTTACACTGTTCCTCACCGGCCCCGGCCAGGTGTGCTCCCAGGCGGCACGAACCGGCAAACAATTCTGCCGTTTCCAGCCTTATGATTTCCTGGAATGTTTTTAGATTTACTGTCCGGGCATCAGGATTCTGCTTATTCAGGATGCCACCCTCATTAATTAAACGGATAATTTCTGCCAGGGGATGAAGATATTGAACAAGACCACCGTCACAAAGGGTGGCAAAAAACCTGCCGAACAGGTAATCACCCACCAGGATGGGAAACTGGCTGTCATCCCGGGGATCAGGTTTTTCCCCGTCAGGGAAGTCCTCGTTGATTCTCCGGTGAACATAAGAGGCCAGGTAAATATACTGTATGACAGCCGCTAAAAAAATAACCTTATCCGAATGGTTGTTAAACATCCGGGAGGTCATGATCACAAGAGCCGGGCGAATAATCCGGTTCAGGGACGAAACATTTAGCCGGGCGAAGTCGCCCAGATTCCCGGCTTTAATCTGAAATTTCTTTTGAACTTTGCTCTGGGTAAGCTGCAATTCCTCGTAAATTGACTGAAATGTCCTGATATTCATGCTGCGACCTCCTTTGCTCTCAACCTTATATTTATTCGTCAGGGGGACAGATTTTCCTCCCGGAGTAATTATCCTATCTGCAAGAAAAGGGGTATAAAAAAGCAAATGCCTTGCATTTCCTTTGAAACTGCAAGGCACCGCTAACCTTTGTTTTTGCCGGTACTAATAAAAATCCCTCCTAAAGATTTACGGCCTCTTGCTGAACTATATCAGGCAAGATCCCCCGTTTTGTCTCTTTAGCGGTCATCTGCTTGGCATAGAAGTGGTTTGTAAGGTAATTGCATGCATCCCAAGGATCCACCTTGTCCCCACAGGTAAAAACATCTACGGCGGCATAACCCAACTCCGGCCAAGTATGAATGGCTAAATGGGACTCGGATATTACCACCACACCGCTGACCCCTTGCGGGCTAAATTTATGGAAACAACACTCTCTGACTTCGGCTCCTGCTTCTAGCGCAGCATTTACCATAATCTGTTCAACTTTTTTAATGTCGTTTAGAACCTCAAAGTCACATCCATAAATCTCAGCTAAAACATGGCGGCCCAAAGGTTTCATCTTAGTTATCCTCCTCCTTCTGTGACATAAATTTTGGAATATCATCCCTGTCAAGCATATAACCTTTAAGGGATTGGCTATTCCAATCAAAGTTCATTTTAGCACAATATTATAGATTGTCAACAAAAATTTGCCTTTTAGACCCGTTAATCTACCTAATAACAATCTTTTAAGTAATTTTATAGCTCAAACTTATATTCAGGCTTGAGGCGTCAATGTCTTTATTAATATACGGACCCAGGGGCAGAAAAGTGTCAAATGATTTGGCCCTGGGCCACTGATTGAACGAGACTTCATTCAGAGGGGGATTCAACCCCCTCTGAATGTTAGCCGAGTCCATACTGGACTTAACCGCCCTTTGAAACCCGCCGCCTACAGAGGCGGGGGTCTTAGGGCGGATTAGTTCAGTGATAAACAGCATCCCCTGCCTTGGACCTTTGTCCGGGGTCCCAATCAGACGTCGCACTGTGCTATCATTACCCGGCTGACTGTAAAAAGAATTGCCTTCCAGTAAATACCTGCCTATGATCATTTAGGTGTTCCCTCCGTATATCTTTCGGCCAGGATTAGGTAGATCATTGGCGGGGCGCCGTAGACCATGGCAGTGGCAGCCGCCACCACGCCTGAGTCATTGAATAGAAAAGCCAGGATACTTCCCGTCACAACCCCGATGAAGCCTTTATATAAGTCCGGATAATTATCCTTTATTGACTGCATAACCCCCACCGGAAAATAGAACAGTAGCGCCAGCGCTCCAAGGCTGGCCAAAAAGATCCTGCTCCAGATCGTATAGCGTACCAGCTTTATATTCATTTCCCATTTGCGGGTAATGATTTTACCTATTTCCTCGGGCCCGCAGGCCAGGATCAAGTTGGCCGTGCGCCCGATGTGGGACTGCAACTCTACAGGCCTGGTTAGATCATAGGCCATAAAGGCCAGTACCGTGGAGCCTATGCCGGCGGCAACCAGGCCCACAATGCGGCTGGTAATCTTTATGTTTAACAGTAGCAGCATGGTAATCAAAAACCCGCCTGCGGCGGCTATGGTTCCGCCCACATTGGTGCCGTAACCGGGTGAGGCAACGGCATACATGGTGAATAAAAAAATTAGTCCGATGACTGCCAGCAGCGGTCCCCTGTACCTTTGAAAGCTGTGCGTCAGGGCGGTGGCGCCAATGATCACCGAGCCTATAAGAACCCCCATGTACTCGTTGCCAATACCATAAAAGCGGGCGCCGACAATGGGGTCATAGCCCAGAAGGGAGGATTTCATCAGCGGCGAGCCCAGCATAATATCCAGTAGAATCAGGCTGACTGTTGCCCCGCAAATAAGCAGGAAAGGCGCCAGGATCTTATTCCTCGAAATTGTCAGGGTCAGCCAGGTTAACAGGGCGGTGAGGACAAGCACTTCAATAATCAATACAATCAAGTTTGGCTGCGGCAACAGGGTTATTAAAAGCAGCACCAGGGGCACAGTCATCACCGCCAGCCAGAAGGGCTTTAAAAAGCTAACGCCGCTGGCCGAGTTTTTAAAGATGAAGAACAGTGATAACCCGAGCAAAATTAATTGGGCCAGGACATAGTTCCTTAAGAAGGATGACCGGGCTTTATAGGTCAAAGCCAGTCCCTGTTGTAAGTCTTGTAACTGGGCCAATGTGTAATTACCGGGCATCATCTGGACGGCGCGGCCTATAAATTCCGGTTTCTGCGGCAGACCATAGTAGGCCAGCACAGTTGGCGCAATGTCCATGTTTTTAATTATGCCCGGGCGCTTGGTGGTGGGGGAGATTAAAAGTCCCGGCTGAATACCGGACCCCGACATAATCACGGGCGGCAGAAAATTTTCGTGCTCCAGGGTATTCCCGCCGGGTGTTGGCGCCAACATGATTAACATGTCAGTTTCCCGGTCTATCAGGGTTAACACGCGGCCTACAAAGTCATCGGATCGCTGCAGGGTGGCCAGCCGCTGTTGCCTTATAACAGCGTCAAAATACTGGTCCCGGGCGTCTTCAATCCTGCTCAGGTCACCCAGTTCGACCACAATAAAATCAAAATTGTTGTAGACTTGTTGAAATTGATTCCACAAGGCTTCATAATTTGTTCGCTGACCGCCCGGGAAAGTGGGATCAGATTGAAGTAGTTCATCATTGACAACACCGCCATCAACCAGGCCGAGGTTATTCATGGCCACCAGCACCCCGTTGCGGCGCGGTCCCTGCACCCCGTCGGCATTGCCCAGCACCGCAGTGCTCAGCCCGGCCTCCCCCAGGGCATCTCCCAGGGCACCGGGCCTGGAAGGATATGGTGTCTTGGCATTTAAGCGGTGAATTCTGGCAATGCCCAACTGAACAATACTCCCGTCCGGGGGCAGATCTCCGGTTCGCCGGTAGTATTCCCCTGCTGCCGGTTTTTGTTCAGGTATCGTTGTATCCTCCGCCATATAAGCCATGGGGGCAGTGCCTGCAGCCAGCACGGGGCCACCGGCGCCTATTGTGGCATGAGTATTATCAGTGCTGTTAACGCCGGCGGTATTGCTGTTCATCAAGGCAATGGCGCCGGAACGGGCCAGTATTTCAATATTCGGCAAGTCATTTTCGTTCAGGTCGCCGATGCTGGAGCGGTCCAGCAGGATCAGAACCATTTTGCCCGGTTCTGGCGGAAAGCGCATCTCCTGTGGTTTGTGTTCGCCTTTGCGGGGGGCTACGGGGCTTATCCCATCCGCCCCGGCCCAGCTGACTTCCGGCCAGGGTAAAAGCAAAAGGAACAGGATGGGCAGGGCCAGGAATTTTAATTTTATCATTTAAATATTTTCCTCCGCCCGGTAAAGTTAACCTCAGCGTGTCTGAAGTTCCTTATACGGGTATCTGTTTTTTCCAACCTTGCCTGCCAATACCTTGTTGTACTGCTCAATGGTGCTGTCAACCATCTGCTCAAGGCTGAAGTACTGCTCGACCCGGCTCCTGCCAGCCCGCCCCATGCCCCCGGCCAGGTCATGATGCTCCAAAAGTAATTGCACCGCGCAGGCCAAGTCAAATGGGCGGTCAGGAGGTACTAACAACCCTGTAACCCCATGCCTGACAATTTCCGGGGTTCCCCCTACCTGTGTGGCTACTACGGGCAGTCCGGCGGCCATTGCTTCCAGCAAGCTCAATGGAAAGCCTTCGGTTAATGAGGGTAACACAAAAATATCCAGGACCTGCAACAGTTGTGGTATATCTTCCCGGTGGCCCAGAAAAAATACCCTGTCAGTCAGGTTCAGGTCCCTGGCTTCACGGGTCAGCGCCTCCCGCAAGGGACCGTCCCCCGCCACAACAAAGCTGGTAGATGTGTCAGGGCAAAGAATGGCCGCGGCGCGAAGAAAACAGGAAATCCCTTTTTGGGGCGCCAGTCTGGCCACTGTTCCCACCAACCGGCCCAGAGGCGGCAGGTTAAAATGCCGGCGCAGCTGAAGGGAGTGCTGTGCTTGAACCTCCCCATGAAGTTCTATGCCATTGGGAATAGTAATCACCAGTTCAGGCCTGACGCCTATGCGGTCCAGTAATTCCCGGCGCAAATTTTCAGACACAGTAATTATCCGGTCGGTAGATCCGGCCATAATCTTTTCAACTACGGCCATGGCCTGTTTTTTCCAGGGGGACAGCCCTTCAAAAAAGAAAGAGTTATGGACTGTATAAAAAACAGCTTCCGTACCTGCCAGTATAGCTGCAGGCCTGGTCACAAGCGCGGCTTTGGTACCGTGGGCATGGACCAGGTTAAATTCTGCCCTGCGCAAGTGACTGGTCAGTTGCAATACCGTTTGCCAGTCACTCAGCGGGCAAATATCACCGCTTAACCGTAGAGGTATCGTTACAAGACCGGAGGCCTCAGCCGCCTCCTGGACAGCACCGCCGGCAGGGCAGGCTATAGCAACCTTCATGCCGCGGCCAGTCATGTGTTCGGCCAAAGATACCAGATGGCGCTTCATGCCCCCGGCGGCAGGACGAATAACGTGGAGTACGCCCCTAAATTTTCTCATATCCACCCCTCAATGCATCCGGTATGAATCTTCCTTATTCTGGCCGGATGCAGGGGGGAATATACCGGTTATTCTACAAAGAGAATACATTTTCCTTCCCTTTGAGGGTCAATGTTCTTTGATGGCATCAGTGGGGCAGCTTTCCGCAGCCTCCCTGGCTTGTTCATCTACATCCGGAGAAATCACATCTGTGACGGCCTCAGCCTTGTCATCATCATTCCAGGTAAAAACCTCCGGGCATATGTCTATGCAGGCGCCACAACTTATACATAAATCCTGGTCAACTTCCATTAACAACGCAAACACCTCCAATAATAGATTCGTCATTGCACAGCACTGCCAGAACAATAGTAGTTTGGCAAAAGAATGTAACTCTTATTCCTCCTGACAGGAATAAAGTTGTTCTTGACACCCTGACGAGCTTTTTGGATAATGGGCAAAGGAAGGGAGACGGGATGGGTTAATGAGTATGGAAAACAATCAGATCAAACACCCGCTGATGAAAAAGTGGTGGGTATTTTTAATACTTGGGCCGGGTATATTTTTTGTTATATATTTTTTTATGTTTAATTCATTCGACAAGGAAAAGCCTGATCCCCTGCGACTTCCCGCCAGATACAGTCTCTCCGGTGATATTGTAAACACTGCCGGGGGACAGTTAAAGGTGGGTCTGGTGGGAGAAAACGTTTTCAGTAAAACCATTGAGCTGAAGAATAATCTTGTGGTGGCCGAGACCGGGCGCCAGTTCATGATTGTTCCTGTTTCCGCCCCCGGTTCAGGTATACTGGCAGCGGCGCATAAGTGGTCGGTGGTGGACAGCAACGGCCTGGGGTATGACATCCTGTCTGTGGACCCTGACCGGGTAGCTGGTATGGTAGATAAGGACAAATTGAAAAGTCCCCCGGGCTGGGTAACCACTTATTTGGTATTCAAGGTAAGGGAAAGCTCCGAAGGATATTATGTTATTATGGAATTCAGCAATGGTGATGTTAGCAGCAATGCCTGGTATCTGCCGGGGCCGTCATAATACTAAATAATCCCGCCAAGCTCCATTGAACGAGACTTCATTCAGAGGGGGATTCAACCCCCTCTGAATGTTAGCCGAGTCCATACTGGACTTAACCGCCCTTTGAAACCCGCCGCCTACAGAGGCGGGGGTCTTAGGGCGGTTAAGTCCAGTGATAAATAGCTGGCGGGATTATTTAGTATTATATTTATGATTTTGACAGTGCGTTAAGATAGGCCTTGGCACTGGCCTCAATGACATCGGTGCTGACCCCCCGGCCCACCAGCAGGCGATTATCGCCAACACGCACCTTGACCGTGGCGTCACCCAGAGCCTCACTGCCCCGGCTTACTGATTTCAGGGTATAGTCTTCCAAGTGAACTGATTTTCCCATCAGGCGGTCAATAGTCTTGAACACAGCATCCACCGGGCCATTGCCGCAGGCGGCATCGGTAACTTCCTGGCCGTTTAGATCCAGGGTTATGGTTGCAGTGGCCGTATCTACTGATGTGGTGGAGACCGAAATATTCCTGATCACAATCTTATGCTCTGTGCCAGCGCAGCCCATCAAGGCATGCAAATCTTCATCATAGATTTCCTTTTTTTGGTCCGCCAGCTGTAAAAAGTTGCGGTAAACAGACTCCAAATCCTCTCCCTGCAGGCTATACCCTAGTTCTTCCAGACGGTGCTTCAGGGCATGCCTCCCGGACCTGGCGCTTAATACAATCATGTTCCTGGGCACGCCCACTATTTCCGGGTCAATAATTTCATAGGTGGACCTTTCCTTCAAAACTCCGTCCTGATGAATGCCGGAGGCGTGCGTAAAAGCATTGGCCCCGACGATAGCCTTGTGGCTTGGCACCGGCACGCCGGTGATTCTGGAAACGAGCCTGCTGGTGGCGGCAATCTCCCTGGTTTTAATCCCCATCTCAACACCATACCGGCTGCGCTGGGTGTAGATGGCCATGATCACCTCCTCCAGGGAGGTGTTGCCAGCACGCTCCCCGATCCCGTTGATGGTGCCTTCAACCTGGCCGGCGCCGGCCCGGATGCCCGCCAGGGAGTTGGCCGTGGCCATGCCCAGGTCGTTATGGCAGTGGACGCTCACCACCGCCCGGTGGATGTTGCTGACCTTATTCATGACCTGGCCAACCATCTCGCCATATTCCCACGGGGTGGCGTAACCCACGGTATCAGGAATGTTAACTACAGTGGCTCCGGCCTCAATAACTTCCTCCAGTATGCGGACTAGAAAATCATGCTTGCTTCTGAAGGCGTCTTCCGCATAAAACTCGACATCGCTAACATATTTCTTAGCCCGCTTTACAGCCGCCACCGCCGCCTCCGCCACCTGGTCAGGGGAGAGTTTTAGCTTGCTGGCCATGTGTACCGGAGAAACGGCAATGCCGGTGTGGATCCTGGGCTGCTCAGCGTTTCGAAGTGCCTCGGCGCATTGATCTATATCCCCCGGCACAGCCCGTGACAGACCACAGACAATAACGCCTTTGAGCTCCCGGGCCATTGTTCGCACCGCCTCCAAATCCCCCGGCGAAGATGCCGGAAAACCGGCCTCTATGATGTCTACACCCAACTTAACCAACTGCCGTCCTATTTCTAATTTCTCTCTAACATTCAAGGTAATGCCCAGGGATTGCTCCCCGTCCCTGAGGGTGGTGTCGAAAATATAAAGCTTGCGCATAAAATAAACCTCCATTTAGAATATAGTATTTAATTGGCGGCAATTCACCAAGGTCAACCTCCATCAACACCACCTCCTAAAAATAATAAACCCTTCGTCTCCAAATATGAGACGAAGGGCAAACCTCCGCGGTACCACTCAACTTAACGGCCAAATACAGCCGCTCACTTTAAGGATGCGGGACATTAAGTCCGATATCCCCTTCCTTTTAACGGCGGAAGACTCCGTCCGGGCCTACTATCACCAGTGATTTCGGTCGGCAACTCGAAGGAGAGTTCAGTGTTTCACCTCGGCCGCCTTGCACCAACCGGCGGCTCTCTGGGCCAGTTCCGCACTTACTATTCCCTGTCATCGTCTTTGTAATTTTGAACGAGACTTCATTCAGAGGGGGATTCAACCCCCTCTGAATGTTAGCCGAGTCCATACTGGACTTAACCGCCCTTTGAAACCCGCCGCCTACAGAGGCGGGGGTCTTAGGGCGGATTAGTTCAGTGATAAAAGGAGCAAGGATCCGATTTTTGCAACCCTTGCTAATACTGGTCGGAGCGACACGACTTGAACGTGCGGCCTCTACCACCCCAAGGTAGCGCTCTAGCCAAACTGAGCTACGCCCCGATAATAGGTTTGTGAACTACTGCAATATGTATTTTAACCCCTGGACTGAAAAATGTCAAGGCAACCCGGACAATTTTGTTCGATTTTAATTGCCATAATCCACTGGTCAGTATATAATGTAATAATAATTTAACAATAACCATCCTGGTTATTTAACCTTTGTCCGGTAAATTAAATGGAGGTGTTGTTATAGTTCAAAAGGAGGTGTCATACCGGTGACCAAGGAATTAATCGATGAGATCCTGGAAAGTATCGGCCTGGAAAGGATCGAGCCTGAAGTGCATGCAGAAGACTAGCATTTAAGGAGGTATTATTATGGATATGAATAGTGCCAAACCAAAATAAGCGGGGGGTAGGTGATGAGAATGCCTGCCCCCCGCTTATTTTTACTCTTGTGTAGAATCATCTTCTTCTCGTTTTTTATCTTCCTCCGCAGCCGCCCGGCCATACCCCAATACTTGCCTGAGGCAAGCACTAAAGCGCCGGTCATCCCCGGATGTGCGCTTGACCGGGCCCCTGGTACGCCCCCCCGCCTTTCTGATTTTGGCCTTGATATTCCTTTCCTCAAGCATAAATTCAATGTTTTCTGGCTTGTACGGCCGGCCGGCAGGTGAGATTACCCGGGCGCCCCGGCCCAGCAGGAGTGCGGCCAGACCCCAGTCCTGGGTGACCACAACATCCCCGACCACAGTAAGATTAGCAATTCTGATATCTGCTTCCTGCGGATCACATCCCACGGTTATGTGGTGGTCGGATTTGATATTGTGGTTAAAGCTGGCCACCGTAATCAGAGTAAGGCCATGTTTAACAGCCATACTCTTACATATTTCCAGAACACTCCTGGGTGTGGCGTCAGCATCAATTATTATTTTCAAAACAAGTCACTTCCCGCTTATTGTTCATTGGGATCCAGGGTTGTAACCATGCTTTTCCCGCCTTTAATTTGCACCAGATATACTTTGTCGGCTGCCTCGGTAAAGTAGCGGTTATGGGTGACCATTACCACCTGGCGGCCAAATGTGCCTGACAACTCCTTAAGCAGCAGGGCAAGATGGGGTGCATATTCATCGGACAAATGCTTGCCCGGCTCATCCAGGAGCAACGGCCCCGGCAGGGGGGGCCTTGATGTTTCCAGCAGCGCCACCCGCAGGGCCAGGGACGTCACATCCACAACTCCCCCACCCCGGGCATCCTGGGGCCGGGTTTTAATCTCCACCCCATCGGAGCTGGAAACAACATAGAACTCGGCTTCAGGCTGGTTTCTACGCTCAAGCAAATCCACTTTAAAGGACATCCCCTGGCCGAAAACAAATTCCAGGGTGTGAGCAACCATACCCTCGATCTGACGGCACGACTGCTCACGGGCACAGGCAGAAGCTTCCTGGAGGAGCAGGCGCACCTTTTCCAGCAATTCCACGGCGGCTACAGCTTCCTTATATCTTGACAGGGCCTCTTCCCGCATTTTTTGCAGGACCTCCGCCTGTCCGGCGCGGCGATTATAGTTTGTTTCCACCCTGTTAAGGGCTTCTTTGAGCTGGTGCAATTTCAATTACATCACCTATCTCCCCGGCCTTGCTCAATTAACTCCCAGGGGATGATCTCTTCAATTTCTAAGAACAGAGCTTTTATTTCCTTTTCCAGCCGCTCAATCTCCTCATCCAAATGCTCCGGCTCAACCCCCAGGGCACGAATTTGCTCAATTATCTCCTTTTCCTGGCGGCTTAGCTCTTCAAGCCTTGTTTCAGCCTGAATGCGCAGGTTATTCGCCCGGTCCAGACCGTCTTTAAGATGCTTGAGCTTCTCACTATAGCTATCAGTTTCGCCTGGAAACTGCTTTCTTGTCACCGTCATCCACTCCCTTCGTCAATTGCATGATTATTCTCCGGATGCTATCCCGGCTAACAGGTTCCAGACAGGTGGGGCAGCGGCCCAGGTCCTGCAGGAGTATGCCATACTCCCGGGCCAAACTTTTTAGAGCCATATTGCTTTCGTTTAAAAATATTTTACCTCTATCCAGCCTGTCCAGAATGTCTTTTAGCTTAGTTGCTAAAAAGCCCAGCTCAATCAGTTTTGTTTTAAGAGGCTCTATCCTGCTATACTTGCCGGCAGTCCGGGGCAAATAGCTGCACAGGGCAACTATTCCCAACTGACTCTCCTTTTCCCCCTTAACCCGGGCCAGTTTGCCAGCCCGGGCTTTAAGCTGTTCATACCAAACCGCCCTCTGTTCCAAGTTGACTAGTTGTTTGAGCCTGGCTGGAATATGCCGGGTATGTTGGCACAGATTATCTTGCCGTCTAGTTTCACCGTCTATTCTAAGCAGCTCCTGGCGGCAGTTAAATACCTGCCTGTATAGGTGCCCGAGCTCATTTCCCCGGTCGATTAAACCTCCGGCACGTTCAAGTTTATTGGTGAGGGGGATTATGCGGGATAGGTTTTCCATTTCTGAATATACATATTCCAGCCTGCTGCCAAGTGTACACAGGGTGTTACGCTCCCGGTCCGCCCCTATCCCCTGCTCTAGCAGTGCTGCGCCGCGCGCCAGTTCAGTTAAGCGGGCCAATTGATCGAGATGGCGTACCCTTTGCAGCCTTACTCCCTCTATCCTGGCAGCCAGGCTGCGCAAGCTTGCCTGCCGTAGTAGCAGATCCTCAGCCCTCTGTTGCAAACAGGCCGCTTCATCAATTTGACGACGCAGTTGGGGCAGGTCTTTGAACTCTGCCAGTTCCTTGTCCAGGGATGCCACCTGACCTTCCAGCTGCCGGGCCTCCCGCTGCAGGCGCGCTATGTCCTGAGCAGTATCCCTGGACGCGGCATCAATAATATGTACTGACTGGATCCGGCCAATAATTCTGGCCTTGAGTGAGCCGGGCTGGCTCAATAAAAAGGGCTCATCCAGCTGCCCGGCCATATTAAGGGCAACGGTCAGGTCATCATCCAGATGCACTCTGGCAACCCCAAGCAGACTGGTTATTTCCCGGGGGATATCGTTGCCAAAACCCTCAAATACTTTCTCTGCTTCGCCTGGCAACAACAGTAAATAGCGATTTCGTGAAGGTGTGCGCTCCCGGGTTATCCTGGCGCCATTGCTTAAAATGACCGAAACCCGGCATTCATTAGCGCCGGCCCGGATAAACTCTTTTCCCCGGGGTTCGTTCAGAAGCAGCCAGCGCAGGGCCCTGATAATTGACGATTTGCCGGAATCAGATTCCCCCACCAGCACAGTTAGGCCTTCTGCCAGTTCGATTTCGGCATAAACGTGGGACTGGAAATTCTCTATGCATAGGCGCCTGATGGCCATATGTCCACCCCTTAATATTTCGTAATATTATTTTGGCTCCAAGCAATCCCTGGACCGGGCTATTCTGGCCAGCGCCTCCCGGCGCACCTGCCCGGGCAGTTCACGATTGTCAGCTATTTCAAGAATCAGATCTTCCAGGTTGGCAGACTTGAATTCTCCAGAACTCTGTATATCCTTTAGCAAAAGTTGCAGTTTCTCCTTGCGGAAAACAATTTCTTCCAGGTGGGCCCGGTCAAGCACCTCCTCACCGGGAAGGGCGCTTTTTAAAGGAATGTGCCGGTGCCCGGGGGGGCTTGCAGAAAAGTTCAGGATTAACACCCCTGGCTTTCTCACCATCTCCACCGGATGCGCTGTTAACCTGACCACAGCCCCGGGATTGATAAAATGTTTGCCCCCCAGTGACCAATCGGCAAAGCCGAAGTGAGCATGTCCGCACAGGGTATAATCTGCTTCGGTAAAATGAGCCACCTGCTCAATAAGAGTATGGGCAACTCCGTGGTACATGGGGCGGTCTGTTAACATTCCGTGAACAATGTGCACTGCAAGGTCGCAGTTTTGCTTTCTGACCGCATAGTCCAGGTCCGGCTCACGGCGGTCAATATCGGGGTGGAAGTGCTGCCCGGTCAGCTGGACAGTGACCTGGCCGTCTGTCAGATAAACCGGTTCGCCGGGATTTAGCAGCTTAACCAGGCCCATGCGGGCCATAAAGCCGAGCATGGTCCTGTCCAATGTTTCCGGATTATAACCGTATATGTCATGATTGCCGGCAACCGCATAGATCTCTGCGCCGGTGGAGCGCAGGATGTCTATTGATGCGGCTACTGTCAGGGCTGGCCCGGGCAGGTCGAACATGTCGCCACCGTGTAAAATAGCCCTGACCCCGTACTCCTCGGCCAGCCCGGCCATCTCCTGCAGTTTTTTGATCTGAGTTTGGGGCAGATTATCTTTGCGGGAGCGGGGTGTTGTGCCCCGCAGGTGTGTATCTGTGATAAACATCAAATTCATGTTCTACCTCGCTTGTTCCAGTAGGTATTTGCTTACCATCCTGAAAATTAAATTTTCATTTTTTTGCTGTCGCCGCGTCAGCGGCATGTATGTCTATTATTTTATATAACTTATCCTGATTTAGACAGGGAGTAATGTATGGCTTTTATTAAAAAATTTTGCAGGCAGTTAAAAAAACCGCGCGCTTATTAAGTGTCTTCCGTGCGCGCGTCAAAAAAAAACCGGCCATAGGCCGGCTACAAAATGTTTGCTTTAGTCAATAAAACTAATTACTTATGCTAATACGCCAATCAAATAGCGGATTACAGCGCCTATTATAAATATGCCCGCCAGGGATAGAAAAATATACGATGCTAATTTCTCTCCTGGAGTATCCTCAGTCTCAAGCCAAGTCTGAACACTGGCAATATAATCAGTTTTTGTTCGGAACCGGGTTTGGCATGGGGTAACGTTTTGGATTGAAAAGGTTTCAGTTGACCTGAACTCATGCAACAATGAAAACAGCCTGGTTTCTGAAAACTAAACAAATCTGATTTATACAGGATAATCCAGATATATTTAGTTTTCTCTCCCGCCGACTAACGGGAGGCAGTTTCACAGGATTCAACTGCTCAGCCAAAAGCTTTCGCTTATGTACCGGGTGGTCTTTCTTGCGAAATCCCGCCGTCGGCCTATAAACCGTACGTTCTGCCCGGAAGGGGGTGTTACCCACCGCTTGGTTGTTCTAACCTCCGCGCCCGACTTTCACAACGTGTCTTTGCGACGCATCATCGGATGTGACTGCTAAGAAACCTTTTTCCTTTCTTCTTATTTACTCCGTTTTCATGAGCCACCACCACCTCCTGTTACTATTTTGCAGTAGAACAGGTGTTTGAGTAAACGGTTTTTGTTATTTTTTTCAATCTTTGTTTAGTTATTCTGTAGCTGCTTCAAACCTCCTTAATGAAACACTTGTTTGGTCTTAGTATACTCAAACAATAGTTCGCTGTCAAGCTTGTAATTAATATAAATAGTACAGGCACAAAGTGCTAGGTTCGATCATAAGATGTAAGACCTGCGCTAAATGCAAGATCACCTGGCTAATTTTCACGGGATAAGGGTAAGCAATTATAAAGGAGGAATGTGGTTTGCCTGCATTCTGGGCTCTGGTTGTAGCCTCATTAATCAACGGCATAATGCTGCTGGTATCCTACATAGCCAATAATAGTTTTCCCAAACCGCTTTCGGAAGAGGATGAAAGTTACTACCTGGGCCTTTTAGCCCAGGGCGATGAGGAGGCCCGGAAGGTTCTAATAGAACATAATCTGCGTCTGGTGGCCCACATTATTAAAAAATTTGATAATACAGGAGAGGACTTTGATGACCTGATTTCCATTGGAACTATCGGGTTGATTAAAGCTGTAAACACCTTTAATTCAGACCGCTCTTTACGGTTGGCCACCTATGCCTCCCGCTGCATTGAAAATGAAATCCTGATGTACTTGCGGTCGAAGAAAAAGGCACGGGCGGAGATGTCACTATACGAACCCCTTGGGGTAGACAAGGAAGGTAATGAGATTTACTTTATGGATATTTTGGGAACAAGCGCGGAAGTAATAACCGATGCAGTGGCTGCCAAATTTGATCAAAAAAAGTTATGGGAAATAGTTAATGTGCTTTCCCCGCAGGAAAGAAAGGTGATTATTCTGCGCTTTGGACTTAGGAACGGCGCCAGGTTTACCCAGAAAGAAATAGCCCGAAAATTGGGCATATCACGCTCATACGTAAGCAGAATCGAAAAGAGGGCCATTAATCGCATGGGTGAGCAATATACGGTTGACGGTTGGCGCTAACCTGCTGACATTACTATTCGACTCCTGACTTCTGACTCCTGAGTAGTTACATTATTTTTAAAGCATACTCTGCACAAATACACATTGACAGTATCATGTTACAACTGGTAGACTAATATAGAAATTAAAAATGTGCTCTTATCCGGAGTGGTGGAGGGACTGGCCCTGTGAAACCCGGCAACCAGTTTTCCTGATTTCAGGCTTAGGCTTGAGGAAAGCATGGTGCTAATTCCTGCAGGAGAATTATCTTCTGGCAGATAAGAGGAATTCTTGTGCAACACAAGCCTCTTCTGTTCTGAAGAGGCTTTTAGTTGTTCAGGGGAGCACAAAAAATGGAGGTGTCTTGTTTGGCTCTGGAAAAAACTTATGCTGAAATCAACGCCAGAATCAAGGCAGGTAAAGCAGTGGTGGTAACTGCCGAGGAGCTTATTACTATGGTAAAGGAAAAGGGTGTGGCAGACGTTGCAGCAAAAGTGGACGTTGTTACCACCGGTACCTTTGCTCCCATGTGTTCTTCCGGAGTGTTTTTAAACTTTGGCCATAGTCAGCCCCGCATCAGAATGCAGCGGGTAAAGCTGAACGGCATCCCTGCCTACGCCGGCATTGCGGCGGTGGACGCATATCTTGGGGCCACCGAGCTGCCCGAGGATGATCCCGCCAATAATAATTACCCTGGTGAGTTTAAATATGGTGGGGGACACTTAATTCAGGATCTGGTGGCAGGCAAATCTATCAAACTGGAGGCGACTTCCTACGGTACTGACTGCTACCCCCGGCGGGAGTTGGAAACAACAATTACCCTGGCCGACATTAACGAGGCAATATTATTTAATCCACGTAACGCTTACCAAAACTATAATTGTGCGGTTAATCTTGGCTCCAGGACCCTCTACACTTACATGGGGATATTAAAGCCGGATTTGGGCAACGCCCATTACTCAACTTCAGGCCAACTAAGCCCGCTGCTGAAGGATCCAAAGTTTTTAACCATCGGCATTGGCACCAGGATTTTCCTGGGTGGCGGCACGGGGTACGTTGTTTGGAACGGCACCCAGCACTTTCCTACCATGCTTAAAGGATCCGATGGCATTACAGAGTGTGGCGCCGGCGGCACCCTGTCAGTTCTGGGTGACCTTAAACAAATGAGCTCCCGCTGGCTGGTGGGCAACAGTTACCTCGGCTACGGAACCACCCTGTCTGTGGGCATAGGGGTGCCTATCCCCATGTTAAATGAAGAAATTTGCCGTTATGCCGCAGCCACAGATGAAGAGCTTTACGCCCCAATCGTTGATTACAGTGAAGCCTATCCAAACCGGCTGCCGGTGAACCTGGGTACAGTGAGTTATGCCCAACTCAAATCAGGCAGAATTCAGGTTAACGGCAAAGATGTTCCCACCGCCCCCCTGTCCAGTTATCCCAGGGCCAGGGAAATAGCTTCGATTTTGAAGGAGCAAATCACCAAAGGTGAATTTTTATTGGGTGAGCCGGTGCGCTTACTGCCTTCTCAGGAGGCCGGCATAACTGCCCGGGCATTGCAGGGATAGTAAGCAGCGTCGCTAGTCCGGTCCGAAACAAGCTGGGGCGCTGTCGGCGCGGAGTACTGGAGTGAGCGGTGATAACGCCGTGCCTTAACACCGGTTTCACTGAATATATATTAGGGATAAAGCCGTAATAGGTATCCTGAATAAATTTGAGGAGTGAGATTTGTGTCTCCTAAAAAGGTAGTACTGCGCTTTGGGGCAGACATTGCGGATAAACCAATGATCTACCGCCTTGTAAAAGACTACGATCTGGTTATAAATATACTGAAGGCCAATGTAAACCCTCAAAAGGAAGGAACCATGGTACTGGATATAACCGGTGGACAATATAATGAAGGCCTGGAATATCTGCGGGGCCAGGGGGTTGTTGTGCAGGCCCTGAACGAGGAAATCAACCGGAATGAGGATAAGTGTACCAGCTGCGGGTCGTGTACGGCAATTTGCCCCAGCGGTGCCCTTTATTTGGAAAGGCCAACCATGGAAGTTCATTTTGACAGTGATAACTGTGTGGTGTGTCATCTTTGCGTCCGGGCCTGCCCGGTCCGGGCTATGGAGGTAAAGTTTTAGTTGGAATATACCCGGAGAGTTTACCGCTACTGGCACCGCCAGGATGACCTGGCACACTTCAATATCACCTGCCGGGAAACTGACCTTGACATTGGCATTCAGCGGGAAAAGCTAACTTCTGATCTGATCTCGCAAACCCGGGACCTTGTAAGGCATGAGCGGGCCCGCCTGGAAGAATACCTGGTCCGGGACCCGGGCTTTTTGTCCTCCCTTGAGCCATACCAGGCCCTGCCGGGCGCACCGGACATAGCCCGCTCCATGGCCGTGGCGGCAGGCAAGGCTGGAGTTGGACCCATGGCTGCTGTGGCCGGGGCCTTTGCCGAGCTGGTGGGCCGCTGGCTGACCAAGTTCTCAGGGGAGGTGGCGGTGGAAAATGGCGGGGACATTTACCTTCGTACCGGCAAAAAAAGAAGGATTGGTGTTTTTGCCGCCAGATCCCCCTTCAGCAACCGCATTGCCCTGCTGATTAAGCCCCACCAGACACCCCTGGGCATTTGCACATCCTCGGGCTCCGTGGGACACTCTCTCAGTTTTGGGCAGGCCGATGCCATGGTGGTGCTGGCGCCCTCGGTGATTCTGGCAGACGCCGTGGCCACGGCGTCTGCCAACCTGGTAAAAACACCCGCTGATCTTGAAAAAGCTGTAAATTATGCCCTTGGCATTGCCGGGGTTACCGGCGCCCTGGCCATTATGGGCGACCGGTTGGCCGTCCGGGGCGAGGTGGAACTGGTACCATCCTGAGAAAATTACTATTCAAATACTATTGTAAAGTGTGTCTATGATCTGGAGATATATGGCTACAGACCTCCGGTGATAAAAGTTACAACCCCGGTTTTATCTATTCCGGGGTTGTTCTTGTTAATACCTAGGCTCAGGCGCTTTTCGGGGGTTCAAGAGACTGCACAACCTGACGCTCCCAGAAGGAGCGAATGTCGTTTAACAGTACCTTGCCTGAAGAAACATCTACCCTAACAATTGGGCGGGTAAACTGCTGTGCTATGCCCTGGTTTTGCTTGCTTCTTGTACCTGAGTGTTTGGTAATTGGGGAGATACCCATTGTCAGCTCCTCCTCTCCGGTGTCCTTGTATTATATAATACTAATACTTGATTAAGAATAAGTATTTATTTTTGTAAATATTATGTTAAATAGCCTTTCTAAAAAGGGTTAAAAAAAAGTGCCCCTTTTCAGGAGGGCGCCTCAAACAACTTCAAGATTTTTTGAACTACTGGTATTGCCGCCCGGGACATGGCCTGGTAACCTTCTTGATTGGGGTGAACACCGTCAAAATAATATGACGGCTTGCCGAATCTGGAACCTGGTACAAGCATAGGAGTATAAAAGTCGATTGCCTGGATCCCATTCCGGATGCAGTATTCTTGCATCCATTGCCGGTACTGGTCAAGGATTGCGGAGGCCTCTTCAAGACCGTTAAAAAAATCATTGTCGCCGGGGCTTACGGGAACCGGCAACCCGAGCACAGGCAGAATTTTGTTTTGCCGGCATTTTTCCAGCATAGCGGTAAAATTAGCCGTAACCGCAGCCAGGCTTACGCCCATCCACGCATCATTGGCGCCCCCCATGATAACCGTGGCATCGGGGTTATGCTGGACCACATCCCGATTGAACCGGTATAACATATTGGCAGTGGAGTCACCGTTAATTCCCCGGTTAATCATATTGATTTGTAAGGCCTCCCCCACCAGGGCAACCCATGACCAGGCCGGCCCGAAGGGGTAACCGTAAGTTATGCTGTCACCAATACATAAAACAACTCTGGACATTATATCACCTGCTGTCCTGAAAATACATTTGCCCGGGGACGGATGCTTACCGCTTGTTCATAAGCTGCGCACCCCTTCCCGGGTATTTTCATCCTCTGCCGGCGCCACTTCAGCGGTATGGACGTCTAAACAGTCTTTTGGTTGCGGCGCAGCCAGCGCCGGGCCAACGTGGTCCCCAGGTAAATTAGCAAGCCGGCCAATCCCAGGGCGGGCAGTGACCAACCGGTAATTTTTGTCACCCTGGTCCAATTTTCACTAAAGATCATTCCTATGGCCAGGTTCAGGGATACCCAGATTAGGGCGTAGATACTGGTGAAAAATACAAAACGAATTGCACTTAGGCGGCATAAGCCTGCAATATAAGGTGTTAAATTGCTAACCATGGGAACAAAGCGGCCGAAGATGATAAATGCCGGCGCCGACTGCTCCATCCATGAGCGGGCCCGCTGCAGGCGGGCCGGGGTAACTAAAAGATATCTGCCGTAGCGGACCAGGAAAGGCTCGCCTGCGTATTTACCCAACAGATAGGCGCTTGCCGCCCCCAGATTTAAGCCCACAAAAATTACCCCCCAGGTGTTATAGAAATTCAACTTACCCTGGTGCACCAGCACCCCGGCTAGAATCACCATGATACTCCCGGGAAAGGGGACGCCCAGACCCTCCAAAACAACTCCCAGCAATAGTCCCGCCAGGCCTAAATGTCCAAGATATGATAGGACAGCGTTTTCCATATAAATACCCTCCGGGCTTTAGCATGCCCGGTCGGAAAGCATTACTTACGGAAACGCGCCCCAATTACCGGAAAATAAAAAAAATTTGTCTATAGCCGGATGTTGTTACCAGCGCTCCGCAAGTCGTTCGTTAATGATAACGCCGTGCCTCCACCTGGTTTACTGAATACTTACAAAAATTCCAATGTCTGACGCCCGGCGACCAACGTCTAATCAAAGCACCCTGGCGGGCCCACTGTAAATCAGGCCCCGCTGTCCGTCAACAGTGATTGTTTGGCCGTCAATTAAGAGAGACATCGCCCCCTCCACCCCGACAATAACCGGTATGCCAAACTCAAGACCAACTATGGCCGCATGTGAGGTCAGGCCCCCCATTTCAGTGATCAGGGCGCCGGCCTTTTTTATTGCGGGTATATAATCCCGATCAGTTGCATAAGTCACCAATACATCTCCATTATTTATTCTATCCAGTGCCTCCCGGGAGTTCCTCACTACCCGGGTCACACCGGTCATCCCCCTGGTCCCGATACCGGTTCCCCGGGCCAGGATATTGCCCACGGTATGTACCTTAATCAGGTTGGTGGTTCCATGGACGCCGGCTGGAACCCCGGCTGTGATCACAACAAGGTCTCCGCCCTTAATTAAACCAGCTTTCAAGGATGTATCAACTGCAGCTTCAATCATCCCATCAGTGTCAGTAATACGTCCCACCAGCAGGGGCTCAACCCCCCAGACCACGCAGAGTTTGCGCAATACCGGGGCTGTTGGGGTTACGGCTATAATTGGCGCCCGGGGGCGGTATTTGCTTACCATTTTTGCTGTATAACCGGACTCTGTTGAGGTGATAATGCCCGCTGCCCCCAAATCCTCAGCTGTGGCGCAGGTAGCATGGCTGATAGCGTCAGTCACGGTCCGGGAAAGGCCCTTGCGTTTGCCGGCCAGTATTTTCTCATACTGCAGGGCTGCCTCTGTAGTTCGCGCTATCCTGGCCATGGTGGCCACTGCCTCAACAGGGTATTGCCCGGCAGCTGTTTCCCCTGAGAGCATTACAGCGTCGGTTCCGTCCAAAATTGCGTTTGCCACATCACTGGCCTCGGCCCTGGTGGGCCGGGGATTATGGATCATCGACTCCAACATCTGAGTTGCCGTGATTACAGGCTTGCCGGCGCGGTTGCACTTCTCAATTATTATTTTTTGAATCAAGGGAACTTCTTCGGCCGGAATCTCAACCCCCAGGTCACCCCGGGCAACCATGATACCATCGGCAACCTTGATGATCTCATCTAGATTATCCACTGACTCACGACTTTCTATTTTGGCAATTATATCCAGGTCACCATCCGATTCTTCTACAATCTGCCGGATAGCTAAAACATCATTAGCTTTTCTTACAAACGATGCTGCTATAAAATCAAGGCCCTGGCGAACCCCAAAGGTTATGTCTTCGACGTCCCGGTCTGTAACCGGCGGCAGGTTAACCTTGATACCGGGCAGGTTTATCCCCTTGCGGCTGGTTAAATCGCCTCCATTAACCACCTTACACAGCACTTCCCGGCGCGAGGTTTCTATAACCCGCAATTCAATAAGTCCATCGGCTACCAAAATAGTGTCACCGGGCTTTACATCCTGAGGCAAACCACGGTAACCAACCGGCATTTTCTCCCTGGTGCCCTCTATATTTTCCGTAGTTAAAACAAGCCTGTCTCCCGCCAGCAAAGTTACCGGCTCGGTGGATAATTTGCCCAGCCGGATTTCCGGACCCTTTGTATCCAACAGCAGGGCCACATTTCTTCCCACTTCCCTGGCCGCCTGACGTACAGCCTTGATCCGTTGACCATGTTCATCATGGGCGCCATGGGAAAAATTGAACCTGGCAACATTCATGCCGGCTTCCAGCATGGCCTTGAGCATGTCTATTTGTTCACAGGCCGGCCCGATGGTACATACTATTTTGGTTTTCCGCATAATTCTCCCCCTTACAAGCCACTCGGCCACACGATTCGGTTGAACGAGACTTCATTCAGAGGGGGATTCAACCCCCTCTGAATGTTAGCCGAGTCCATACTGGACTTAACCGCCCTTTGAAACCCGCCGCCTACAGAGGCGG